>JAGNTK010000009.1 GCA_017987575.1 Novosphingobium sp. | reverse complement strand
ATATGCTTCGCTGGTCGATGCCAAGATGAATAGCCTCGGCTATGTCCGCGCGACTGATCCGGCCACAGCCGATCTGGTTGTGCGATTTGACTACGGTGTGGACAAGGGCCGTAATCAGGTGCGCTCAAACGGATATGCAGATCCCTTTTGGTCGAGCTGGTATGGCTATCCGCGCTGGGGCTATGGTGGTCGGCGCGGCTATTACAGTCCGTTCCATCCGCGCGGCGTCTGGGGCTATGGCTGGAACGACCCTTGGTTCAATCAGGGGTATGAAAACTACACCGTCTATATCAGCGCGGTCAGCCTGAAGATCGACCGCCGCGTCGATGGCACCCGCCTGTTCGAAGGCCAGGCCGAAGCCGCCAGCACTTCCAACCGGCTGGGCTATCTGGTGCCCAATCTTGTCGAAGCGATGTTCACCGGCTTCCCCGGCAATTCGGGTGAAACGGTGCGGATTTCGGTGGCGCCGGAGAAGAAGAAGAACTGACCCGGCCTGACCGGATTGCAAAAAGCGGGTCCGGCAACGGGCCCGCTTTTTTGCGTGCGGCTCAGCTCCCCAGCGCAACAACCCCGCCGGTCGAACCGAACCCGCCTTCGCCGCGCGCAGTTTCGTCCAGCTCATCGGCCACCAGCCAGGTAGCACGGGTAACGGGCGCCAACACCAGCTGCGCCACCCGGTCACCGCGCGCAATCGCGAACGGATCGGCGCCATGGTTGATCAGGATAACCTTGAGCTCGCCGCGATAGTCGCTGTCGATCGTGCCGGGGGCGTTGGGCACGGAAATCCCGTGCTTGAGCGCCAGACCCGAGCGCGGGCGGACTTGAATCTCAAAACCAGCAGGAATTGCCATGGCTAAGCCGGTGGCAACCGCATGGCGCGCACCGGGCGCAATCGTCACGTCTTCAGCTGAAACAACATCCATCCCGGCAGCACCGGCGGTGGCATAGACCGGCAGGTCCAAACCTTCGCCGTGGGGCAGGAGTTTTACGCGAACGGGAACGTCATTTGGCGAGTGCATCGGCGATCCTCTGGACAATAGCCATGGCGATTTCGCCCTTTGCCATTTCCGGAAGGTCTTCAACACCCTTGGGGGTGATAATATGCACGGCATTGGCATCACCGCCCATCACATCACCCGAAACGTCGTTGGCAATGATCCAGTCAGCGCCCTTGCGCTTGCGCTTTTCCTTGGCGTGCTCAACCACCTTTTCGGTTTCCGCCGCAAAGCCGACGACCAGCTTGGGCCGCTTGTCGCTGACGGCCACCATCGCGAGGATATCGGGATTTTCGGTCAGCCGCAGAGCAGGCGGTGCGGCACCGCGCTTTTTCATCTTCTCGGTCGAGAATTCTGTTGTGCGCCAATCGGCCACAGCCGCGACCATCACCGCTGCATCGGCGGGAAGCGATTGCCTGACAGCCTCGGCCATATCGCGGGCGGTTTCAACGTTGATCCGGTCCACCCCGGGCGGGTTAGGCAGCATGACCGGGCCAGAGACCAGCGTCACCCGCGCGCCCAGCCGCGCTGCGGCGGCGGCAATCGCATAGCCCTGTTTGCCCGAAGAACGGTTGGCGATGTAGCGAACTGGGTCGATCGGCTCGTGAGTCGGGCCGGCGGTGACGAGCACGTGCTTGCCCTTCAGCGGCCCTTCGGGGTCGATCAGCGCGTCGTCCGGGGCAAAGTCGGGCTGCCCGGCCAACGGATCGGCTGCCAGCACGCCTTCTTCAAACGGTTCGGGTGCATGGGCATCACCGTGCGGCGAAACAGTATGGTTGATCGCTTCAGGATCGGTCGGCGGAGCGGCCTTGGCTTTGCCTTTCTTAGACAGGATCGGACTGTTCAGATCGACCGCAACCGGCACGGGTTCATCGATTGCCAGTTCGGCAAAATCCCCCTCGATTGGCTCATCGGCAAATTCAAGCGGGGTCCGCTCGCTGCTGCGCTGGATCAGACTGCCTGACAGGCCGCCCAGTCCGGTATCCTCACTCTGCGGTGCATCCCAATCCGGCAGATCGAGCGTAGGCAGCGGCTCTGGCGCAGGGAGCAGCATCGGCTCAGTCCCCAGCAGATCACATATCGCATTATAGACTGCGACCGGTTCAGGCAGACGCCCAGCGCCAAATTCGCCGCAAGCCATCGGGCCTTCATCCGGCATCAACACATGAATGCCGCGCTCGCTCAATGCGGCAACATTGGCCTGGGTAGCGGCGTGTTCCCACATTCGCACATTCATTGCGGGCACGGCCATGACCGGTTTGTCCGTGGCCAGCAGCAGCGTGGTCGCCATATCATCGGCAATGCCATGGGCCATCTTGGCCAGCAGGTCTGCCGTTGCCGGGCAAACGACCACCAGATCGGCGCTGCGCGAGAGTTGGATGTGGCCCATCTCGACCTCACTGGTCAGATCCCACAAGGTGGTGTGAACCGGATTTTCGCTGAGCGCAGCAAGCGTCATCGCGGTGATGAATTTGGACCCGCCCTCGGTCAGGACGCAGGTCACATCGCCGCCGCCCTTGCGGATCAAGCGGACGAGTTCACAGGCCTTGTAGGCAGCGATCCCGCCGCCCACGACCAACAGGATGCGTGGAGCCGTCATTTCAACGCGCTTGTGCAACGCCCTTCCCCTATGCGCAACAGGCTTTGCGATTAGCGCGGAATGGGGCAGAGTGGGAAAAATCGGACTAACAGGGGTGGTTAACGCGATGCGCTTTGTACTGACTGCAGTGATCTTTCTGCTCGGCATGTTTGACCTGTTCATGGGTCTGAACTTTCTGTTCAACCCGGATGCGACCGCGGCCGGCTTTGGTTTGGCCGGGCTGGGCAATCAGGGCACATCAACGCTGCGCGCAGACTTTGCGGCCTTTTTCGGGGTGATCGCAGTATGCATGATACTCGGAGCCTGGCGCCGTAATGGCGATCTGTTGCTGGTGCCCGCCGCGCTGATGGGCACGGCCGTGGTCGTCCGCGCTGCCAGCGTGATGTTGGATGGAACCTATCCCGGCTGGCCGATCCCGATGGCGGTTGAGGCGGTTCACGTCCTCGTCCTGATTGCAGCCTGGCGGGTGCTGCCCCATCACAAGATCGAAGAACTTACCGCCTGATTGGCTTTGCTGCGGTTAGCAAAGACTTCAGCGCCATCGGCACAAACGCCAGCCCGATGAACATCGCCGGGGCGATCACCGCGCCCCAGTAGAAGTTATCGGGCCGGCCGGCGATCATGAAAGCCAGACCGTAACCCAGGTAAAGCAGCGTCGCGAAAGTGCCGGCCGGACTTTTCCAGCCAGCCCAACCGAAAACCATCAGCACCACCAGCGGTCCGGCCACAAAATGCGACAGCAACCGCAGATTGCTGGATAAGACCACAGTGGAAAGCCAGCCGGACAGCCCGCGCAGCTCCAGCCAAGCGGGCCCCATCACGTCGCTGGGCAGGACATACTGTGCAACTTGTGCCAGATGCCAGACGAGGTAGGCAAAGAACGCCGCAGCCAGTCCGCTCCACGCCGCGCCTTCCTTCCAGTCGCGCCGCCAGAACGCCATGGCGGCCATCAGCAACACAAACGGCAATGCATGCTCGCGGATCGACAATGCCAGCGCGGCAACCAGCAAGGCGCCCAGCCATTTCCTGCCCGGCCGGTGCAACCCCATCGCCAGAGCCAGCAGCATCCCGGCCCACAGCTCATGGAGTACGAAGTAATAGCGGTTCAGCCCCAGCGAAGCGCCATAGAACAGCAACGCCAAGGCCCAGCGCCGCTCGCGCTGCCCCAGCCCTTCATCACCCAACCGGCGCCACCACGCCCAAAGTGTTGCCACCAAAAGGGCGATTGCGGCGGCCAGCAAACCCGGCACCAGCACATCGGCGCCCTTGCCAGTATCGCCCAGCATGGCCGCCAGATAGGCCAGCGTTGGCAAGCGCACCGCTACGCCCGGGCGTAGCGGATAGTGGGCCTCGCGATGCTCTTGCGCTGCTACTGCATAGTAATTTTCGCCGTGCCCGATCCGTTCGATCACCCGATCATAGAGCGCCAGATCATCGTCGCGTGGACGCTGCGCCGCTTGATTGACCTTGCCGACAATAACATCGGTGAACCCGGCCACTTCGGTTTCTTGCTTGCCCGCCTTGATCGGGACCAACGCCGCTGCGAGCAACAGCAGCGCAACTGCCAGCAACAGCAAACGTGCCGGAAACGGTGCCCAGTTGGCAAACCGGTCGCCTGCAAAAGCCTGACTATGATCCATTTCGCCCCCTGATCCCGACGCGACCTTGTGCAATTGCGCAATAATCCACGCAAGCCGCGCGGCTGCAATATGCCCGTTAGCTTGCGATTCAGTCACCGCGCCCTACATAGGTTTGACGAAAGGACCCTGCGCGCATGAACAATAACGAGGAACAGCCCACCGGTTCGCCGTGGATGAAGAATCTGATGATCTGGGGCGGGGTTTTTCTGGCCCTGCTGGTCATGGTTTCGCTGTTTGACAGCCGGGGCGCCGTTCCGGGCGAACCGATCGGTTATTCGGAGTTCCGCGCGCAAGTGGCCGAAGGCAAGATCAAATCTGTGGTCGTCTCGGACACCAAGATCAACGGCGTGTTCAAGGATGGCGACAAGCCGTTCACCACCGTGCCGATCCCGAACGACGCCACCCTGCCCACGTTGTTGCAGGAAAACGGTGTGCAGTATGATGGCAAACCGGTTGATGAGCCCAATCTACTGGTCGCCATCCTGTTCCAGACGTTGCCGTTTCTGCTGCTGATCGGCCTTATGGTCTTTGCCATGCGCCAGTTCCAGAAGGGTGGCGGTGCTGGCGGAGCGATGGGCTTTGGCAAAAGCAAAGCCAAGATGCTGACCGAAAAGCAGGGCCGGGTTACCTTTGCCGACGTAGCCGGGATTGATGAAGCGCGCGAGGAGCTGGAAGAAATCGTCGAGTTCCTGAAGGATCCGCACCGGTTTTCCAAGCTGGGTGGCCAGATCCCCAAGGGCGCACTGCTGGTTGGCCCTCCGGGCACCGGCAAAACCCTGCTCGCGCGCGCGATCGCGGGTGAAGCGGGCGTACCGTTCTTCACGATTTCAGGTTCGGACTTTGTTGAAATGTTCGTCGGCGTCGGCGCCAGCCGGGTGCGCGACATGTTTGAACAGGCCAAAAAGAACGCCCCGTGCATCGTTTTCATTGATGAAATCGACGCGGTCGGTCGCCACCGCGGCCACGGCCTTGGCAACAGCAACGATGAACGTGAACAGACGCTCAACCAGTTGCTGGTCGAAATGGATGGGTTTGAAGCCAACGAAGGCATTATCATCATCGCCGCAACCAACCGCCCTGACGTGCTCGACCCCGCACTGCTGCGTCCTGGCCGGTTTGACCGTCAGGTGATTGTCTCGGTTCCCGATATCGAAGGCCGCGAAAAGATCCTGGCCGTGCACATGAAGAAGGTTCCACTGGCTCCAGACGTCAACCCGCGGGTGATCGCGCGCGGCACGCCAGGCTTTTCAGGCGCGGATCTTGCAAACCTGGTCAACGAAGCCGCACTGCTGGCCGCACGCCGGAAAAAGCGGCTGGTGGCGATGAAGGAATTCGAAGACGCCAAGGACAAGGTCATGATGGGGGCCGAACGCCGCTCCATGGTCATGACCGATGACGAGAAAAAGATGACCGCCTATCACGAAGCTGGCCACGCGCTGGTTTCGGTCAACGAACCGGCATCCGACCCGATCCACAAGGCCACGATCATCCCGCGCGGCGGCGCGCTCGGCATGGTGGTCCGCCTGCCGGAACGCGACAGCTATTCATTCCACCGCGAACAGATGCACGCGCATCTCTCGGTCGGGATGGGTGGCCGGGTGGCCGAAGAACTGATCTTTGGGCACGACAAGGTCTCATCTGGTGCCTCGTCCGACATCCAGCAGGCCACTTCATTGGCCCGCAAGATGGTAACGCGCTGGGGCATGTCGGAAAAGCTGGGTCCGCTCCAGTATGAAGAAACGCAGGAAGGCTATCTCGGCTATGGTGGATCACAACGGACCATGCAGTCAGCTGAAACCAACAAGCTGATTGATGCTGAGATCAAGGCGCTGGTCGAAGGCGGGCACAAGCGCGCAACTTCGATCCTGAAAGCCCAGATCGACAAGCTGCATCTGCTGGCCCAGACGCTGCTCGAATATGAAACGCTGACCGGCGACGAAATCAAGGAACTGCTCGAGAGCGGCAAGATTGACCGTCCGGTCGATCCAGTTGGCCCTTCTGCCTTGCCGCCAGTCAAAGGTTCTGCTGTGCCCAAGGCAGGCAAGCGGTTCGCCGGGGCAGAGGCGCAAGGGGCCTGATCGCCTAGCCCCCGGTCTGCGCCAGCAGCAGCATCGCAAAAAGGATCAGCGTGGTTACCGCAATGCCGATCAACGCCGCAGTGCGCCACAGCGCGCTGCGGCGGCTGAGGCCATAGGCACCGCGCAGCTGGCGGTACATATGGATCGGCGGGATCACGATTGCCGCCGACGTAACCAGCGGCGCCCCTGCAGCCATCGCCAGCGTCAGCACCACGACCAGCAAGGTCATGAAGCTGAGTGAATAGGTCACGAACACGGTGTGATCATAGAGGTGGAACTGGCGGCGCCAGGCGAATAGCAGCCAGACGAACGGAACCGAGATCGGGATCAGCGCCCAGCTGAATTTGTACGCGTTGCTTTGCAGCTTGTAGAGTACCAGGCCCGGATTTGTCTTGAGCGCTTTCAGCGTCTGATCGATAGCCGGTACATCGCTGCGGGCGTTGAGCTCTTCAAAATTGGCCTGTTTGACTTCCTGCATCACCCGCAGCGCCTCTTCCGCGCCCGATATCTGGCCATCGATCCCGAATGTCGGCTGGCCGGTGCGCACAAGCTCGTCCCGGCGGGCCTTTAGTTCGGCCAGCTTTCTGGTCTGATCAGGCAGCCCTTCGTTGACGCTGGTTCCATTGACCTTGACGATGTTGCCCGGATCAAATGCGTCGGCGAACTGGTTCACAACTGCGAACATCAAGAACACGCTGAACAGAAACAGGGCTATCGGGCTGACATAACTGGCGCGGCGTCCGTCAATATATTCGCGGGTCAGGCGTCCGGGCTTCCAAGCCAGCATCGGCAAGGTGCGCCAGATCTTGCCTTCGAAATGAAACACACCGTGCAGCAGATCGTGGAAGAAGGCCCCCAGCGTGCGGTGAACATGCGCGGCTTGCCCACATTGATGGCAGTGCCGACCAACCAACGCAGTCCCACAATTGAGGCACGATGCTTCGTGGGTGTGACCATCAGCGCCGCCTTCACCGTGCTCCGGTTCAAGCGCGCGCGCAGTCAGTGCGCCGGTTGCCAATTCGCCGATAACTTCGCCATCGCTCATGCCTTGATCCCCATCGCTTCGTTCATGCTCTTGCAAGCCGACTTCGGTCAAGCGATGCAGCTGTTTACCTGACTGGAGTATCCTGATGAAGCGCCTGATCCTTGTCCTTGCAGCCAGCATGACCCTTGCCGCCCCGCTGCTGGCGGCGCCGGGGGACATGACTGTTGCCACTTTCCTGGGCAAGGCCGATGCCCTGAAGGCAAAGGGCGCAGCAGCGCTGTTTTCTTCTGACATTAAAGTCCTGCGCGCCGAAGGCGAAGCAGCAGGCGGAGCGTATAAGGCCCGGTTAACGCAGGAAAAGGCCGCCGGCCGTCCTTCAAGCTGCCCGCCCAAAGGTGCCAGAGTCAATTCGGACCAACTGCTGGCGTTCCTGCGGACCTACCCCGAAGCTGTCCGCCCGCGCGTGAGTATGAAGCAGGCCATGGCCGACTACTTCATTCGCACTTACCCGTGCCGGTAAGCTGAAAAACCAAAAAGGCCCGCATCCGCCAGGGAAGCGGGCCTTTTTGTAAGGCAGCGTACTGAGGGGCAATTACCCTTCGTAATCGCCGCCGATCGAGGTGTTGCGCACTGGCGCGGCTGCAGTGATCCGCAGGGCTTCGGCCGACTGGCTGAGCGAGCCGACATCATCGACCTCATCATCATCGTCTGGCAGCACGCGCTGAAGCGAGCTGATCACCGATTCCTTCAGCAGGTCAGGACGCACTGTCTGTTCGGCGATTTCGCGCAGCGCCACAACCGGATTCTTGTCGCGATCACGGTCGATGGTGATTTCCGCCCCGCCCGAAATTTCCCGCGCCCGCTGCGCAGCCATCAGGACAAGGTCGAAACGGTTCGGGATCTTGTCGACACAATCTTCAACAGTAACGCGCGCCATCGGGCACTCCAATTCACTACAAAAAGCCGGGAATGGCCGCGCTTAGGCGCTAAGCGATTCGGAAGTCAAGGAAAATTCGCATAACATATTGTTTATAAATGATTTTTAAAACTATTCGTAACTCTCATGGCGCTGGCTCTCATCGGCCAGATCGCTGAACCGGGTGATCCGCGATTCGAACCGCATCCGCACCTTGCCGGTTGAACCGTGGCGCTGTTTGGCCACGATCAGTTCCGCCGTGCCATAGACCCGTTCCATTTCCGCCTGCCACGCAGTGTGGGCTTCATGCGTTTTGGCATCATCGCTGTCTTGCGGCACCTTGGGTTCGCGCGCGGCCACGTAATAGTCTTCACGGAACACGAACCAGACCATATCAGCGTCCTGCTCGATCGAGCCCGATTCGCGCAAGTCCGACAGCTGCGGGCGTTTGTCTTCACGCTGTTCGACCGCGCGGCTGAGCTGCGACAGTGCGATCACCGGGCAGGCCAGTTCTTTGGCCAGCGTCTTGAGGCCACGGCTGATTTCCGAGATTTCATTAACCCGGTTGTCGCTCGCGCGGCCCGATCCCTGCAGGAGCTGGAGGTAATCGACCACCACCAGCCCGATATCGTGCCGCCGCTTCAATCGCCGCGCGCGGGTCCGCAGCGCCGAGATCGACAGCGCCGGGGTATCATCGATGTAGAGCGGCAATTCGGCGAGCCGCTGGCTGGCATAGGACAGCTGCTGGAAATCCTCACGGCTGATCTTGCCCATCCGCAAAGCTTCGCTGCTGATCCCGGACTGTTCGGCCAGAATACGCGTGGCGAGCTGATCGGCGCTCATTTCCAGGCTGAAAAACGCGCAGGCCGCGCCGACCGATTTTTCGGGCGCAATTCCATCGGCAATGTCGCGGCGCAGCCGGTCAGCTGCGTTGAAGGCAATGTTGGTGGCAAGCGAGGTTTTGCCCATGCCCGGACGCCCAGCCAGAATGATCAGATCGCTATCGTGCAGCCCGCCGATCTTTTCGTTGATTGAAACTAGCCCGGTGGTCTTGCCAGAAATGTGCCCGCCTGAAAGCAGCGCGGTTTCGATCATGCCCAGCGCGGTCCGGGTGGCCATGGCAAAGCCCTGTGCCTCGCTGGCGCTCGAAGCACCTTCGGCCACTTTGTACAGCGCCGCTTCGGCCTGGGCGACCTGATCCATCGGATCGACGCTTTCCGAGGTATCGAGCGCCGAATTGACCAGATTGCGCCCAACTGACACCAGTTCGCGCAGCAAGGCCAGATCATAGATCTGTTCGGCCAGTTCGCGCGGTGCCAACAGCCCCTGACCATCAGCGGTCAATCGCGCCAGATAGGCCGATCCACCCAACTCCTTCAGCGCCTCATCCGCTTCGAAATAGGGCTTGAGCGTGACCGGGGTGACCACTGCCTTGCGATCGAGCAACTGCAGAACGCGTTCAAAAATCCGGCCGTGGACCGGTTCAAAGAAATGATCGGGCCTGATCGGCGTGACCAGTTCCTCGATCACCCGGTTGTCAATCAGCGCCGCCCCCAAGAACGCGGCTTCTGCCTCTACGTTAGAAGGGAGTGCACGGGCAGCGGTTTCATCAGCGCGGGGAAAGGGAATTGGTTCAGCCATAAGCGGCGATCCATGCGCGGGGGTTGGACTTTGCGCAAGCGCTGCGGACTGGCGTTCGCTGATTTGACCCTGTGGATAGCGGGGATGAAAGGGTTTGAGTTCACACGAAGACACGAAGACACAAAGATGTGGCGCATGGGGCGCAGCCGCTTTCAAGTTTGATGGCAACAGTGCGGAGGTCGACATAAAGGGATTCAGCCTGCGGCGCTGGGCCAAGATCTTTGTGTCTTCGTGTCTTCGTGTGAACCATTTCAACACCCCCCTTGCCCCTCCATATTGCATCTGCGAAAAGCGCCGCCACCATGGCCGACCCGCGCATCATCCATATCGAGCTCGACGAGGCGACCATCCTGTGGCGCAACGCCGATATCGAACAGGAGCGGCGGATCGCGATCTTTGATCTGATCGAGGAAAATCTGTTCAAGCCGTGCCGCGCGGCCGAGGCCGGGCATCTTGGTCCCTACCGACTCAAACTGGGGGTCGAAGACGGGCGGCTCTCGCTCGATATTGCGGACGAAAACGGCGGACAGCTCGAAACGCTGATCTTGGGCCTAGGTCGGTTCCGCCGCCCGATCCGCGAGTATTTCGCGATCTGCGACAGCTATTATCAGGCGATCCGCAAGGCCAGCGCGGCCGAGATCGAGACCATCGACATGGCCCGCCGCGGCGTCCACAACGAAGCTGCCGAGATGCTGCTGGAACGGCTGGAGGGCAAGGTTGAAACCGATTTCGCCACTGCCCGGCGGCTGTTCACCCTGATCTGCGTTTTGCATATCAGGGGCTAGGGAGAGCGAACCGGACATGGCCCGCAAATCGACCAGCCGCTGGAGGCTGCGCTTGCTTGGCGCGGGACTTTTGTTGGCGATCATCGCCGCCGGTTGGGGCTGGTGGGATCTGCGCCATTGGCGCCCATCCAAGCTGGAATTCCCGATGCAGGGGATCGCCGTTTCGGCCGATGACGGCGCGGTCGATTGGAAGGCCCTGAAAGCGACGGGGGCCAGCTTCGCCTATCTTGATGCATCAGCGAGCGCCTTTGCCCGCGATCCGGCCTTTGCGAAAAATTTCGAAGACGCCCGTGCTGCAAAGCTGCAAGTCGGTGCCGTGCACCGCTACGATCCGTGCCAGCCGGCCGAAAGCCAGTCTTCCAACTTCGTCACCGTGGTCCCACGTGACAAGGCGATGTTACCCCCTGCAGTGGAGCTCGACATTCTGGCCGACGACTGCCCGATCAAGGTATCGGACGCAGCGATCGAGAGCGAGTTGATGACCTTCATCAACCAGATCGAAACCCACACTGGCAAAGCGACGATCCTGAAGATTTCCCCGGCCTTCGAAGACCGCTATCACCTTGCCAGCGCGATTGATCGCAATGTCTGGCTGGAACGGACACGGTTTCAGCCAGACTATGCGGGTCGACCATGGACCCTGTGGAGCGCAACCGATATGTTTGATAGTCCAGCGGCAGAAGGCCCGCTCAACTGGGTGGTGGTGCAACGATGAGCTGGACTCGCGAAAGCCTGATCGAAGCCGCGCGCGACGCCGCGACCCGCGCCTATGCGCCCTATTCCAACTACCATGTTGGCGCCGCGCTCGGCTTTGCTGATGGCTCTGTGGTGACCGGGGCCAATGTTGAAAACGCCAGTTACGGTTTGACGCTCTGCGCAGAAACGGTCGCGGTCGGCAAGGCGCTGAGCGAAGACTGGCGCGGGCGATTGGAAGCAGTCGCGGTGATTGGCGGCAAGGCCGGTGCGGTGGGCAGCGGTGATCCGGTGACCCCGTGCGGGCGCTGCCGCCAAGTGCTGAACGAAATGGCCGCGCTGGGCGGAAACGACCCGACCGTGTGGTGCGTGGGTGAAGAGCAGGTGACCGAGTTGCTGCTGTCCGACTTGCTGCCGCGCGCCTTCGGGCCAGGCAGCCTCGCTTGATCGGACGGCGCACCGCGCTGGCCACGCTCGGCGGGCTAGGCGCCGCGCTGATAGCGCCGCCGGTGGGCGCGGCACGGAGCCGCAAAGCCCCGCGCCTACGCCCGGGTGACACGGTTGGCGTGATCGCTCCGGCCAGCGCTGCTGGCAGCGAAGATACCGCCGCCCGCGCCGAATGGTGGCTGAAGGGCATGGGGCTGGTGCCGAAAATTGCGGACGGCGCGGACGGGCGGTTCGGCTATCTCTCCGGAACCGATGCAGACCGGGCCGCCGACCTCAACGCGATGTATGCCGATCCCGCCGTCCGCGCGGTCTTCGCGCTGCGCGGCGGGTGGGGCAGCGCGCGGATCCTGCCACTGCTGGACTGGGCCACGATCCGCCAAAACCCCAAGCTGCTAATCGGGTTCAGCGATATCACCGCGCTCCACCTCGCCTTCGCGGCGCGGGCCGGATACCCGACCATCCACGGCGGAAACGCGGCCAGCACCTGGAAGCCCGAGACTTGGGAAAGCCTGTGGCGGCTCGCCTTCGCCGGCGATCGCCCGGTACTGGGCGGTGCGGCGGCCGAAACGGCCAGCGGGCGAGCCGGGCGCACGATCCGCAGCGGCATGGCCCGCGGCCGCCTGCTCGGCGGCAACCTGACGATCCTATCCACCCTGATGGGGACCGGTTGGCTCCCCGCGTTCAAGGGCGCGATCCTGTTTATCGAGGACGTCAACGAGGCCGAGTACCGGATCGACCGGATGTTGCAGCAATTGCGCCTGGCCGGGGTGCTAGGCGAGCTGGCCGGGATCGCCTTTGGTCAGTGCACCAGCTGCCAGACGGAAGAGCCCGGCTATCGGGGATTCTCGCTGGACGAGGTGATCGACCAGTACCTCGATCCGCTTGGCATCCCGGCATTCACCGGCGGCAACTTCGGCCACGTTTCGAACCAGCTGTGCCTGCCATCGGGCGCGATGGTGGAGCTAGACGCCGATGCACGGACCTTGCGCGTGCTGGAGCCGGTTGTCTCGTGACCTGGGCTGGGTCGGCGGCTGCGCTGGCCTAGAGCTAGCCGTGGCGCAGCTTCAGCGCCAAAGTCGCCAGCGCGAACGGCATGACCACGAAGTTGGACAGCATCACCGGTCCACTGCTGATGGCGAGGCCATAGCTGGCCCAAAGCACTGTCCCCGCCGCGCCGAGCAGCACGCTGAACAGCGAGAGATCGCCGGTCTGACGGGTTTTCAGCGCGCGGATTGCTTGGGGCAGGAACGCCCCGCCCGAGGCCAGCGACGCGGTGTAACCGAGCAGTTCAACCGGCTCCATCAAGCCACTCCAGCAACGCGGCCATGCAGTCCCGCCCCAGAATGGCGCTGCGTTCGGGTGACCAGCCTTGCGCAAAACAAGGAAGATCGTCGTTGTCCTTGAACGGCATTTCCAGCGTCATTGCCACCGCGCCGAACCGTTCGGCGAGCTGGTTCGTGCTCATCGTCAGGTTGGCTTTGCCGGCCCCTGCAGTCGGGTAGCCCAACCGGGTCTGGAAATCGGGGGTCCGACGCTTGAGGATTGCCGAGTAGCGATCATAGCCTTCCTGCTGTCCTTCGCGCATCGAGGGAATGCCGTGAAAACCCGCCAGAAATACCGCCGGGATCGCCTCGTCCCCGTGAACGTCCATCGCGAAGTGCACGCCGGTTTCGTCCATCGCATTGCGGATGCACAGCACTTCGGGCGAGCGCTCAAGGCTTGGATCGGCCCATTCGCGGTTGAGGTTCACGCCAACGGCATTGGTCCGCAAGTGTCCGCGCCGCGATCCGTCCGGGTTGCAATTTGGCACGACGTGGAACCGGCAAAGCTGGCGGAGCCGCCGCCCGACCGGATCGGCCGGATCGGTCAGGCAATCAAGCGCACCTTCCGTCCACCATTCAGCCATGCTTTCGCCCGGATGCTGGCGGGCATAAAGCCAGACCTGCTTGTCACCTTCGCCCAGCTCAAGGCAGTCAATCGGCTGACCTTCGATGCTGTGTCCCAGCACCCGGTGATCGACCCCGTCGCACAGCGCCGCGTCGGCAACCAGATCGTGATGCCGCTCCATCGAGTAGGGCGCGAAATAGGCGAACCATGCCAGGTTCACCTCGGGCAGATAGCGGATCGTCAGCGTGCCGCCGTCCTCGTCCTGGTCATAGCTGCTGTCGGCGCGGCCCCAGAAGTCGCGGTCCTCGCTGACTGCCGCGTCATAGCCGGGCCAGCCGCCGGGATAGGCCGAGCCGCTCAGCCCAGTGATTTTCAGCGTCAGTTCCCGTCCGGCGCAATTGGCCACGCGAAAATGGAACCACTGGTAGAAGTCGGAATCCTTGTCCTTGCGGATTGCAAGCCGCGCGGTGGTGCCATCAACGGACAGCACCTCGATATTGCCGCTGTCAAAGGCGGCGTCGATCTGGATCGGGTTCATGTGACCTCGTTTATTTGACTTCGATGGTTTCACCCGATTGACCGGGGAAGTTCAGGAACAAGGCTTCGCTCATTTTCGGAGCGCCTAGTGCGGTCCCGGCCAGCGGCGAGGCCGTGGTCACGACGAAGCTCGCCCGTCCCTCCCACAGCACTGTGCCGCTGGTCCGGTCGCGGATCGAAACCGCCAACTCGGTTGCAACTTGCTCCTTCGGCTTGGGCGAGAGGTTAAGGCCGATGCCGAGCCCAACGCCTGAACCATAAGAACCGGTCGAGCCGCCCACGCCCACGCTGACCGGGCCAGCGCTACGCTGCGGTTGAATGGTGCTGCGGGTCACTTTCATGTGCGCAACCTGCGCACCGGTGCCGGGACCGGCTTCGGCATAGCCGAGTCGTTCGAGCTGGCGCATCACCGCGGCGCGATAGGTCTGCCATTCGATCGAATTACCGTCGCTGCCCGGTGCCGGTTCGACTGAGATTGTGCCCTTGCCCAGCGGCGAAATGTCTGCGGCATGAAACCGGGTGACCTGCACCGGCCCCACCGGCGTGACGCAGCCCGCCACGGCGAGCAGACCCAGCGCCATTGCTGCGATGCGGATCCTGTTCATATGCGCCACCCTTTCGCGACTATCTCACTCGCGCAGTTGTGAATCCGATTAGGCCGCGATGCAACCCCGTTACCGGCGCTCACGCGCTTCGCCGGTGCGGGCCGGAAAGCCCTCGAACAGCGCGCGAGCCAGCCGCGCGGCGATTGCATCGTCGTTCCAGTTCTCGTCCCCATCGCGGGTCAGGATCGCGGCGCGCCCTTCCCACAGCACTTCCCCGCTGGCCCGGTCGCGGATCCGGGTTTCGAGCCGGGTTTCGATCAGCGCCTTCTTCGGCTTGGTTCCATCAATGTGTACGGCCATGCCAAGCATGGAGCCGCGATTGGACACGCCCATGCTCATCTGCCCGCTGACCGGATCGCGCTTGCCCTCGGCGGGCACGGCTTCGCTGCGAACGATCCGCACTTCTGCGATCTGGCCAGACGGCACGGCACCTTCGGGCAGGGCCTGATAGCCTGCGCTGATCAGTTGGCTTTCGACAGCGGCCTGAAACGTAGAGTTGAGCCGCGGGTCGGCGGCAGCCTCCAGCCCTGGCATCTGGATCACCACGATCCCGCCTTTGACCAGCGCGGCAGGATCGATCCCATCGGCACGAAACCGCGCGACCTCAACCGATCCTTCGAGTGACGGCGCGGACCGCGCGCTGCGCGATGCCCAGCCGGGTTCATGCTCCCAACCTGACCCACCCCAACGCCCGGGCTGTGCCATCAAGGCGGTCCCGGTCAGGCCGAGGACTGCAACCATGGTTGCGGTCAAAAACTTGGAGGAGAGATTATGCATGGAACTGGGCCCTTCGCTGGAGGAGGATCGCTGCCCCACCCGTCTCCTCTTCGGCCTGCAACCTTGCCCGGTGATGAACGCGGCGGACGCATTAACCACTTGATCGCGCGCGGCTGTTATCCGATGGCCCCATCATGACCCAGAAATGCCCTGTGCTCGTTACCGGCGGTGCCGGATATATCGGCAGCCACGCCGTGCTCGCGCTGACCGATGCCGGTTGGCCGGTGACGGTGATCGACAATCTGGTCACCGGCTTTCGCTGGGCCGTGTCCGAAGGGGTGCCCTTCTACGAAGGCGATATCGAGGATGCCGGCCTGCTCGCGCGGATCATTTCCGAGCAGAACATCGGCGCGGTGATGCATTTCGCCGGATCGGTGGTGGTGCCGGAATCGGTTTCCGATCCGCTCAAATACTACCATAACAACACCGCCAAGACCCGCAGTCTGATCGCCAGCGCGGTCACCGGCGGGGTCAAGCATTTCATCTTCAGCTCGACCGCCGCGACCTATGGCATTCCCGATGTCTCGCCAGTCACCGAGGACACCCCGCAGCGGCCGATCAATCCCTATGGAATGTCGAAGCTGATGAGCGAGCATATGCTGCGCGATACCGCCGCCGCACATCCGCTCAATTTCTGCGCACTGCGCTATTTCAACGTGGCGGGCGCCGATCCGCGCGCGCGGACTGGGCAATCAACCGCAGGCGCCACCCACCTGATCAAGGTCGCGGTTGAGGCCGCACTAGGCAAGCGCGCGAAGGTCGACGTGTTCGGCACCGATTTTGATACCCCCGATGGCACCGGGGTGCGTGACTATATCCATGTCAGCGATCTCGCCGCAGCCCACGTGCTGGCGCTGGCCGCGCTGATCGAACAGCCCGAACGCTCGCTGACGATGAACTGCGGCTATGGTCAGGGCTATTCCGTGCTCGAAGTACTCGACGCCGTCGACCGGGTGACCAACCAGCAGATCGTCCGCGTGCTGGGAGACCGCCGGGCTGGCGACCCCGATTCGCTGATTTCGGACAACGCCCGGATCAAGGCGATGTTACCGTGGGTGCCGCAATATGCCGACCTCGACCTGATCGTGACCCATGCGCTGCAATGGGAGCGGAAATTGGGCGAAAAGCGCGGTTCCGGTTAAGTTCTTTTACTCCCCTCCCCGCTGGGGAGGGGTTGGGGGTGGGGGTTCGACCAAGCTGAGAACCCCCATCCCAACCCTTCCCCACCGGGGAAGGGCTTATAAAGGCCCGTAACGGTTGACTTTGGCCTGACTCACCCTTAACGGCCCCACTTCAAATTCAAGCGGCGCTCAGCCGCCCCGAGGAAACCATGAAGATTCGCAACAGCCTCAAGTCGCTCAAGGGCCGCCACCGGGACAACCGCGTGATTCGCCGCCGTGGCCGCACTTACGTGATCAACAAGACCAACCGCCGCTTCAAGGCGCGCCAGGGCTAAGCTCTGCGCAGGCTGGGCCCAACGGTCCCGCTCTGGTATTCTGACGGCCCGCCTTCCACCCGGAATGCGGGCCGAAAGTGTTTTAATCACAGGAGTTTGCCGGGATGTCGGGACCAATTGAAGCCGTCGTTTTCGATGTCGGCAAAGTGCTGGTCCAGTGGGAACGTGATCTGCCGTTTCGCAGCCTAATTGCCGATCCCGCCGAACGCGACTGGTTCATGAACACCGTGATTCCGATCGAATGGCACGCCGAACACGATGCCGGGCGCGATGCCGAAGAGATGATCGCTGCCCGCAGCGCCGAATACCCGGACCACGCCCACCTGATTCGCGCCTGGCTCGATCGGTTCAACGAAACCGTCCCCGGCCCGGTCCCCGGCTCGGTCGAACTGGTCGAAGCGCTCGATGCGGCTGGCGTGCCTCTCTATGCGATCACCAATTTCGGCGCCGATACCTGGGCGGGATTTGCCCCAACCTTTCCACTGTTCGAACGGTTCCGCGATATCGTGGTCTCCGGCGTCGAGAAATTGGCCAAGCCCGATCCCGCGATCTACGCCCACGCCGAGGCCCGGTTCGGTCTGCCGGCCGGGGCGATGCTGTTCATCGATGATAGCCTGCCCAACATCGAAAGCGCCCGCGCGCGCGGTTGGCACGGGCACCACTTCCTGCACGCCGAAGGCCTGCGCGCCGATCTGCAAGAGCGCGGGTTGCTGGGCTGATTTGGCTCACACGAAGACACGAAGACACAAAGGTGTCCCGGTCGCCGCAGGCGGCCCTTTCAAACTGCCGGACCCAGTCAATCCGTGACTTTGGTGAATTTGAAGCGGCTTCGCCGTTTGCGCGGCCTCTTCGTGCCTTCGTGTCTTCGTGTGAAACAAAAAAGACCCCCGTCCTTGCGGACGAGGGTCATTTGGGGGGCTATTTAGGGGTGCCTGATAGTACGCCTCAGGCGGCAGCGTTGCAGCTCTGAACATCGTCAGCGCTGAGTTCGCCTTTGGGGGTGGCGAAGGTGGTGACCGGGCCAAATGCCTTGACGACTTTGACGCAGGTGTTGAGCGGGCGGGCGCCATCGACAGCGCCGGTGCAGGTATCGCCAGCACAGTTCCACAGCACGCCGTTGACGACCTTCTTGGCCGGGGCTTCCAGCGCGGTGGTCAGCTTGGCGGTGTAGCGCTGGCCAGCGGCCTGCGCCGGCGAAACGGTGGCGGAGAAGCTGGCGACCGTGCCGAACAGCGCCAGACCGGCGAGGACCAGGTTGCGTGAAAGGCTGCGGTTGGTTGCGGTAATCATGATCAAATCCCTTATCTTGCTATGGCTCGCAGCGATCGAAGGGTCCTGGGAGGGGAGGCTCGATTTGCGTTGCGAATCGCTATCTATTGCGATAGGTATTAAGTTGCAACTGAAAACTGTGCGCCGCAGCAAAGATTTTTTTGTCGGAGTGCAAGCGCAATTGGGTTAGACCCATTGCGGGATAAGGGATGTGACAATGGGTAAGCTGCACGAACCGCTCAACGATATGCAAAACTGCGGGCTTCCCGCGGCTTTGGAAGTGATGGGTGAACGCTGGTCGTTCATGATTCTGCGCGCGGCCTTCAACGGAATGCATCATTTTGAGGAATTCCTCGGCGCGCTCGGGATCGCCCGCAACATCCTGTCGAATCGCCTCGCCCGGCTGGTCGAACACGGCATCATGAAGCGTGAGCCGCTGCCCGATGACCGCCGCAAGATCGAATACCGCCTGACCGAAAAGGGCCTCGACCTGCTCCCCGCGATGCTCGCGCTGCGCCAGTGGGGCGAAAAGTACGGCGCCGGCGTGCCCAGCAACCCGATCCTGTGCGACGCGCGCGACGGCCTGCCCATCGCCCTGATCGGCATCCACGCCCACGACGGCCGTGTGCTCGGCCCGATGGACCTCGAATGGCGCGAAGCCGCCGATGTGGGGAAATCGCAGAAGGATTATGACGCTGCGGCAGTCCGGCCGGAACTGGGTGTGCTGCGGTAGGATTGAATCCGTCCAGGTTGACTTTTGAGGCCCACGCTGTTAATGGATCAAATAAGCCAGCTTTCTGGCACCGAACTAAAGGCGGTTGCAACGAGGTGTAGGCCTCTGCGCACCGCCGGCCAAACAGACCATAGGGCCGCTAATTTAGCGGCCCTATGTATTTTGAAGGTCGCGCGACAAATTTAAGATAAACTCCGAAGACGCGGTACGTCAGGGCCTTTTTCGATGCCCTGTTTAGCTTGTTCGGAAGCCCAGGTCGGTCCCGAGTGACCAGATGCTGAGGGTCAAGCGCATCGACTAAGGCATGTAGGACTACGAAAAACTGTAGCATTCTCTGCCGCAGGTCCGTTTCGTCCAGTCCCGCGAGAACGGTTGTCAATGGCGTGAGCCAGCGATCAATGAGGGGGTCACCCTCTGCGCTACGAACGAACTCGACAAAATTCATCGTCCGCCCATCGATCAACGCAGCTTCACCTAGTGCGCGCTGCGAAATTCTATCAATTAAACGAAGTCGCCGAGACTGCAGGCAGTTCAGGAAAGCTTGGGTCCGCTTGCCCTTTTCACTTCGGGCGATTTCACCAGACAGGCTACGAAACCGAACGCTCTCGACCTCCGCCCAGAATTGCACAAACAAATAGATGATGCTGGCCACTTCCGTATCGGCAAGGGTGTAATCAGCTTTTCTGCGCAAGGGCAGAAAATCGCTCTCTGCCAAAGACCTGAGCTTGCCCGCCAATTCATCGGTGGCCCTTAGAAGTGGCTCAAGACTGACGTCAATGATCCGCGCCTGATCGCGCCGCCCGCTTCGCCAATCCTTGAGCTCCTTGTAGAACAATTCGATCGCCGCAAAGCTCCCGGCTCCAGTAAACGCGGCTCCCGCCAAAGACCACCAGCTTTGATCTGCCATTTTGCCCCCTAACTACGCGGCGCCACCCGCCGGTAACTCAGCGCCTCGGCCACGTGGATCCGCCCCACCCCTTCACTCCCCGCTAGGTCCGCAATCGTCCGCGCCACGCGCAGCATCCGGGTGTACCCGCGCGCGGTTAGCCGCATCGCTTCGGCGGCTTGCATCAGCAGCTTGCGGCCCGGTTCGTCCGGGGTGCCATATTGTTCGAGCAGATCGCCATCGAGTTCGGCGTTGCTGCGCTTGCCGGTGCCCGCCATCCGTTCGGTCTGGACCCGGCGGGCCGCAGCAACCCGCGCCGCGACCTCGGCGCTGCCTTCGGCGGGGGGCGGAAGGGCCAGATCGGCGGCGCTGACGGGATCGACATCGACGTGGAGGTCAATCCGGTCGAGCATCGGGCCCGAGACCTTGCTCTGATAATCCGCCGCACACCGCGGCGCTCTCGAACAGCCCAGTGCCGGATCGCCGAGATGCCCGCAGCGGCAAGGGTTCATCGCCGCAACCAGTTGCACCCGCGCTGGGAAAGTTACGTGGGCATTGGCCCGCGCCACATCTACGACGCCGGTTTCGAGCGGCTGGCGCAGCGAATCGAGCACGGCGCGCTGAAATTCAGGCAGTTCGTCCAGAAACAGCACGCCGAGATGGGCCAGACTGACCTCGCCCGGTTTGACCTTGAGCCCCCCGCCGGTCAGCGCCGCCATCGAGGCGGAGTGATGCGGGGTGCGAAACGGGCGGGTGCGGCTGATCTTGCCGCCTTCGAGCGTGCCGGCGATCGACGAGACCATCGATACCTCCAACGCCTCGGCCGAAGTCAAAGGTGGCAGGATGCCGGGCAGGCAGCTCGCCAGCAGGCTCTTTCCCGCACCGGGCGGTCCGATCATCAGCAGGTTGTGGCCACCAGCGGCGGCGATTTCCAGCGCGCGCTTGGCGGTTTCCTGACCCTTGACCTGCTTGAGGTCCGGCCCGAACCCCGGCGGCTCAGCCTCTCCGGGTTGCGGCTGGGGCAATTGCTGGGTGCCCTTCAGGTGGTTGAGCAGGCTGACCAGATTGGGCGCCGGGATCACCGCCACGCCGCTCGCCCAGGCAGCCTCATTCCCTTGCACCGCCGGGCAGATCAGCCCCAGTTCCTGCCCCGATGCGTGGAGCGCGGCGAGCAGCACGCCCGGTGAACCAACGATCCGCCCATCCAGCGCCAATTCGCCGACCGCCACAAAATCGCCGAGCTGTTCGGCATCGGTCACGCCCATTGCGGCCAGCAGCGCTAGCGCGATCGGCAGATCATAGTGGCTGCCTTCCTTGGGCAGATCGGCCGGCGACAGGTTGATCGTGATCCGCTTGGGCGGCAGCGACAGACCCATTGCACTGAGCGCGGCCTGGACCCGCTCCTTGCTTTCGTTCACCGCCTTGTCGGGCAGGCCAACCACGTTGAAGCGCGGCAGGCCGGGCGCGATCTGGCACTGCACTTCGATGCTGCGCGCCTCCAGTCCCAAATAGGCCACCGTTTGAACCAGCGCGACCAAGTAATGCCCCCATTTGGATCGTTGCGAATACTTGGGTGATGGCGTTTTGCTGTGCACTTGTCGAGCAATTGCGCCCGAACTGGAGCAAGAAGGGGTTCACGCAGAGGCGCAGAGGAAGCAGAGAGACGCAGAGGGGTAGCGCTTGCGGCGAAGCCGTTTTCCCAAAAACTGCCCCGCAATACGCGCGCGTTGCGATCGAAAGCGGCTTCGCCGCAAAAGGAACATCTCTGCGTCTCTGCTTCTTCTCTGCGCCTCTGCGTGAACCCATTGGACTTATCCGGTTCCGCCGCGCCTGCGCATAGCAACCAAACCATGCCTTCAAATCGCCGTTAACCCATTCTTAACCTGCCCCATTGGCATTCCGGCAAGTGCGCGGAGCCGATAAGCTGGCCATGCGCCGCTTGGTCATCCTGTTGCTCTCGCTGTTTGCCGCGGCCCTGCCGGTCCACGCCGAAGAAGTCGTGGTCTATGAGGTGATCGAGGAAACGGTCGAAGTCACCGAGATTGTCGATGAGGGCGGTTCGGAACGCTTCGTCGGCAATGCCCCGGCCGCGATCCCGCAGGGGATTGCCCGGTTCGGCCCGTTCCGCGTGCTCGATGGCACCCGCGCCGCAATGGTCGATGCCACCGACAGCGCCAGCCCGGCGCAGTTCCAGGCGATGATGGCAGCGCACCCCGGCATTTCGATGATCGAGATGATCGAAGTCCCCGGCACCGAAGATGACCGCGCCAATCTGAAGCTGGGCCGGATGATCCGCGCCCGCGGCCTGACCACCTATGTCCCCGCCGGCGGTTCGGTCCGCTCGGGCGGGGTCGAGCTGTTTCTGGCCGGCAAAGTCCGGATTGCCGATCCCGGCGCCGAATTCGCAGTCCACGCCTGGGCCGATGAGGATGGCCGCGAGGCAACCGACTATCCCGCCGACGCTCCCGAAAACCGGGCCTATGTCGATTACTATGTCGAAATGGGCATGCCCGCCGCGCAGGCCCGCTCATTCTATGCCATGACCAATTCGGTCCCCAATGGCGATGCCAAGTGGCTGACGGGCAGCGATATGGGCAAGTGGGTGGTGCTGGATTAACCCCGAATCTCTTGACTCACCATGACGCCCCCTGTAACGGCGCGCGTCTGATCCGGGCTCTGCCCCGCACACATTTGATTTTTTCCGAGGTTTTTGAAATGAAGCGCACCTTCCAGCCGAGCAACCTTGTCCGCGCTCGTCGCCATGGTTTCCGCACCCGTTCGGCCACCGTTGGCGGCCGCAAGGTTCTTGCCAACCGCCGTGCGCGCGGCCGCAAGAAGCTGTCTGCCTGAGCGACAGTTCGATGATTTCGGTCCTCTCCAAGCGGGCCGACTTCCTAAGCGCTAACCGGGGCTTGCGGATCGCACGTCCCGGTTTTGTGTTGCTGGTGAACCCCAACAGCGCCGAGCAGGTGCGCTATGGCATCACCGTCACCAAGAAGATCGGCAATGCGGTGGTTCGCAACCGGATGAAACGCCGGTTCCGCGAACTGCTGCGTGAGGCATTGCCCACCAGCGGCCTCCCCGCGCACGATCACGTGCTGATCGGCCGCGAAGGCGGGGTGGAGCGCGACTTTGGCAAATTACGTGAGGAACTTGCCATGGCGCTGTCCCGCGCGGCCGAGGGCAAAGGCGATCCGCCGCGCCGCAAGCCTGGACCGCGCCGGTGAAACGCGTCCTGATCCTCATCGCAAGAGGCTGGCAGCTGGGCCCTTCGCGGATCCTGCCGCCGTCCTGCCGCTATGCTCCGTCGTGCTCGCAATATGCGATTGAAGCGATCGAGAAGCATGGCGCGATTAGGGGTGGTTGGCTGGCGACGAAGCGGCTATTGCGCTGCCATCCGTGGGGTGGACACGGCTATGACCCGGTGCCTTGATCGTCACCGATCACTCCCCATTTGAACTAAACCGAATTTTCGAAAGCAGGGGCCAGCCCAAGTGGATAATCAGAATACGCGCAACATGGTCCTGGCCGGGATCCTGACCATGGTGATCCTGTTGGGCTGGGATATGGCGATGCGGTATTTTTACCCCAACGCCAACAAGCCGCAACCGGTGGCCACCGCCAGCCCATCCGCCAGCAGCAGCGCGGCGCCTGCAACGCGTGAAGGCGGGCTGACTAATCCAGCTGACATCGCCGCAGAAGCCCGCGATCTGAAGACTGCGCTGGCCGTGCCGGGCCGGGTCAAGATTGACGCTCCCGGCCTGTCTGGTTCAATCAACCTGACCGGCGGCCTGATCGACGATCTGACCACCAAACGCCACACCGCCGCGCTCGATCCGGCACAGGGGCTGCAACGCATTTATTCGCCCGCCGGAACTCCGGCGCAGCAGTTTGCCCAGTTCGGCTGGACCATGGGCGATGGCGCGCCGCCGATCGCCCTGCCGAATGCACAAACCGTCTGGACCGCGCCAGCTGGCGCCACGCTGACCCCGCAGACACCGGTAAAGCTCAGCTGGGCGAACGGCGGCGGGCAGACCTTTACGCTGACCTATGCGATCGACGCCGATTACATGCTGACCGTCAGCCAAGGCGTCAGCAATGCCGGACCCGCTCCGGTCGTGGTCAAGCCGGTCGCCCAGCTAAACCGGACCGACAAGACTGCCGCGCTCGACAGCTTCAACGTCCACGCTGGACCGTTCGGTGCCTTCGACAAGGTTGTATCGTTCGACAACGACTACGACGATCTTACCGAAGCCGGAACCTTGGCCAATCCCGCAAATCCCAACTGGATCGGGTTCACCGACATCTACTGGATGAGCACCCTGATCCCCGAAAAGGTCGGCGCGAGCAGCGATTTCCGTGCGCTGGGCAAGGGCGTGTTCCTGGCCAACCTGTTCTACCCGGCCGCCGCGATTGCCCCGGGGCAGCAGACCAATCGCGTGACCAAATTGTTCGCCGGAGCCAAGGAATCGAGCGTGCTCGATGCCTATGAAGCCACCGGCATTCCCAATTTCAGCTTGGCGATCGACTGGGGCTGGTTCCGCTGGTTTGAAAAACCAATCTTCGGCCTGCTCAAATGGCTGTTCAATTCAGTCGGCAACTTTGGTGTCGCGATCATGCTGCTGACGCTGATTGTGCGCGGGGTGATGTTCCCGATCGCGCAAAAGCAGTTCGCCAGCATGGCCGCGATGAAGGCGATCCAGCCCAAGATGAAAGCGATCCAGGACCGCTACAAGGACGACAAGCAAAAGCAGCAGCAGGAAGTGATGGCGCTGTACAAGGAAGAAGGGGTCAATCCGCTCGCGGGTTGCCTGCCGATCTTCCTGCAGATCCCGGTATTCTTCGCGCTGTACAAGGTGTTGATCCTCGGCGTGGAAATGCGCCACCAGCCGTTCGCATTGTGGATCAAGGATCTGTCCGCGCCCGACCCTGCGCATATCCTCAACCTGTTCGGCGTGCTGCCGTTTGACGTGCCATCGTTCCTCGCGATCGGGGTGCTCGCCCTGCTGCTAGGGATCACGATGTACCTGCAGTTCAAGCTCAATCCCGCGCAGATGGACCCGGTGCAGCAGCAGATCTTTGCGATCATGCCGTGGATGATGATGTTCATCATGGCACCGTTCGCGGCCGGGCTGCTGCTTTACTGGATCACCTCGAACGTGCTGACCATCGCCCAGCAGGCCTACCTCTATTCCAAACACCCGCAGCTAAAGGTGCAGGCGGAAAAGGATGTGGTCGATCATCAGCGAGCCAAGGCCCGGGGCAAGTAATCCGGTGGATGACGAACCCGATCTGACCGAAGCCGCTCGCAAGCTGTTTTCGGGCCGCGTGGAGTTTCTGAAAAGCGCGCCGTCGCTCCAGTTCCTGCCCGATCCCGAGGTGCCGGAGATTGCCTTTGCCGGCCGCTCCAACGTCGGCAAAAGCTCGTTGATCAACGCGGTGACGGGCCGCAAATCGATCGCCCGTGCCTCGGTCACTCCGGGGCGCACGCAAGAGCTGAACTTCTTTGAAGTGGGCGAACCGACCAAGCTGCGGCTGGTCGATATGCCGGGCTATGGCTATGCCAAGGCCCCGCTCAAGGTGGTTGAGAACTGGCGCCGCCTGATCCGCGATTTCCTGCGCGGGCGGCAGGTGCTGAAGCGCACCCTGGTGCTGATCGACAGCCGCCACGGGGTCAAAGACGTTGACCGCGAAATGCTCAAGATGCTCGACGAATCCGCGGTTGGTTACCGCATCGTCCTGACCAAGGCGGACAAGATCAAAGCCAGCGAGCTTGCCGAAGTCGTCGCCGCGACCGAGATCGAAGCGCGCAAGCACCCGGCCGCCTATCCGGTGATCCACGTCACCAGCGCGGAAAAGGGCATGGGCATCGCCGAACTGCGCGCGGCGATCCTTGCAGACGCGCTGATCTAGAGCGGAAAGACTCTAGCGCGCGAACAGCTTCCCCAGATCGGAAAAGGCCTTCATCTCGATCGCATTTCCACTGGGGTCGCGGAAGAACATCGTCGCCTGCTCGCTGGGCTGACCTTTGAAGCGAACATAAGGTTCGATCTCGAACCGCACTCCCGCCGCCTTGAGACGTGCGGCCAGCGCCTCCCAATCGGCCAGTTCAAGCACGATCCCAAAATGCGGTACTGGCACCCCGTGGCCATCCACGGGATTGTTCCCGGCATCGCCTGCGACCGATCCGGTGCAATGCGCGACAATCTGGTGGCCGTAAAAATTGAAGTCGATCCATTGGTCGGACGATCGCCCTTCGGCGCAGCCCATCACTTCGCCCCAAAAGGCGCGTGCTTCATCCAGATCGCGGACGGGAAAGGCGAGGTGGAACGGGCGAAGGGTCATGATCGTTCAGACTCGACAGATATTTGATGAACGGTTAGCGCTATCGCATGAAGCTCATCATCGGCAACAAGAACTATTCCAGCTGGTCGCTGCGCGGCTGGCTGGCGGCCAAGCAATCGGGGCTGCATTTTGAGGAAATTCAGGTCCCGCTCTACGGCGAAGACTGGGACGCCCGCAAAAAGCAGACCGAGGGGATCGAGCCATCATCGGGCAAGGTCCCGGTGCTGTGGGACGGTGATGCGGTGGTCTGGGACAGCCTGGCGATCATCGAATACCTGTCGGACAAGGTCGGCCGCGAACGGTTCTGGCCCAAAGATGATGGCGCCCGCGCCTTTGCCCGCTCGATGGTCGCCGAAATGCATTCCAGCTATCAGGCCCTGCGCGCCGAATGCCCGATGAATGCTCGCCGCCGGGTCGAAGGCTGGGACATCAGCGATGCCGCGCGCGGCGATATCATCCGCATCCTGACCCTGTGGGCCGAAGCGCGGGCCCGCTTCGGCAAAGGCGGCCCGTTCCTGTTTGGCACTTTCTGCGCCGCCGACATCATCTATGCGCCCGTCGTCAGCCGGTTCATGACCTATGGCGTCGGGGTGCCGGGCTTTGCGGTTGCTTATATGGAGGCGGTCTGGACCCACGAATGGATGCAAAGCTGGATCGAGGCTGCCGAAGCTGAAGACTGGGTGATCGAGCAGTGGGAAGACCCGAAGAAGGTGGGGAAATGATCCGCAAACTGATGGCCGTGCTCGGCCTTGCGGCACTGTTGGCCGCCAGTCCGGCGCTGGCCTGGGGCGAATTTGGCCACCGCACCACTGCGGCGATCGCCATGGCCAATGTCAGCCCGAAGACCCGCACCGCCATTGCCGCCCTGATCCGGCAGGAGCGCGGGCTGGGCACGGCCTATTGCCGGGTGCGCAGCCTTGGCGATGCTTCCTATTGGCCCGATTGCATCCGCCGCGAAGGCTGGCGCTGGGGCTATTCCTTTTCCTGGCACTATCAGACCGAACCGATCTGCAAGCCCTATGATGCAAAGGCCAATTGCGCCGGGGGCAGTTGTGTCTCGGCCCAGATTGATCGCAGCAGCCGCATTCTGGCCGACCGCAGCCTGCCCGCCGCGCAGCGATTGGAAGCACTGGCATTCCTGAGCCACTTCATCGGCGACATCCATATGCCGCTCCACTCTGGCGACAACAACGATCGCGGCGGCAATGATGTTGCGGCCGTCTATGGCGAAGCGCCGGTCTATAACCTGCACGCGCTGTGGGATGGCCCCCAGGCCGAACGTGCGATCACCTCGGCCGTCCCGCCGCTGGTTCGCCGCTATTCGCTGGCCGAGCGCGGCAGCCTGAACACCGGTACGGCGGCCGATTGGGGCCGCGAAAGCTGGCTTCTGGCGCGGCAGGTCTATACCCGGGCATTCGGCATCGATCCCTGCAACGGCGCGCTTTTGCCCAAGAAGGTGATCTGGTCGAACGCCACGATCGAAGCCACCCTGCCCGATGCGCGGCTGCGTTTGACCCAAGCCGGCCTGCGGATGGCCCGCATGCTGGATGAGGCTTTGGGCGGCTAAAAGTCGCTCCCGTCCTTGCGCTTCTGGCGATCCGCTCCGGCGAACAGATGCATGTCGATATCGGGATAGTGGTAAGCCGTATCTGCCGGTCGTCCGATCGCCACGAACAGGCAGGACTGATCGGTGCGGTTCTGGAGCACGTGGCCGTTGCCATCGTTCTTGGGAAACGCCGCGACATCACCTGCCCGCAGCAGTGTTTCGCCGTGATCGTCAACCAGCACCGCTTCACCGCTGAGCATCACGACCAGCTCATCCTCGCCTTCGTGCCAGTGGCGCTGGCTGGACCAGGCACCGGGCTTCAGCTCGACATGGCTGGCTCCGAAATCCTTAAGGCCTGCAGCGGGGGCCAGCCGGCGGTACCAGCGGCCCTGCACCACATCGGCATATTGCGCAGGATAGCCTGTCGCGTTGGTTTGCGGGATTGTTTCGAAATCGAGTTTGGGCATCGCGGCGCTCCGGCTTGCGAGGGGCGAGGTAACACCATATGCCAAACCGCATCATGACCAGCAACGTCCTCGCCATCGCCGAAGCCCTGATTGCCTGCCCCAGCGTCACCCCGGCTGCCGGGCTGGTGTTTGATTGTCTGGAAAGCCAGCTCAAACCGCTGGGCTTCGCGGTCCACCGTTTCTCCGCGGGCGGGCCGCCGCACGGGCCGGTCGAAAACCTGTTTGCTATCCGGCAGGGACCCGAAGGCTCGCGCCACTTTGGCTTTGCCGGGCACCTCGACGTGGTCCCGCCGGGCGAGGGCTGGACCTCGGCGGCATTCGCGCCCGAAGTGCGTCCCAGCCCCGGAGGCGATCTGCTTTATGGCCGCGGCGCGGTCGACATGAAGGGCTCGATCGCGGCGATGGTTGCGGCAATGGCGGAGATTCCAGCCGAGGCCGGGACGGTCAGCTTTATCATCACCGGGGACGAAGAGGGCCCGGCGATCCACGGCACTGTTGCCTTGATCGAGCATATGCGCAGCGTCGCGGCAGTGCCCGATCTGATCCTGGTGGGTGAGCCGACATCGGTGAACCGGCTAGGCGACATGATGAAGATCGGGAGGCGCGGCTCGGTCAACATCTGGCTGGAAGTTGAGGGCAAGGAAGGCCACGTCGCCTATCCGCATTTGGCCGACAACCCGATCACCCGGCTGGTAGCGATCCTGGCTGAACTGAAGGCGATAAAGCTGGATGACGGGACTGACTGGTTCCAGCCGAGCAATCTGGAAGTGACCGACGTGACAGTCGGCAATCCCGCCACCAATGTGATCCCGCCCCAGGCGCAGGCGCGACTCTCGATCCGCTTCAACGATCTGCACAGCGGTCAGGAACTGGCAGCACGCGTTGCAGCCGTGGCCGAAAAGCACGGCGGCACATCCCGCCCGATGATTTCAGGCGAGGCGTTCCTGACGCCGCCCGGTGTCTTCTCAGCCTTGATCGCCGATGCGGTAGAGGCTGAAACCGGCATCAGCCCCGAACCCAGCACCACGGGCGGCACCAGCGACGCGCGGTTCCTGAAGGACCTGTGCCCGGTGATCGAATTCGGGCTGTGCAACGCGACCATGCACAAGCGCGACGAGGCGGTGGCCGTGGCCGATCTGGAGGCGCTGGTGCGGATTTACACGCGGGTGGCCAAGGCGGCCTTGGCGGGAAGCTGAGCGCCGACCGGACGGGGCTTCGACAGGCTCAGCCTGAGCGGGTTTTAGAGAATTGCATTCAAATCCCCGCTCAGGCTGAGCCTGTCGAAGCCTCACGCAGGAAAACGCGGATGGTTGCTCCGCTTCATGGCCCCTGTTAGGCTGGCCCAACAACAAAAATTCCAAACAGGGACTGCATCATGGATCGGCGGCTAACACTTTATATCCTGATCGGCATGGTGCTGGGCGTGTTTGCGGGCTGGCTGGTGTTTGCCTTTGTTCCCAAGGGGCCGATCGATTTTGGCTGGCTGGGCATGATCGATGTGCAATATCACTTCCTGAAGACCACTGGACTCCTGTCGAGCATCTTCCTCAACCTGATTAAATTGCTGGTGGCCCCGCTGATCCTTTCAACGATCGTGGTTGGCATCGCCCACATGGGAGATAGCGCTGCCTTGGGAAGGATCGGGTTCCGAGCGATAGCCTGGTTCATAACCGCCAGCCTGATTTCAATCGGTTTGGGCCTGTTGATGGTCAACTTTTTCCAACCGGGCGTCGGTGTGGATGTTAGCGGGGCTAGTGCCGAAAAAGTTGGCGAAGTTGCAAAACTCGATTTCTATGAGTTCATCCTTCACATCTTCCCCAAGAATGCGATCGACGCTCTCGCGACCAACAACATCCTCCAAATTCTCGTCTTTTCACTATTCGCGGGGGTTGCGTTGTCAGCCATCGGGGAAAAAGGGGCGCCATTGGTGCGCGGAGCCGATGCGCTGGCCGAAATGATGTTGCAGATCACCGGCTACGTCATGCGGTTCGCTCCGTTCGCGGTTTTCGGTGCGTTGGCCAAGGTTGTGGCCAATACCGGGCTCGGCATCCTCGCCACCTATCTGGAGTTGGTGACTGAGTTCTACCTCTCCTTGGCGATCCTGTGGGTGATCCTGCTTAGCATCGGCGGCCTGTTCCTGGGCAAACGGATCTGGACCTTGATCCGCTACATCCGCGAGCCGATGATGATCGCCTTCTCGACTGCGTCGAGCGAGGCGGCCCTGCCCAAGCTGTTTGAGCAACTTGACCGGTTTGGCGTGCCGCGCCGCATTTCGGGCTTCATGCTGCCGATGGGCTACAGCTTCAATCTCGATGGTTCGATGATGTATATGAGCTTTGCGACGATCTTCATCGCGCAGGCCTATGGCATTCCGCTGGACTGGACCACGCAGATCCTGATCCTGCTGACGCTGATGATCAGTTCCAAAGGCGTCGCCGCGGTTCCGCGTGCATCGCTGGTGGTGATCACGGGTACGCTCGCCATGTTCGGTCTGCCGGTCGAGGGCGTCGCGCTGATCCTGGCGATCGACCAGTTCCTCGACATGGGCCGCACCGCCACCAACGTGGTCGGCAACGCGGTCGCCACTTCGGTGATCACCAAGTGGGAAGGCATGCTCGAGGTTGAAGAACCCGAATTCGTCGAACACCCACACGCCCCGGCGCACACTGTTGCGGCGGGCCGGGCTGGGCTGGATCTGGACGTGTCGAACTTTGAGGACGAGACGAAGAAGTAAGGCCTACTTCTTCACCGACTTCGGCTTGAATCCACACAGGTCCGCCACCGGGCAACGCCAGCATTCGGGTGTGCGGGCCTTGCAGATGTAGCGGCCGTGCAGGATCATCCAATGATGTGCGCCCACGCGGAATGGCGCGGGAACCTTCTTGTCGAGCGCCTTTTCGACCGCCAGCACGGTCTTGCCCTTGGCGAGGCCGGTGCGGTTGCCGACCCGGAAGATGTGGGTGTCGACCGCGAAGGTCTCTGCCCCGAAGGCACAGTTCATCACCACATTGGCGGTCTTGCGGCCGACCCCGGGCAGGCTGGTCAGCACGTCACGGTCAGCCGGAACTTCACCGCCAAAATCACGCACCAGAATCTCGGATAGCGCGATCACGTTCTTGGCCTTGGTGTTGAACAGCCCAATCGTCTTGATATGCGTCTTGAGGCCTTCTTCGCCCAAGGCAACCATCTCAGCGGGCGTCTTCACTTCGCGGAACAAGCCCCGCGTCGCCTTGTTGACCCCCACATCAGTGGCCTGCGCTGAGAGCACCACCGCGACCAGCAACTGATAGGTATTGCCGAACTCCAGCTCCGTCTCAGGCGCCGGATTATCCTCCGCCAAACGCCGGAAAAATTCGAAGATCTGGTCCTTTTTCACTGGGTCGGCGGAGCCTTGGGATGGGCCGCCTTCCACTCCATCGCTTTCAGCACCCGGTTTTCGACCGAGGGATGCGTGTAGAACAGGAATTCCTGCAACGCTGATGGCCGCGGATAGCGGTATTCGGCAGTTTTGACCAAGGCGGTCGCCAGCGCGTCTGGCTCGTTCACAGTCTTCAGCGAATAGGCATCGGCTTCCTTCTCACCAATCCGGGTCAGGTTGTTGGTGATCGGGGTAATCAGCAGCCCCACGATCGAGCCGACCACCATGAAGACCGGCAGCCCGCGCGGTTCACCCAGCGTCGCATCGCTGCCGAGCAGGCGTGCGGTCGGGGCGAACAGCCGGTTAAGCAAGAAGAAAAACAGCATCGCGAGCAGCGGCATGATCACGGCCGCACGCCAGACATGACCCAGCTTGTAATGGCCTGCTTCATGTCCGGTAACGGCGCGGACCTCTGCCAGCGTGGCTTCTTTCAGCGCCACATCGGAAATCGCGATCCGTGCGGTTGGCCCGATTCCGGCAACATTGGCGGTAAACCGTTCCGACTGCCGCGAGCCGTCAAACATGAAAATCCGGTCATGCGGAATCCCGACGTCGTCGGCAATTTCCTCCAGCGCAGTCAGCACCGGCCCGGCGGGAACCGGCTGATACTTGTTGAACAGCGGCTCAATCAGGCTGGGTGCGGCCAGCAAGGTCAGCAACACGACAATCGCCGTAAAGCCCCCGCCCCACAGCCACCAGCGCGCTCCGGTCTTGCGGATAAGCGAGTAGATCCCCCACATGAACAAGGCGCCCAGCACCAGCGAAACCGCTTCACCGATCGCCCATTGCCCCATGAAGTCACCCAGCGGTTGCTTCGACAGGCCATAGGCGTGCTGGCGCTGCCAATCGGTGTAGATCGTCCAGGGCAGTTCGAGCAGATCCGAGATTGCGAAGAATGCCGCGCTGACCGCGATGGTCGAAAATGCGAACTTCCAGCCTGAAACCTTGTCCGCCACCCGGTCGAGCAGCTTGAACCGCACAATCACCCACCCAATCAGGATCGAAACAATCGCCCCGATCAGCAACAGCCAGTGATTACCGGTGGTATAGGCCTGCGCCTTGGCCAGCGCCTCTGGCCCCAGGCTGTCGATCATCCGAGCCGCTTCGGCGGCGGGTGTCATGGTTGCGGACATTGTGGTCATTCCCCCGATCGTGCCTGGCGTTGCAGGTCCAGCACTTGCCCCATGGTGTAACGGCCATTTGGCTTGCCGACCAGCCACTGCGCCGCGCGGACTGCGCCCTTGGCAAAGATCCGGCGGTTCTCGGCCAGATGGGTCAGTGCGATCCGTTCGTCATCGGCCAAGAAGTGCACCGTGTGATCGCCCGCCACCGATCCGCCGCGCAGGCTCGCAAAGCCGATCGTGCCGGCTGCGCGCGCGCCGGTGATCCCGTCTCGCCCGCGCACGGATTGTGCAGCAAGGTCAATCCCTCGGCCCTCCGCCGCCGCCTGTCCCAGCAGTAGCGCGGTGCCTGATGGCGCATCGACTTTCATCCGGTGGTGGGTCTCGCTGATCTCGATATCCCAGTCCTCACCCAGGCGCTGCGCCGCTTCGCGAACCAGATGGGCGAGCAGAGTTACACCGAGCGAGGTATTGCCGGTTTGCAGTACCGCGATGCTTTCCGCCGCCGTATCGCACAGCCAGTGGTGGCGTTCTTCAAGGCCCGTGGTGCCAACCACGATCGGCACGCCCGCCGCGACGGCCGCATCAAGATTGCCTTCGAGCGCGGGTGGAGCGGAGAAATCAACCAGCACGTCCGAGGCCGCAGCCAATGCCGCCAGATCGCCGCCTTGGTCGATCCCGCCGGCGTAGGCCTCACCAGCGGCGGCAATCGCATCGACCAAAGCCTGCCCCATGCGCCCCGCGCTGCCGATAATGCCGATGCGTTTCACGTCCTGCCTCACTCCAACTCCGTCCAGGCTGAGCTTGTCGAAGCCCTGCCCTTTCTTCTACCACGCTTGAAGGAAAAGCAGTCCTTCGACAAGCTCAAGACGGACGGGCAAGGGGTAAATGTGACTGACATCCGCAACATCGTGATCCTGACCGGCGCCGGGGTTTCCGCCGAAAGCGGGATCGACACCTTTCGTGGCGGCGGCGGTTTGTGGGAGAACCACCAGGTTGAGGATGTCGCCACTCCAGAGGCCTTCGCCCGCGATCCCAACCTGGTTCTGCGGTTCTACGACGCGCGCCGCGCGGCCATTCAGACCAAAGAACCGAACGCAGCGCATATCGCATTGGCCCGGCTGGAGGCGGAATGGGGCGGCAAGCTGCTGCTGGTCACCCAGAATGTCGATGATCTGCACGAGCGTGGCGGTTCGGCGCGGGTGCTGCACATGCACGGTACCCACCTCAATGCCTGGTGCACCAGCTGCGATGTCCGCAGCCGCTGGACCGCGCCGCTGATCGAACGTCCGCCCTGCCTGGTCTGCGCTGCACCGACCCTGCGCCCCGATATCGTCTGGTTCGGTGAGATGCCCTACCGGATGGGCGAAATCTATGCCGCGCTGCGTGAGGCCGATCTGTTCGTGTCGATCGGCACTTCGGGTGCGGTCTATCCCGCCGCTGGTTTCGTCCAAAATGCGGTGGAACTGGGTGCGCAGACGCTGGAGCTCAATCTCGAGACCAGCCAAGGCTCGCACCACTTCCACGAATCGCGATTGGGACCGGCAAGTGAGGTGGTGCCGGCCTGGGTGGACGAGATGCTAGGCGGCTGAACAGCCCCGGCACTCCGGATCGCGCGCAATCCGCATGGTCCGCAGGCTTGGTACCAGCCCTTCGAAGAGATGGAGCTGCCCCCACTGCGGATCACCCAGCGCGGTCTTGCCCTGCAAGATCACGCGAATCGCCTGCATCGCCGCAAAGGCCCCGACCATCCCGACCATCGCGCCCAGCACGCCGTCCGCCGCGCAGCTATCGCAATCATCCGAATCGAACGCATCGCCAACAAAGCAGCGATAGCAGGACTGCCCTTCGAGATGCCCGGCGAAGTTGGCCACTTGCCCCTGAAATCGCCCGATTGCCGCGGTTGTCAGAGGAATTCCCAACGCAACGCAAGTATCTGAAACCAGCAATCGAGTCCTGAAATTGTCACAGCCATCGAGCACAACGGTGGCGTCTTCGAGTTCCCGCGCGGCTGGAATCCCCTCCCCCAATCGCCCAACCACCGCGCGGGGCCGGAGCGCCGGATCGAACCGCCCCACCCAATCTGCCGCAACTTCAGCTTTGGGCCGTCCGACATCGGCGGGCGTGAAGATCGTCTGGCGCTGCAGGTTGCTGATTTCCACCACGTCGCTGTCGATCAGGGTCAGCCGCCCCACGCCTGCACCGACGAGATACTGCAAAGCCGGGCTGCCGATCCCGCCGCAGCCGACCAGCACAACATGCGCCTCTGCCAATGCCACTTGGCCCACGCCGCCCACTTCGGGCAGCACGATATGACGGGCAAAGCGATCAAGACGGCTGGGCGAAAGCGACATGGCATGCGCCTTAAGGCGAATCCCGGCCTGCCGCAAAGGAAGTCTCTTGCCGCAGCCTCAGCAATGCGGCACTTAATCGGACAATTAACAAAAATGGGATGAGCGATGCACTTTGCCGAACTGCGCGCCGTGCGCGAAGAATTGACCGGGCCGGGCGGCCAGTTTGAAATTGCCGAGGCCGATGTACTGGGCCAGCGGCTGCGCGTGTTCAAGAACGCCCCGCCATCGGTTCGCGAATTCTGGCTTTCGACCGTCGCCTGGGGGGACCGTCCCTATCTGATCTACGAGGGTGAGGTGCTGACTTATGCGCAGGCCCACGCCCACGCCGCGGCGATCGCCGCATGGTTGTGGGATCAGGGCATCCGCCCCGGCGACCGGGTAGCGATCGCGATGCGCAACTATCCCGAATGGATGGTGATCTATTGGGCCTGCGCCTCCATCGGAGTCGCTGCAGCCGGGCTCAATGCCTGGTGGACCGCCGAGGAAATGGAAGCCGCACTGAAAGATGCGGAGCCCAAGGCGATGTTCATCGATGCCGAACGGCTGGCGCGCTACCGCGAGATCACTTCACTGCAAGGCACGATCCCACTGGTCGGTGTGCGGCTGGCGGACTGTCCGGGCGATGTTACACCCTATGGCGATGTCTTGGCCAGCGGCGGGTCCATGCCTGAGGTGGCGGTTGATCCTGACAGCGACGCCTGCATTTTCTACACCAGCGGCACCACCGGCTTTCCCAAGGGTGCACAGCTGACCCATCGCGGCTGCATCGCCAACCTGATGAACATGCTCTATTCCACCACGGCGCAGGCTCTGGCGGTTGAGCGCGCCACAGGTGAGGCGCCGCCAGCAGACCCGCCGGTACCAGTTACCCTGCTGACCACGCCGCTGTTCCACGTTACCGCCAACAATTGCGGGGCCTACCTGACCAGCGCAGCAGGTGGGGCAATTGTGCTCATGTACAAGTGGGAAGCCGGTGCGGCGCTGAAACTGGTCGAGCAATACCGCATCACCGGGATCAGCGGAGTTCCGGTGATGAGCCGCGAGATCATCAACCACCCTGATTTCGCGAGCACCGACACCTCAAGCCTGACTGGCCTGTCCGGCGGCGGTGCCCAATTGCCGCCCGATCTGGTGCTCAAAATCGACGAGGTGGTTAAAACTGCCCGCCCGACCACTGGCTATGGTATGACCGAAACCTGCGGGATCATCACGTCGGTCGGCGGCGATTTCTTTGTCGCGAGGCCTGACAGTGCAGGGCCCTACATGCCCAGCTTTGAAGTCAAGGTGGTCGACGATGATGGCAACGAACTACCGCAGGGTGAAGTGGGCGAACTGTGGGTCAAGGGATCGCCAGTGATCAAGGGTTATATCAATCGCCCCGATGCCACCGCGCAGACCATTACTGATGGCTGGCTGCACACCGGCGATATCGCCCGGATCGACGAGGATGGTTTCATCTTCATCGTCGACCGCAAAAAGGATCTGGTGATCCGCGGCGGAGAGAACATCTCCTGCACCGAGGTTGAGGCCTGTATCTACCGGGTGCCGGGAGTGGCCGAATGCTGTGTGTTCGGCGTTCCCGACCAGCGGCTTGGCGAAGAAATCGGCGTGGCTGTAGTGATGAAGCCGGGTGAGACCAGCAGCGCCGAGGCGGTGATCGCGCACTGCGCCGCGCATATGAGCAAGCACAAGGTGCCGCGCTATGTCTGGTTCCTCGACCAGCCGCTTCCACGCAATGCCAGCGGCAAGTTCCTGCGCCGCGAGCTGAAAGATGAACTGAGCAAACTAGCGGCGGAGGCCTGAGCCATGAGTGACCTCGACGGACGGATTGCCCTCGTAACCGGTGCAGCCAAAGGGCTTGGCGCTTGCACGGCGCGCGCCCTGGCGGCAGCGGGTGCCAAAGTGGCAGTGATCGATATGGCCGCACCTGAAGACCTTGCCGCAGAAATCGGCGGGATCGCTCGGGCGCAGGACGTCACCAGCGAGGCTGACTGGGCCGCGACGATGGACTGGCTCCGCGCCGAGGCGGGGGGACTCGATATTCTGGTCAACAACGCCGGGCTGTGGCTGTTCAAGCCGATCACGGAGACCACGCTGGACGATTGGCGGCGGCTGCACGCGGTCAATGTCGAAGGGGTGTTCATGGGCACCCGTGCGGCGATCCCCCTGCTGGCCGAACGCGCGCATTTGTGGCGGGGCGGCACGGCGATCGTCAACCTGTCCTCCGTCGCCGGGATCGAAGGCGCAGCGGGCGGCACCTGCTACAACAGCACCAAGGGCGCGGTCCGACTGTTCACCAAAGGCTGCGCCAAGGAACTGGCAGCGGCGCGGATTCGCGTCAATTCGGTCCACCCAGGCGTGATCGACACCGACATGGGGCGCAAGCTGGTCGATGATTTTGCCGAGGCCCAAGGCCTTGGGAATAACGAAATGCTGGCCGGTGTATCGGCGATGCACCCGCTCGGCCATCTGGGCGAGCCGCAGAACGTGGCCGACGCCGTGGTGTTCCTGGCGAGTGACCGCGCGGCGTTTACCACCGGGAGCGAATTGATCGTGGATGGTGGGCTGTCGGCCTGAGGCCTAGCAGCTCAGCCGTTCAAGCCAGGCCTTGGCCTGCTTGGGTTCGCCCGGCGCGTTTGATGCGACTGGACCGCGCGATGCGAGAAATTCGCCAAACAGAGCGAACGGTTCCAGGCCCAGAACCATGCGGGCAGCGTCAATCTGCTCGCCCAGTTCGACCAGCTCGGCAACTGCGGGCTCCCAGGCCTTGCGACTGAACTTATCCGTATTGTGCTGAAACAATCCCCAAGAGCCACCGGCGGCGCGCTCTAACGCGGCAATCAGCAGGTCCTTGAACTGCACTTCCAGCGCCAGCCGTTGGTTATCCAGCCGCTCGAGACGGTCAGCTCGGCTCACGCAGTAGCCACCCGATCAGCTCTCCAGCTGCCGCAACAGGCTGCGCACGTCGCCGTCCATATCAGCATCGCGGGTCCGCAGGTCTTCGATCAGACGAACAGCGTGGATCACGGTCGAGTGATCGCGACCACCGAACTTGCGGCCGATCTCCGGATAGCTGCGCGGGGTCAGTACCTTCGCAAGGTACATCGCGACCTGACGCGGGCGGACCACGGCGCGAGCGCGGCGCTTTGATGCCATCTCGGTCCGGTCAACCCGGTAGAACTGGCAGACGGTGCGCTGGATTTCGTCAATCGTGATCCGGCGGCGGTTGGCCGAGAGGATATCGGTCAGCTGTTCTTCGGCCAGCTGGAGCGAAACGGCCTGCCCTGTCAGCTGGGCATAGGCGATCAGCTTGTTGAGACCGCCGACCAGCTCGCGGACGTTGCGATTGATCGTGCGGGCGAGGAATTCGATCACATCGGCTGGAACGTGGGTCGGGCTGAAGCGTTGGAGCCGGTGCTCGAGGATCGTGCGGCGCAGCTCGATATCAGCAGGCTGGATATCCGCGACGAGGCCCATGCTGAGCCGCGAAAGCAGCCGCTGTTCTACGCCGTCCAGAGCCTGCGGAGCGCGATCCGCGGCAAAGACCAGCCGCTTGCCTTCGGCCAACAGCGCGTCGATCGTATAGAGCAGTTCTTCCTGCGCGCTCGCCTTGCCGATGATGAACTGGATGTCATCAACCAGCAGCAAGTCAAACCCGCGCAACCGGGTCTTGAACTCGATCGTCTGGTTCTGGCGCAGCGCCTGAACGAACTCGACCATGAAGCGTTCAGCCGAGCAGTAGAAGATCCGCGCACGCGGGTGTGCGGCCAGGTACGCATGACCGATTGCGTGCAGCAAGTGCGTCTTGCCCTGCCCGGTCGCGGCCTTAAGATAGAGTGGCGCGAATTGCGGGGTCTCGGTCGCAGCCATCCGCTGCGCGGCGTTGCTGGCGAGCACGTTGGCGCTACCGGTAACGAAAGTGGTAAACGTCAGCGACGGATCGAGACCGATCGAGCCCTGCCCAAGCGAGCCGAGTTCCGCCGCGCCCATGCCCAAAGCGTCACCGGGTTGCGATTGTACTGCTGATTCGCCGCCGCCGCGCCGAGCTCCGTCAAACCGCAGGCCTTGCGGTGCACGGCGCCCCGGCAAGACCGAGATGCGAACATGGCGGACATCGGGCCGGGCGATCTTCCAAGCCAGCGAAAGCCGGTCGGCAAACCGGTCGGCAACCCAGTTCGCGGAAAATTCGGTGGGCAGAAACAGATCGAGCGTGCCGGTTTCCTTGCAAAAGCTGCCCGGCTGGACTGGCTTGATCCACTGGCTGTGCAACTGCTGCCCCAGATCCTTGCGCAGACCCTGGCTGATATCAGCCCAGTCGGCGGCCAGATCGAGCGCTTCCTGCTCAGCCCGCAGCCGAGCCCCTTCGGCGGCCTGACGTTCTTCGTCCGTCAATTCAACGGCGGACAGCTTATCCTGCGTTCCGCCCATACTCGTTCCCGTCACTACGCAACGCCCCCGCACGAATTTCCCATTGATGGCGCGCAGACCTGCGCACCACACTTCGCACCGGCCGCCCGAAAGCCGCTGCTGGAATCTGATTTTTGATGTGATGCCCGGTGAGCTGGAAGGCCTCGGGCGGTCAGGAGTTTTTATGGACGGTTCCGCGCGCAGAGCAAGGCGGTCATGGTAAAAAAACTGAAATAAATGCCCTTGACTCTATGGGATCCCCGGAAAACCCCGGATCGCCGCCCTACCCCCTGAAATCTCACGATTTTACCCTAGGGAACGCTGCGAATCGCGGGAATCCATAGCCTTAGTGCGTTGCAGCATATTTTGCGCGCCGCACAAGCAAAAGGGCCCGCCGGATTGCCGGGGGCCCTCTTCTCATTTCGTTCTGTTTTCGGCCTCGCGACGCACCCGCGAGGCAGCGAATCAGAGCGAAGCGACTCGCTTGGTCAGACGCGACAGTTTGCGCGCTGCGGTGTTCTTGTGCAGTACACCGCGAGCGACGCCGCGGGCCAGTTCAGGCTGTGCAGCCTTCAGCGCTTCGGCCGCAGCGGGCTTGTCGCCGCCTTCCAGCGCGGCTTCGACCTTCTTCACGAAAGTACGGATGCGGCTGATGCGGTTGCCGTTGATCTCCGCGCGGCGATCGTTGCGGCGGATGCGCTTTTTGGCTTGCGGCGTATTGGCCATGTTCGTCCTTAGAATTC
>JAGNTK010000206.1 GCA_017987575.1 Novosphingobium sp. | reverse complement strand
GCAATGTCCGCCGCGACGGGATCGATGCGCTGAAGGCTGATGAAGCAAAGAAGGAAATCTCGGAAGACGAGCGCAAGCGCGGCGAAACCGAAGTCCAGAAGCTGACCGACGAGCAGATCAAGGCCGCCGATGAAGTCGCGGCGCAGAAGGAACAGGAAATCCTCGGCAAGTGACCTCGCAGCGCGCCCCTGTTGGCGCGCGCCATGTCGCCATCATTATGGATGGCAACGGGCGCTGGGCCAAAAAGCGCCACTTGCCGCGCGCGATGGGCCACCAGCGCGGGGTTGAGGCGGTGCGGACGTTGGTCCGCGCTGCTCGCGAAATGGGGCTGGAGGCGTTGACGATCTATGCCTTCAGCACCGAAAACTGGCGCCGCAGCGAAGAAGAAGTTTCGGTCCTGATGGGGCTGCTGAAGCGCTATATCGAAGCTGATCTGGAAGAATTCGTCGCCAACAACGTGCGGCTGAAAATCATCGGCGATTACACCATTCTGGCGCGCGATATCGTCGAACTGCTCGATGAGGCACTGGCCCGCACCGCCGCGAATGACGGCACCACACTGGTGGTCGCGCTCAACTATGGCTCGCAAGATGAAATCGCCCGCGCCGCTGCCAAGGCCGCTGCGAAGGGCGCGATTACGCCGGACAGCATCGAGGCGGAGCTTGATACCGCCGGACTTCCCCCGCTCGATCTGCTGATCCGCACTTCGGGCGAAGTCCGGCTGTCGAACTTCCTGCTGTGGCAGGCGGCCTATGCCGAAATGGTGTTTACCGATGTGCTGTGGCCGGACTTTACGCCCGAGCATCTACGCGCCGCACTGGCGGAATTTGCAGGACGGGAGCGGCGTTATGGCGGGCGGTAATTTTACACCCAACCTTCCAGAAACCGTCACCCTGAACTCGTTTCAGGGTCCATTTCTCGGCACGGATCGGAGCGTTGTGCGGAAGCAAGGCGGCTCCGTTTGCTCGCTATCGCCAGCCTCTGAGCGTGCGGCACGATGGACCCTGAAACAAGTTCAGGGTGACGAAGATTGTGAGGTTGTTCTGTGACCGCCAACCCACCCAAAAAATCCGACCTCGGCGTGCGGGTGCTCTCGGCGATCGTGATGGTCGCGGTGGCGGGGACGGCGCTGTGGCTGGGGGGCTGGGTTTGGGCTGCGTTTGTAGTTGCCGTGGCGTTGGGCGTGCTCTCGGAGTGGAAAGCGCTCGCATTCTCTTTTTCGGACAATAGCCTTGCTCGACTTAGATGGATCCTAGCGGGATTGATCTATGTGGGCCTAGCTGCCGCGCTGTTGATTTTTCTGCGACTCTTCTATGACGGAATTTACCAAGTTGGACGAATTCTGCTGGCCGTAATTGGGGTCGATGTTGGAGCATATTTTGTCGGGCGCACGGTTGGCGGACCAAAAATAGCACCGTCCATCAGCCCATCTAAGACCTGGTCGGGCTTGATCGGCGGGGCATTGGTCGGAGGATTGTTCCTGTTCGCTATTTGGTGGGCTTGGCCCACGTTTCTGTGCCAAGCCTACATTGATCTAACCGATCCGCCACTGCCGTTTAGCTTTGACGAACGCTGCAGCGAACCGGCGGCGGGCTTGGCAACGCTCTGGGGATTCCTGCTAACGGGGGCGCTCGTTGCGGTGGTTGCCCAGACTGGCGACTTCTTCGAAAGCTGGATGAAGCGGCGAGCAGGCGTGAAGGATTCGGGTGACCTTCTTCCAGGGCATGGTGGATTGTTTGATCGGGCCGACGGCCTGATCGCGGTCCTGTTTGTCATTGGCGCGATTGGAATCGCAATTGTAGCTCTCTCGCTCGTTAGCGACGGGACTTTTCTAGCGATACCCGCATGACCCGCACCATCACCATCCTCGGCGCGACCGGCTCGGTTGGCGCATCCACGTTGGACCTGATCCGGCGGGAGCGGGACAAGTGGCGGGTGGTGGCGCTGACGGCCAATTGTCAGGCGCAGGAGCTGGCCAGGTTAGCCCGCGAATTTGGCGCGGAGCTGGCGGTTGTAGCCGATGCCTCGTGCCTGCCGGAACTGCGTGCGGCGCTGGATGGCAGCGGGATTGAGGCGCGGGGCGGGGCGGAGGCCTTGGTTGAGGCTGCAGCGCAGCCGGCTGACCTGACGCTGGCCGCGATCGTTGGATGCGCGGGGCTTGCGCCGACCATGGCGGCGATCGAGCAGGGCAATTCGGTAGCGCTCGCCAACAAGGAAGCGCTGGTTTCGGCAGGGGGCGTGATGACCGCCGCCGTCGCCAAGCACGGTGCCACGCTGCTCCCAGTAGACAGCGAGCACAACGCGATCTTTCAGTGCCTCGCAGGCAACAGCTACGATCACGTCCGCTCGATCACGCTCACCGCCAGCGGCGGACCGTTTCGCGACTGGAGCGCCGAGCAACTCGCGGCTGCCACCCCGGCGCAGGCGGTCAAGCATCCCAACTGGGATATGGGCGCCAAGATCAGCGTCGATAGCGCGACGATGTTCAACAAGGGCCTTGAGCTGATCGAGGCGCATCATCTGTTCCCGGTTGGCCTCGATAAGCTGCGGATCGTGGTCCATCCGCAATCGGTGATCCATTCGATGGTCGAATACCGCGATAGCTCGACACTGGCGCAGTTGGGGCCATCGGATATGCGGGTGCCGATCGCTTCGTGCCTGGCCTGGCCGAGCCGAATGGATACGCCATGCGCCCCGCTCGATCTGGCCGCGCTGGGCGAATTGACGTTCCGCGCGCCGGATGAGGACCGCTTCCCCGCGACCCGGCTGTGCCGATTGGCCGCCGAAGCGGGCGGGGCGGCGCCCGCTGTACTCAATGCCGGGAACGAAATCGCTGTCGCGGCGTTCCTTGCCGGACACCTGCCATTCACCCGCATTTCGGTAATGGTCGAAGACCTATTGGGGCGCTATGCTCCTGCGGCCCCGGCGGCGCTTGGCGATGTGATCGCCATCGATGCCG
>JAGNTK010000204.1 GCA_017987575.1 Novosphingobium sp. | reverse complement strand
TGGCACGATCTATCGCCTGCAGGCGGTTGCCCCCGATGCGGCGGCTGCCAATGCGCTGTGCAGCAAGCTGAAAGGTGCGGGCCTGTCCTGCATGGTCAAGTAAGCGGATAATCCACACGGATTGCACCGGCGGCGCTTGCACAAGTGCCGCCGCAGTGCGACTTTCAGGGCGTTATGACACCCGCAATTTTCGGCCTTTCCGGTCTGGTCCTGAGCGCAGATGAGCGCGCGTTCTTTCGCGAGGCGGACCCGGCTGGCTACATCATTTTTGGCCGCAACGTCGAAAGCCGCGCTCAGCTACGCGCATTGACCGATCAACTGCGCGATATTCAGGGCCGTGCCCAGTTGTTGATCACGATTGATCAGGAAGGCGGCCGGGTCCAGCGGATGAAGCCGCCGGTCTGGCCGGCCTATCCGGCGGGCGCGGCGTTTGACCGGCTCTATGATCTGGCCCCGGCCAGCGCGATTGAGGCGGCGCGCGCCAATGCCGAAGCCTTGGGCATGGATCTGGCCGAAGTCGGGATCACCTGCACCCATGCTCCTGTCCTCGATGTCCGTCAGCACGGCGCGCACGATGTGATCGGTGACCGCGCTTATGGCTATGAACCCTTGCGGGTGGCGGCGATTGGCCGCGCCGTGCTCGATGGGCTCGCCCGCGCCGGAGTGGCCGGCACGATCAAGCATATGCCTGGGCATGGCCGGACGCACTGCGACACCCATAAGGCAATGCCGACAGTTACCGAGTGTGAAGCCGATCTGGAAAGCGACCTCGCGCCATTCCGCACGCTAAATGATGCACCGACCGGGATGACCGGACACCTCAAATTCACCGCCTGGGATGCCGAAAACCCGGCAACGCAATCGCCTTATATCATCCAGGAAATCATCCGCGGGAAGATCGGTTTCGATGGTCTGCTGATGACCGATGATCTCGATATGGAGGCGCTGAGTGGCACCGTGCCCGAACGCGCGGCCAAGGCAGTTGCGGCGGGCTGTGACATTGCGCTCAACTGCTGGGCCAAGGCTGATGACATGGCCGGGATCTGCAATGTGCTACCAGCATTGTCGCCCAAGGGCGCGGAGCGGCTGGAGCGGGCTTTGTCCTTCACTCGGCTTGATGGAGCCAGCGGCGATCATGCTGAATTGATTGCTAAACGCGATGCCTTGCTGGCGCTGGTTGGCACCGAAGCATGAACGATCTGATCGACACCCCCGCGCTGACCCTGCCCGATGAGGAGTGGCAAGGGATCGGCGCCGCTGCGACCGAAGACGCGGCGCTTTATCTTGAGCTCGACGGTTGGGAAGGCCCGCTCGATCTGTTGCTCGATCTGGCGCGGCGGCAGAAGGTTGACCTGCGGCGGTTGTCGATCCTTGATCTGGTCGATCAGTACCTGACCTATATCGAACAGGCTGAGGCGCTGCGGCTGGAACTGGCGGCGGACTATTTGGTCATGGCGGCGTGGCTGGCCTACCTCAAATCAGCACTGTTACTGCCTCGGGAAGAGCAGGAAGATCCCAGCCCCGAAGAACTGGCGCTGCGCCTGCAGTTGCGGTTGCAACGCCTCGCCGCGATGCGCGATGCCGCCGCGCGCGTGATGGGCCGCGACCGGCTCGGCCGCGACGTGTTTCTGCGCGGTGCCCCCGAAGGCCTCAGGGTTGACCGCAAGAACCTGTGGCAGTGCGATTGGTTCGCGCTGGTTCAGGCCTACGGGCAGGTCAAGGCCCGGACTGCACCGGTGGTGCATATGGTGCGCGACCGGATGGTGATGACGCTCGATTCGGCGCTATCGCGCGTTTCGGCGATGCTCGGCGTCAATATCGACTGGATGGAACTGCGCGATTTCCTGCCGCCCCATGCCGATCCCAAGCTGCGGCGTTCGGCGATGGCCTCCAGCTTTGTCGCGGCGCTGGAATTGGCGCGGCTGGGCAAGGCTGAATTGCAGCAGGACAGCACCTTCGGGCCATTGATGCTGCGTGGGATCAAGGCATGACGCGCCCTGATGATCTGGTTCGCGCGGTTGAAGCGACGCTGTTCGCGGCGCAGGAACCGATGAGCGCTGAGGCGATTTCAGTCCATCTGGGCGGGGCCAATGTGAAGGACGCGCTGGCTGGACTGGCCGCGCACTATGCCGAGCGCGGCGTGCAACTGGTTGAGCGCGGCAAGCGCTGGCATTTCCAGACCGCGCCCGATCTCGCCCACCTATTGCGGCGCGAACGCGAGGAAAACCGACGCCTTAGCCGCGCGGCAACTGAAGTGCTGGCAATTGTCGCTTATCACGAACCGGTCAGCCGGGCTGAGATTGAGGCGATCCGCGGGGTTCAGACCGCCAAGGGCACGCTCGACGTGCTGATGGAGGCGGGCTGGGTCCGGATCGTCGGCCGCCGCGAAGTGCCGGGCCGTCCGGTGATCTATGCCACCACGCCCGATTTCCTGACCCATTTCGGCCTCGAAAGCCGCCGTGATCTGCCGGGAATCGACGAACTGCGCGCCGCTGGCTTGCTTGATCCGGTTGAAGATGCGCTGGCGGCGGCGATGGACGTGCCTGAGCAGGCCGAAGATCAGCCTGAGTCCGATGATAAGCTGGCAAGTGACGCACAAAGTGCCTAGATAGGGCTGACGGGGGCGATCGGCTTCGGCCTCGAAGTGGAGTTTGAGACAATGGGTGGTTTTTCGCTCTGGCACTGGATCGTCGTGCTGTTGATCGTGCTGGTCTTGTTCGGCCGCGGCCGCGTGTCCGATATCATGGGTGATTTCGGCAAAGGGATCAAAAGCTTCAAGCAAGGCATTGCCGAAGGTGAAGAGGTCAAGCCGCAGGCCCCCGCCAGCCAGATTCCGGCACCGCCTGCCGCCAATCAAGCGACGCTCAATGGTGAAACCGTGATCGACGCGGCGGACCCCAAGCAGCCATAATCCGGCGCATCCCGGCAGGAATTTTCGCATGTTCGATATCGGCGCGTCCGAATTG
>JAGNTK010000205.1 GCA_017987575.1 Novosphingobium sp. | reverse complement strand
GGCCTTCGCTGACGCCTGCGCGCTTGGCCTCCGCGCTCAATTTGCCGACCCAGGCCGGCTCATCTCCGCTACCGGTGATCCAGTCGAGCGGCCATTTGAGCTGCGCCAACCGCTGGGTCACATCGCGGCCGCCGAGCTCAGCGCGCTGCACGATCTGGAACCGCACTGGTTTGCCGCCCACCGTGGTGGCGAAGTTGAGTTGGGAGAAATCGGGGATCGCGGTGTAACCGTACTTCTCCTCGTCCGCCGCCCGGATCGCTGGCAGCGGGAACGAGATGGTCAGTTCCTGATCCTTGGCCGAATGGTTGGTATAGCGATAGCGGACCCGCACCTCTTTTTCCGAGATGTAGAGATCTTCCGAATCCATCGAGATCGCCTTGTTCGCGACCAGTTCGATCCCGCCGACATTGACCGCAGCCTCGCTGTCATTGGCACCGAGCGGGGAGGCCAGCGCGAGAGCAGCGGCGGAAAAGGCGAGGGCAAGGACAAAGCGCATGGGTCAGCTCCCGAAATGGATCGCTCGACAGGTATCATGCGGCGCGATAGCCTGATTGCATGAAAGCGTCTTTTTTCGCAGGCTTGCTCGCACTGGTCCCTGTATCGGCCAGCGCCCAGCCATTGCCAGCCACGGTTGCAGTCCAGTTCGATCGGACGCAGATCAGGCCGGTGATCGTGGAAGGCGCCGCAGAGCGGGATGTGGACGCCGGCTTCCCGGGGTCAGTCTGGCGAAACGTCACTGCCGATGATCCGGTCCGGATCGCCTCAATCTCCAAACTGGTCACTGCGCTGGGCGTGATGCGATTGGTCGATCAGGGTCGGCTCGACCTCGACCGGGATGTCTCGGACTACCTCGGCTACCCGGTCCGCCATCCGGCCTTTCCGGACCGCAAGATCACCTTGCGGCTGCTGCTGTCCCACCAATCGGGTCTGATCGACGCTGACGAGCTCTATCTGATCCCGCTGGGTGTGACGGTGAAAGAGCGGCTGGCCGATCCGCGCGTGTGGGATAATGCCCATGCGCCGGGGTCAGGCTGGTTCCATTACACCAATCTCAACTTCCCGGTGATTGCGAGCGTGATGGAACGGGTGACCGGGGAACGGTTCGACGTGCTGATGAGCCGGCTGGTGCTGAAGCCCTTGAAGCTTGACGCTTGCTTCAACTGGGGCGCAGGCTGTTCGGCCGGTGCATTCCGCAGGGCGGTGGTACTCTATCGCGCCAGCGGCGAAGTCGCGCGCGATGACCTGCGCGGCCAGCCGCCCGCCTGCCCGGTCTATCTGGGCACTGGCACCAACTGCAATCTTTCGGCCTACCGTCTGGGCGACAACGGCGCGTTGTTCTCCCCTCAGGGTGGCCTCAGAATTTCGATGCGCGATCTGGCCAAGCTGGGCCAGATGCTGGCGCGCGGCGGCAGCGGGTTTCTGAGCGCGCGGTCCTTTGCCGAAATGACCCGCTCGCAGTGGCGCTTCAACGGTCGCAACGGCGTGGGCGAAGATGGCACGGCCAGCGGATTCTTCTGCGCCTATGGCCTTGCGGTCCAGTCACTCGCCACCAAACAAGCGGGCTGCCACGATGACCCGTTTGGCGACGGCCGCCTGCGGATCGGCCATGCCGGCGACGCCTATGGCCTGAAGGCCGGACTGTGGTGGGACCCCAGGACCGGGCGCGGGATCGCCTACTTCACCAGCGCTGTTGCTCCCGACGCACCGACCGGGCGCAGCGCCTTTACCCGGGCAGAAGAAACCATTGTGGAGAGAGCGGGCCGCGTGCCCTTCCGCAAAGCGCGATAGGCCGCTAGGCGGGTTCGCGTGACCGCCGCCGCCCTTCTCGATCAGCTCCACACGACCTTTGGTTTCAGCGCCTTTCGCGGGGTGCAGGATCAGGTGGTCGGTCGGGTCATGGCCGGGCAATCGACATTGGCGGTTATGCCAACCGGGGCTGGCAAGTCGCTGACCTATCAGCTACCCGCCGTGATGCTGCCCGGCACCTGCGTGGTGATCAGCCCGCTCATTGCCTTGATGCACGATCAGCTGCGCAGCGCGCAGGCCAACGGGATCCGCGCTGCCAGCCTGACCAGCGCGGATAGCGAGGACTACCGCGAAGCGGCAATTGATGCCTTCCGCGATGGCCAGCTCGATCTGCTCTATGTTGCCCCGGAACGCGCCAGCCAGCCGCATTTCCGCGAACTGCTGAGCAAGGCCCAGGTCAGCCTGTTCGCGATCGACGAAGCGCACTGCGTTTCGGAATGGGGCCACGATTTCCGACCCGATTACCGCCTGCTGCGCCCGCTGATGGACGCCTTTCCGGACGTGCCCCGCCTCGCCTTGACCGCGACGGCGGATGCCACGACCCGCGCCGATGTGCTGGCCCAGCTCGGTATTCCCGATGACGGCTTGATCATCGCCGGGTTTGACCGGCCCAACATCCGCTATGTCGTGCGCCACCGCGAGACAATCACGCGGCAACTGACCGCGCTGATGGCCGAAATGCCGGGCCCCGGGATCGTCTATGCCCCAACCCGGAAACGCACCGAAGATCTGGCCGAAAAGCTCGCAGCCGCAACCGGGCGGCGGGTGCTGCCCTATCATGCAGGGCTGCCGCCGGAAGTGCGCGCGGCCAACCAAGCCGCGTTTGTGGCATCCGAAGACATGGTGATGGTCGCCACGGTTGCGTTCGGGATGGGGATCGACAAGCCCGACGTCCGGTTTGTGGCCCATGCCGGGGTGCCGAAATCGATCGAGAGCTATTATCAGGAAACCGGCCGTGCGGGCCGCGACGGCGATCCGGCGACCGCGCTGCTGCTGTGGGCGGCGGATGACTTTGCCCGTGCCCGCCAGCGCTTGAGCGAGGTAGAGGAGCACCGCCGAGCGGGTGAGCGCGTGCGGATCGATGCGATGGCCGGATTGGTGGAAACCGCCGGGTGCCGCCGCGCGCTATTGTTGCGGCACTTTGGTGAAGACCCGCCGCA
>JAGNTK010000058.1 GCA_017987575.1 Novosphingobium sp. | reverse complement strand
AGAGGTTGGGGTCCTTGATTTCGTTATGGTTGTACGAAATTCCGGCAGTCAGAGTCAGACCCGGAACCGGACGCGCTTCCAGTTCCGCTTCAAACCCGTAGCCATCGACCTTTTCGGCGTTGATCAACGTGGTGAAGTTCGATGCCCCGCCAACGGCAGTCAGCTGCATGTCCTTGGTGCGGAAGTAGAACCCGGTCAGGTTGAACCGCGCCTTGCCATCGGCAAAGCTCGACTTCAGCCCGGCTTCGTAGCTCATCGTGGTTTCGCTGTCGGCGATAGACAGCGTCCGACCGAACACCAGACGGCCCTGGATCGACGGCGCGCGATAACCCTTGGCGACGCGGGCGAACAGGTTGACGTCTTCGGTCAGCGGCATGCTGGCCGAAAGGTCCCAGGTCAGCACGTCATCGCCAACTTCGGCGCTTTGCGGTGCAACCGGTCCGCCGAAGTTGAGAAAGCCGGGACGGGTATCAAGCGGACGTCCGGCCACCATCTTGCGGTTATCGTGATTGAAGCGCGCACCTGCTTGCAGCTTCAGCCCATTTTCAAACTGATAGTTGAGCGAGCCGAACACGCCCAAAGCTTCGCTGACCTGACGCTGATCGGCGATCGCCGCAGGGGCGGTGTCAGTGGGATTGCCATAGTCGTAGCTTACGATGTCAAGCTTTTCGCTGAAGTAGAACGCACCCAGCTGATAGCCGAGCCCGCCGGTGTTGTTTGACGAGATCCGCAGTTCTTGCGTGAACTGGTCGAGGCTGGGAACATCGTCACGCGATTGGGCTGAGAACGGAATAAAGCCCGGACCTTGGCTGGGTGCGAACTGGTTACCAAACCCGCCGTCGATATCGCCACGGCTCTTCAGGTTCCCGTACCAATAGCTGGTGACCGAGGTCAGCGTGACAGGCCCTGCATCATATTCAGCATTGAAGGCGGCGTTGACGTTGGTCAGGCTCTGGAAGTTCAGGCCATCGGCGCGAGTCTTTTTGCGGTCAAACTTGGTCGTCGGACCACCCAGCCCGATCAGCTGGTTGCTACCGGTGGCAAAGGCATTGGCGCGGAACACCCGGGCCGAGCCTTCGAACAGGCGGACCTGAACAGTGCCGCGCAGGGTCAGCTGATCGCTTGGGCGGGCCTGGATCTGCATCCGCGCGGCGAAATCGTCGAACCCTTCAAGGTTCTTGTCGCCGGGCTCGTCGATGTTGTCGACCCAATTGTCGCGGTGCTGATAGAGCGCCGAAACGCGGGCCGAAACGACATCGCTGGCATCGCCGCTGCCGATGCCAGCCTGGGCGTTGATCGTGTTGAAGCTGCCCCAGCTGAGGCTGACATGGTTCTTGCCGACGGCGTCAGGGCGAACGGTATCGAACTTGACGATCCCGGCCGGGGTGTTGCGGCCAAACAAGGTGCCCTGCGGCCCACGCAGCACTTCAACCCGGTCCAGATCGAACACCGGGAAGCCCTTCAGGATCGGGTTTTCCAGTACCACATCGTCATAGACCAGGCTGACCGGCTGCGAGGCGTTGAGATCGAAATCGGTGTTGCCAAGGCCGCGGATGTAAAAGCGCGGGAAAGTAAGGCCGAATGAGCTTTCGATGTTCAGGCTCGGCACGCGGCCCGACAACGCCCGGATATCCGCGCCCGATCCGCTGACTGCCGCCAGCGTATCGCCGCGCACGGTCGCGACCGAAATCGGCACGTCCTTCTGGTTTTCCGCACGGCGCTGGGCGGTAACGATGATGTCGCTCAGCCCTTCGCTGTCAGCAGCGTCCTGCGCCATGGCTGGTGCAGCAGATGCGAGCACAGCGGCAACAACGAACGGGGCGGCGGCGGTTCTGAAAACGGTGGTGAGGCGCATAGTCTGGCGGTCCTTACAGCTGGAAGTCTGTGATGGCCGCGCGGCTCCCCTACTGCAGTGCAGCATGGAACGAAAAATGCAGTGTGACAGAAATATTACACAGCACCTGTGGCCATTCAGCCGCGCCCGCGATAGCCCGCTACGCCTTGCTCCGGCACCCACAAACCTTCAGGCGCAGCGCCGCATTGCCAGAACACATCGATCGGGATCCCGCCGCGCGGGTACCAATAACCGCCTATCCTCAACCACTTGGGTTGCATTTCCGTGAACAGCCGCTGACCGATGCCAACCGTCACGTCTTCGTGAAACCCGGCGTGGTTGCGGAATGAGCCCAGAAACAGCTTGAGGCTTTTGGATTCGACGATCGTTTCGCCCGGTGCATAGTCGATCACCAAGTGGGCGAAATCAGGCTGGCCGGTCACCGGGCAGAGCGATGTGAATTCCGGCGCGGCGAACCGGACCAGATACAGCGTATCGCCGCGCGGGTTGGGAACATAGTCCAGCACCGCCGCTTCGGGCGAAGCAGGCAGCGCGCTGGTTTGGCCGAGGTGGAGCGGTTGCGGTGTGTCTGTCATGCCCAGCGCAATGCCTCCATCGCGGCAAATGCACAAGTCAGCGGTTGGAAATGCCGGGTTCACTTCCTATTCAGTGCCAGAACGGCTAGCGGGCCTTTATCAGGTGTTATGGACAGTAAAATGAGCAGATCAGGGGGCAGTTTGAAAGCCGCAGCCAGCGCGATGGCGCTGGGGCTGACGCTTGCCCCTGCCGCGCTGATGGCCCAGTCGGAGAGCGGTTGGCGCCTTCCCGGCGCGACGGTGAAGCCCGCGCCGCCCGGATCACAAGGCCCGGTTGATCGCGACAATCCGATTGTCACCACAGCTTCGCCGCGTGAAACGCCGACCCCAAGCCCCGCCCCCAGCCCGGCTTCCAGCCAACCTGCGCCCACCCCGTCGACAGCAGCAACACGCCCCCCTGTATCCCCCGCAGCGCGCCCGGCGCCGGTTCAGACACCGCGCGCAGCACAAGGCGCTGCCATCGGTCCCGTTGCCCAGCCTGCGCCCGGCGGCGACGGCCTTACTGCCGGTCCGGCATTGAACCTCCCGGCAGCGCAACCGCTACCTACCGATTTCGCAGCTGCGCCGTCGCCAACGACCGCCCCTGCAGTGGTCGAATCCACCGCCGCCACTGGTTGGTACTGGCCATGGATCGCTGGGGCCACCGGGCTGCTCGCCGCAGTGTTCGCGCTGCTGTGGTGGCGCCGCCGCAAGGTCCCTGCCGTGGCCGCGATTACCTTTGAGCGCCCGATTGTGCCCGCGTCGCAGCCCGCACCGGGACCAGCCGAACCCGTTGTCACGCCCGTAACCGCGCAAAGCTTGCCCGAACCGCATCTCTCGCTCAGCCTGCCCGCCGGGCTTGGCATGACGCTGGAAGCCCGGCGGATGAGCGCATCGCTGATGGCAACGACGCTGAGTTATGTCGTGACCCTGACCAATACCGGCAGCGAACCGCTTTCGGCGCTGGCGGTAGAGGGCGACATGGTGTCCGCGCATGCCTCGCTGCCGCCCGAAGCCCAGATTGCAGGTGACGGCCAACGATTGGAACTGCGCCATGCGCTAGTCACGCTGGCCCCCGGCGAAAGCGCCGAATTCACCGGCGACTTCCGCCTGCCGCTGAGCGCGGTCACCCCGATTCGGGCTGGAGAGGCGGCCTATTTCGTCCCGCTCGCCCGGCTGCGGGTTGAGGCCAGCACCGCTGGCGGACAATCACTGGTTCAGGTCCAGACCTATGTCGTGGGCGAAATGCCCGAAGACCAAGGGGCAGCGCTACGCCCCTTCCGGCTCGACCTTGGTCCGCGCACCTATTCGCGGATCGGTCAGCGCGCGGTAAATTAGCCGCATTTCCCCCCTCGACGCAGGCCCCCAGCGCGTCTAGTCTCTTCGCAATTGCAGCGAAAAGGGGCGCTGTGATGGCCGTGGAGGACGGCCTTCAGGAGGACTCTTAGGTTATGGAAAGTCTGGTTTCGACCGAATGGCTCGCAAACGAAATGGGCGCGAGCGACCTGCGGATCGTTGATTGCACTAAGCATTTGCCCGGCAGCGGGCGGGATGCTGCCGCCGAATATGAGGCCGGCCACATTCCCGGCGCCGTATTCATGGATCTGGACGATCTGGTCGATTCGAACGCCCCGGTCGAAAACACTCTGCCTCCGCCGGAGAAGTTCGCCAGCCGGATGCAGTCGCTGGGTTTGGGCGATGGCAGCCGGATCGTGCTGTACGATGACAGCCCGGTCAAAACCTCGGCCCGCGCCTGGTTCATGCTCAAGATGTTTGGTGCGCACGATGTGGCGATCCTCGATGGCGGGATGGCCAAGTGGAAAGCCGAAGGCCGCGCGCTGACGCAGGGCAAGGAACAGCTCCGCCACCGCCATTTCACTGCCTGGCAGGATGACAAGAACGTGCGGACCAAGGCCCACGTGCTGGCCAACCTGCACTCCAAGGACGAACAGGTGGTCGATGCCCGCGGGGCCAAACGCTGGTCGGGCGAAGAAGCCGATCCGCGCCCGAACATCGCCAGCGGCCATATCCCCGGCTCGCTCAACGTGCCGTTTACCGAGCTTTACAACGCCGACGGCACCTTCAAGGATGCCGCCGGGATCAAGTCCACGCTGACTGGCGCCGGGGTCGATCTGGGCAAGCCGGTGATCACCAGCTGCGGCAGCGGCGTTACTGCCTGCGTGCTGATCTTCGCGATGCATCTGGCCGGCAAGGACGACGTCGCGCTGTACGATGGCAGCTGGACCGAATGGGGCAACGATCCTGACACCCCCAAGGCGACGAAGACGGCGTGATTGCGGCAAGGTCGAACGCACTTTCCCCCCTCCCGCTTGCGGGAGGGGCCGGGGGTGGGCCAGTCGGCCTTCAGCTCAAATTCTCTGACGCACCCACCCCTAACCCCTCCCGCAAGCGGGAGGGGGACTGAGCTTCGCCATGGCTAAAATTCCGCCCGAAGATATTGCGCCCGCAACCCGGCTCGTTCTGGCCGGACGCAAGCCGGAATGGACCGGCCCTGCGGTCAACCCGCCGGTCTGGCGGGCCAGCACACACCTGTACGAAGATTGCGCCGCGCAGGAAGCAGGACGCCACGTCAACAAGGACGGCCTGTTCCACTATGGCGCGCGCGGCGGACCGACGCAGTGGGCGCTGGCCGATGCCCTGACGGCATTGGAGCCCGGCGCCGCTGGTACCATGCTCTACCCGACCGGTCTTGCGGCTCCGGCGATGGCGCTGCTCAGCGTGCTGAAAGCTGGCGACGATTTGCTGGTCTCGGACAATTCCTATGATCCCAGCCGCAACATCGCGGTCCACGCCTTGCGCGATTATGGCATCTCAGCGCGGTTCTTTGATCCACTCGATGTGAGTGGTTTCGCCGCGATGATCGGCACCAATACCCGCGCGGTTCTGCTGGAAAGCCCCGGCAGCCTGACCATGGAGATCTGCGACATTCCCGCGCTCGCTCAGGCAGCCAAGGCCCGCGGACTGGCGGTGCTGATGGACAACACCTGGGCCGGGCCGACCGGGTTTCAGGCGCTCAGCCACGGGGTAGACTTGTCGATCCTGGCGCTGACCAAGCACGTTGGCGGGCATTCTGATCTGATGATGGGCAGTGTCACCGCGACGGCTGAATACTATCCGCGCCTGCGCAAACGTTCGCTGATGCTGGGCCAGCAAGCCTCGCCCGACGATTGCGCGCTGGCACTGCGCGGCCTCAGGACCATGGACATGCGGCTGGAACGCTCGTCGGCCAGCGCGCTGGCGATTGCCGAGTGGCTCCAAGACCGCAGCGAAGTGGCCGCAGTCCTCTTCCCGATGCTACCCGGAGCGCCCGGATACAAGTTGTGGAAGCGCGATTTCATCGGCGGCTGCGGCTTGATGACGGTCGTGCTGGCGGGGCGCGATGGTGCAGCGCGCGACCGGTTGATCGATGCGCTGAGCCTGTTCGGAATTGGCTACAGCTGGGGCGGATTTGAGAGCCTCGCGCTTGGTGTCCACCCCGAGCGCGATCGCTCCGAAATGCCCTGGCCGCCGCAAGGGTTTGACCCTGCTGACCGGTTCGCCTTGCGGCTGTGGATCGGCATGGAAGACCCGGCTGACCTGATCGCTGATCTGGAGCGCGGCCTGGCTGCATGGGCCGCCGCATGAGCCTGCGCGAAGATATTGCCGTGATAGCCCGCCAGCTTGATGCGATCGGCTTTGATCTGGGTGATTATCACATCTCGCTCTACCGAGCGCTGCTGATGCTGCTGGTCGCGCTGGCGGTGCTGGTCGCTGGGCGGATTGGCACCATGATCGTGCGGCGGGTATTCAGGCGGATGCATCGGCTCGATGCGACCCAGCAATTGCTTGGCGAAAAGCTGGTCAGTGTCATGCTTTGGCTGGTGCTGGTGCTGATCGGAATCGATTTCCTGGGGATCAGCCTGACCGCACTGACGGTGTTTTCCGGCGCCTTTGGTCTGGCCATCGGGTTCGGCCTGCAAAAGACCTTCGGCAACCTGATTTCGGGGATCATCATGCTGATGGACCGCTCGATCAAACCGGGCGATGTGATTTCAGTCGGCAGCGGCAACGACAAGACCGTGGGGCAGGTCAACCGGATCGGGATCCGCGCGGTTTCGGTGATCACCCGCGATCAGATCGAATACTTGATCCCGAACGAATTGCTGATGACCAGCACCGTCGAAAACTGGTCGTTTTCGACCCGCGACGTCCGGCTAAAGGTGCCGGTTGGGATTGCCTATGGCAGCGATGTCGAACTGGCCGAAAGGCTGATGCTGCAGGCTGCTCACGAACACCCCCGGGTCCATCCCGAACCCGCACCATCTGTCTGGCTGACGGCATTCGGTGACAGTGCGATCCAGTTTGAGATCCAGCTTTGGATCGATGATCCCGAAGCAGGCGTCGGCAATATCCGTTCCGATGTGCTCAAGCGGATCTGGGTCCTGTTTGGCGAGCATGGCGTGCACCTGCCCTTTCCGCAGCGCGATGTGCATATCCGCGAATGGCCGGGAATGCCCACCGGCGATAGCTGACCTAATCCGCTGCAAAGTCATTCTGACTGGCACGCGGTCCGTCTTCCCGCCATTTCCGCAGCATGAGCATTGTTCCCTCTCCCGCCAAAGTCTGGCTGGTTGGCGCTGGTCCCGGCGATCCTGACCTTCTGACCTTGCGCGCCGCGCGGCTGATCGCGCAGGCCGCGCTGATCGTCCACGATGGGCTGGTGGATCCAGCGATCTTGGCGCTGGCAGGACCGAACGCGCGGTTGATCTCGGTCGCCAAGAGCCGCTCGCGCCATACCTTGCAGCAGGACGAAATCAACGCTCTGCTGGTCCGCGAGGCCCTGACCGGGACCGAAGTCGTCCGCCTCAAGGGCGGCGACCCGTTCATCTTCGGGCGCGGCGGTGAAGAGGCTGAGGCCTGCCGTGCTGCCGGGGTTCCGGTCGAAGTTGTCCCCGGGATCAGCGCAGCCATCGGCGCTGCGGCTGCTGCGCAAATGCCGCTGACCCACCGGCGCTCGGCCTCAATCGTCAGCTTCGTTGCGGGTCAGTGCAAGGGCCTGTCCGAGCAGGACTGGACCGGACTTGCCGGCAAGGGCCGCACGCTGGTGATCTACATGGGCCTCGCCACCGCCGATGCGATCGCCGAAAAGCTGATCGCTGATGGCCTCGCCCCCGATGTGCCGGTGGCCGTGGTCGAGAACGCGACGCGATCGACCATGCGCGTCCTGCGCAGCCCGCTGGCCGGGCTGGGCGAGCTGGTGGCGCGTCACAACGTCAAGAGCCCCGCGCTGATCGTGATCGGCGAAGTCGCGGCTGAACCAACTGACCAACCCTTGCAAGCGCTTGCGCTGGAGGCATTTCAATGAAGATTTTGACCGGCAATGACCTGAAGTCAGGCGCTGTCACCTGGTGGGACGGCGTCCAGTGGTCGCTCCACGTTTCCGATGCGGTTGATGTTGGCGATAACGCTGATGCGATTCTGGCCCGCGAGCAGGCCGCCCAGCGCGTCAACGCCGCCTATGCGATCGACGCGGTCAAGGATGAAGACGGCGTCCGCCCGGCCCACATCAAGGACCGCATCCGCGCGCTGGGGCCAACCGTGCGCCCCGACCTAACCCTCAAACCAGCAGACGCCGATGCGCGTGATTGGGTGATCTGATGTATAAATATGACACGTATGACCAAGCGATGGTCGATGCCCGGGTTGAGGAATTCCGCGATCAGGTGAAGCGCCGGATCGAAGGGCACCTGAGCGAGGATCACTTCAAGCCGCTGCGCTTGCAGAACGGGCTCTACCTGCAGCTCCACGCCTATATGCTGCGCGTCGCCATTCCCTATGGCACGCTCAGCTCGGCGCAGATGCGCGCGCTGGGCGATATCGCCGACAAGTACGATCGCGGCTATGGCCACTTCACCACCCGCCAGAACATCCAGTACAACTGGATCCAGCTCGATCAGACGCCCGACCTGTTGGCCGACCTCGCCAAGGTCGAAATGCACGCGATCCAGACCAGCGGCAATTGCATCCGCAACATCAGTTCGGACCAACACGCCGGGGCCGCCGCCGATGAGATCGTTGATCCGCGCCCCTATGCCGAACTGCTGCGCCAGTGGTCGAGCTTCCACCCCGAATTCCTGGTTCTGCCGCGCAAGTTCAAGATTGCGGTGATCGCCAGCGACACTGACCGTGCTGCGATGAAGCTGCACGATATCGGCATCCGGATGGTCCGCAATTCTGCCGGTGAAATCGGCGCCGCATTCTACGTTGGTGGCGGCATGGGCCGCACCCCGATGATCGCGCCGCTGATCCGTGACTTCGTTCCGCTAGATCAGCTGATCACCTATGCCGAAGCCTGCCTGCGGGTCTACAACCGCTATGGTCGCCGCGACAACAAGTACAAGGCGCGCATCAAGATCCTGGTCCACGAACTGGGCAAGGACGAATACACCCGCCAGGTCGAGGAAGAATTCGCCCACCTGCTGACGCAGGGGATCGAGCCGCCTCTGGCCGAACTGGAGCGGATCAAGGCGCACTTCACCGATCCGGCCTATGATGCAGCTGCACCCGATGCGCTCGATCGCTCGGACCCGGACTTCGCGCTGTGGGTCGATCGCAACTGCGCCGCGCATAAGCAGCCCGGCTACATGATCGCCACGATCAGCCTCAAGCCGGTCGGCGGGATCCCCGGTGATGCCAGCGGTGAACAGATGCGGGTGATGGCCGATCTCGGCCGCGAATACAGCTTTGACGAGCTGCGCGTCACCCACGCCCAGAACATCGTGCTGCCGCACGTCCGCAAGGCTGATCTTTACGCGCTGTGGCAGCGGCTTGATGACGCAGGACTGGCGACGGCCAACCTCGACACGATCGGCGATATCATCGCTTGTCCGGGGCTCGACTATTGCAGCCTCGCCAATGCCCGCTCGATCCCGGTGGCGCAGAAAATCTCAGAACGGTTTGCTGCCAAGCAGGCCGATCTGGGCGAACTGAAGCTCAAGATTTCGGGCTGCATCAACGCCTGCGGGCACCACCATGCCGGTCACATTGGCATTCTCGGCGTCGATAAGAAGGGCACCGAGAATTATCAGCTGCTGCTCGGTGGAAGCGAAGGCGATGATACCTCGCTCGGCACAATCACCGGACCGGGGTTCTCCGAAGACGGGATCGTCGACGCGATCGACAAGGCGACCGAAGTCTACCTTGCGCACAAGCAGGGCGATGAGCGGCTGCTCGATACCTACCGCCGGATCGGCATGGCCCCGTTCAAGGAGGCAATCTATGAGTGACGTTCAGTTCCGCTTTCGCGATGACGAAGCGGTTGCCGATCCCGGCGTGACGGTTGACGTATTCGGCGCGCAGACCAATGCGGCGGCCGTACGGCTTGAGCCGGGCGATGATGCGCGTGATCTGCTGCCGCATCTGGACCGGATCAAGCTGATCGAGGTCAATTTCCCGACCTTTACTGACGGTCGCGGGTTCTCCTCCGCGCGGGTGCTGCGTGAGGCCGGCTATACTGGCGAACTGCGCGCGGTGGGCGAACTGCCAGTCGATCATCTGGGCCATCTGCGCCGCTGCGGGTTCGATGCCTTTGCCCCCGACATCCCGCTCAACCCGGCCGATGCCGAAGCAGCCTTTGCCCGCTGGGACCATGTCTATCAGCCCGCAGCCGATGGCCGGGTGCCGATCTGGCAGTTGCGGCATGGTTGAAGCTGCGCGCCGCATCGATGTGCTCGACACTTCCGCGCGGTTTACTGCTGCGGATGCCGAGGCGCTCAATGCGCGCTTTGCCGGGGTAGCGACTCAGGAAATGCTCTCCGCAGTTCTGCGCGAGGGGCTGGCCGGACGGATCGCCGCCGTATCCAGCTTCGGTGCGGAAAGCGCGGTGCTGCTCCACCTGATTGCCAGCATTGACCCATCGGTGCCGGTGCTGTTTCTCGAGACCGGCAAGCATTTTCCCGAAACGCTGGCCTATCGCGATGAAATCACCGCACGACTGGGCCTGACCAATCTGATCAACCTGACCCCCGATCCCGCGCTGCTGGCCAAGCGCGACGAGAGCGGGCTGCGCTGGTCCTATGATCCCGATGGCTGCTGTGAAATCCGCAAGGTTCTGCCGCTGGCGCGCGCGCTGGCCGGGTTTGATGCCAGTTTCACCGGCCGCAAGGGCTTTCAAAGCGCGACCCGCGCCGGCCTTGCCCGGTTCGAGCTGGATGCTACCGATGCGCTGGGCCGGCTCAAAATCAACCCTTTGGCCGACTGGTCGAGCGACCAGATCGCCAGCTACTTCGCCGCCACCGGCCTGCCCGCGCACCCGCTGGTGGCGCAAGGCTATCCCTCGATCGGTTGCTCGCCCTGCACCAGCATGGTCGCACCGGGCGAAGATGCCCGCGCCGGCCGCTGGAAGGGCTGGGACAAGACCGAATGCGGCATCCACGTCGATGGCGCTGCTGAAGCTCTGCCACCGGGCTACGATCCGGCGTTCTAGAGCAGATCGTCGAGAAACAGACTGACCAGGCCGGCCTGACTGGAAACCCCCGCCTTGGCGTAGACTTGGCTTAGTTGCGCCCTAACCGTGCCTTGTGCCGCGCCGCGCAGCCGGGCGATTTCAGCGGCGTCGCAGCCTTTCAGTGCAAACAGGGCTACATCGCCTTCCGCAGCAGTCAGGCCCCATTCGCCGAAGCGAACCGCGATATGTTGAGCCAAAGCGCCAGACG
>JAGNTK010000203.1 GCA_017987575.1 Novosphingobium sp. | reverse complement strand
TCGCAATGGCAACGCCGATGGCTGTCGCGCCCTTTTGCTGCACGGTCGCATAGGCACCCGCGATACCTGAGAAGATCGCAACCGCCAGGTCGAGCAACGTCGGTTCGGTGCGCGCGATGATTTCCGGCGTCGCATTGTTGATCGGGCTGAGCCAGGTGAGCAAGACACCGGTCAGGATGCCGATGGCCGCGCCAACCGTAATCACCTTCACCGAATCGCGGATCTGGTGACCGTCAAACGAGGCAAAGCCGAAGCCCATCGAGGCAATTGGCCCCATCAAGGGCGAAATCAGCATCGCGCCGATAACCACTGCCGTCGAAGACTGGAGCAATCCGAGCGCGGCAATGCCTGCCGAAAGTCCGCACATCAGCATGTAGGACTTCGTGATCTCACCGTCTTCGCGCACGGACTGGCGAAGCGCCTTACCCGCCGCGCCCTTGAGATCAGGGAAAAGACCGGTCTTGTCGATCTGCGCCCGGAATAGATCGAAGGAGTGCTTGGCTTTCGCCTGCAACTGGCCGAACCACGTGGCGGCCTCGTTCGCTTGATCAGTCACGGCCAATTCCCCCGTCCGCGCTAATGCGCCGCCCGATCCGCGCAATGAGGCCGCCAATACTGCCGCCCTGAATGATTACTGAGAATAGCACGATGACAAAGGTCGCAGCTACAATGGGAGTGCGATAGGGGCCGTTCGGCAAGGACAGGGCTAGAGCAATCGAGATTCCACCACGCAGGCCGCCCCAGACCAGCGTCGGTATTGCCAGCTTGCCAAGGTTGATCCAGCGCCTGAGCAGGAATAACGGAGCCGAGACCGAAAGCCAGCGGGCAGCCAGGGCCAGCGGAAGGGCGGCTGCACCAAACAGCAGCAGATCGGGTTGACGGGCGATCAGGATCACTTCCAATCCGATCAGAAGGAACAGAACGGCGTTGAGAATTTCGTCGATCAGTTCCCAGAACTTGATCAGATAGTCCTGAGTTACGTCGCTCATGGCTTGGGCGACCCCCGCATTGCCGATGAACAGCCCGGCAACCGCCATGGCCACCGGTCCGCTGACATGCAGCGCAAGCGCTAAGCTGTAGCCTGCCATGACCACCGCGAGGCTGATCATCACTTCTACCGTATATTCGTCGATCGAACGCATGGCGCGGAAAGCGATCCAGCCTACCACCAGCCCGAAGACAGCACCGCCCAGCGCCTCGCGGGCAAAATCACTGGTCGCATGAGCCCAAGTGAATTCTTCGCTTCCGGTTGCGACAGCCAACAATATACCGAAAACAACGACGCCAACCCCGTCATTGAACAGGCTTTCCCCCGCGACTGTTGCCTGGAGCGATGGCGGCACGGCAGCGCGCTTGAGGATGGCCATGACGGCAACCGGATCGGTCGGGCTGATCAAAGCACCAAAAACGAGCGCCCAAGTCAGCGGGATTGCCAGCCCCATGGCTCCGGCAATCCACCAGGTGCCGACGCCGACAATTGCAGTCGAAAGCAAGACACCAAAAGTCGCCAGAGCAAAGATCACTGCACGATTGGCGCGCATGTGGGTCCAGTCAACGTGGAGCGCGCCCGCAAACAGCAGGAACGACAGCATCCCTTCCATCAAGGTGGCGTGAAAATCGATCCCGGTCAGGAACCGTTCGACCATCGGCGCGAAACCCCATGACGGGAAAGCAGCGCCTGCCGCGATGATTGCCAGCGAGGCGAGCGCGCCCATCAGGGTCATGCCCACGGCAGAGGGAAGTTTGAACAGCCGGTGATTGGCATAGCCGAGAGCAGCGGCCAGCAGGACAAGTATTGCGGCAACGTCGAACAGACTGGGCGGGTTCTGGGACATCTGCATTTACCCCCAGACCGACGAGATCAGGAATGTCCCGAATACCAGAACCATCAGTGTGAGCGGTGTTCCGACCCGGGCGTAGTCCGAAAAGCGGTAGCCGCCTGGCCCCCAGACGAGAGTATTCGACTGATGGCCGATCGGGGTCAAAAAGTCGCAAGATGCGCCAATCGCCACGGCCATCAGCATGGCATCGACGGGCACGCCTGTTTCAAGCCCGGTCTGCGCGGCAATCGGCCCCATGATCAGCACAGCGGCGGCATTGTTCAGAAATGGGGTGACCGCCATGGTGAGGCCAAGCGCAATGCCAACCAGCATCCATGCAGGTTGACCAGCACCTGCCGAACTGATCACACTGGCAATCATTTCGCCAGCACCGCTTTCGGAAAATGCCTCGGCAACGGGAATCAACGCGGCCAGCAAGATGATTATCGGCCAATCGATGTCGTGATAGACCTGCCCTTTGAGCCTGCCGCTCACTCCGAGCACTATGACTGCCAGCACGAGCGCCACGGCCAGGCCGAACATGCCTGACGATGCCGCAGCTATCGCGCCGACCAGGGCGATAACTGGAAGCCAGTCCTTGGCCCCCAGGCGCAGGTTCAAAGGTCGTTCGGCCAATGGCAGCAGGTCGAAGGCATGCACCAGCTCCGCGACCCGTTCTTGTGCTATCTGCAGCAGGATCACGTCGCCGGTTTGCAGCCGCATCGCCGACAACCCATCGGCGATGCTCTTACCTCTGCGGCTTATTGCAACGAGTGCTGCGCCGTTCCGGCCAAGATCCTCTGACGGCTGTTCACTCTTGATGAGGCTGCTCTTGTCGGTAACCACGCATTCGCAAAACGAACCTTCGAGCAGATCGTCTTCAGCATCGGACGCCAGCTCCAGACCAAAGCGTTCAAGCGCCAGTTCCACGACCGGCGCACGCCCTTCAATCTGGATAATGTCGCCCGACATGAATTTTCGGGTCTGGCGGGGTGCAGTGACGAGTATGCCTCCGCGATCGATCGCATGAATGGCAAGGCGATCTTCGCCACTGCCGATCGATGCAAGCTGCTCGACTGTCAGCGAGCGCCTGAAATTCTTCGGAACACGCAATTCGAAAAGGTAGTCGGCCACCCTGAATTTCAGCGGTTCTGCCTCGCTGCTGGCCCGGCTCGGAAGGAAACGAACCATCAGGAAGG
>JAGNTK010000202.1 GCA_017987575.1 Novosphingobium sp. | reverse complement strand
CGGCATCATTCAGCGCCAGCAGGTTTGCGCCCGCAGCCACGATCGTCCGTTCCATCGGCACGGCATAGTGCGGCACGAAGCAGCGTCCCGCGAGGCGAATGTGCGCCAGATCCCCGCGCACCGGCCAGTGCGCCGCATCCAGCTTTTCAGCGGGGCCGGAAAGGCTGAGTTGCCCGGTCGGAATGGCGGCGGTCAAAATTGCAGTGTCCCCAAACTGGAAGAGCGGGCGATTAGCGCCGCTTTGCCCTTCTATCAAGTTATCCATACCGCGCCTTTAACAAGCCCCAGGCCGCGCGCAGACCCAGTGCGTCGCCGCCCTTGGGCCGGCCGGGCTTGGCGGCGGGGCGCCAGGCGAAGGTGTCGAAGTGGGCCCAGTCGGTCCCGTCCGGCACAAACCGGTCAAGGAACAACCCGGCCACCGATGCCCCGGCATAGCCGTTTGAACCGGTGTTGTTGAGATCGGCGATGTCGCTCTTGAGGTATTCGCGGTAGCCATCGAACAGCGGCAGGCGCCAACAGCGATCGTCATTGGCTTCGCCCAACTTGAGCAGTTCATCCGCCGTTTCATCGCGCCGGGTCATAAGCGCGGGAAGGTCCGGCCCCAGCGCAACCCGAGCCGCACCGGTCAAGGTGGCGAAATCGATCACCAGTTCCGGGTTCTCTTCCCCCGCGCGGGTCAGCGCATCGCCCAGCACCAGCCGCCCTTCGGCATCGGTATTGCCGATCTCAACCGAAATCCCGGCCCGGCTGCGCAGCACGTCGCCGGGGCGAAAGGCGTTGCCGGAAATCGCATTCTCGACAGCCGGGATCAGCAGGTGCAGCCTCACTTTGAGGCCAGTCTGCATCACCAGTTGGGCGAGCGCGAGGGCATGAGCCGCGCCGCCCATGTCCTTTTTCATCAGCAGCATTCCGGAGCTGGGCTTGATATCGAGCCCACCGGAATCGAAGCACACGCCCTTACCGACGATCGCCAGCTTGGGGTGCTTTTCATCGCCCCAGTGCATCTCGATCATCCGTGGTGCGTGGTGCCGGCTGGCTGCGCGGCCGACCGCGTGGACCATCGGATAGCCCTGTTCCAACGCATCGCCGCTGGTCACCTTGAAGGTCGCGCGGTGCGCCTTGGCGAGGTTGTGCGCTTCGGCTTCGATCTGGGCGGGACCCATGTCCTCAGCGGGCGTATTGACCAGATCGCGGACCAGCGCGGTCGCGGCGGCTTCGGCAAGGGCAGGGGTAATGGCCGCGACATCCTTGGTCAGCAGCACCCGCGCGCCTTCTTCGCTGGGCTTGGAGAGGTAGCGGTCAAACCGGTATTGCCCGGTCACCCAGCCAAACAGCGCTGGTCCCGGTTCGCCTCCGGCGCGGCGATAGGTTCCGGCCGGGAGCACTTCGGCCAGCTTGGCCATGCACCAGCTTGATAGGCTTTCCGTGTTGGCCACGCCCGAAACCACGAACCAGTGATCCCCATCGGGTACGATCGCATAGGAATAGCCATCACCCTCAAACTTCTGCGCCGCCAAGGCCGCGCGCTGCGGCGCGGACAGGCCTTTGACAAAGGCGGGCAGACCAGCCTTGTCGACCAGGTGAATGGCGGTGGCGGGCTGGCCCTTGTCGGGCTGGATCAGGGCGTTTTTATCGATCATGCACGCGGCAATAGCCATTTGCGCGGTTTGTTACTATATGCCGCGTCATGACTGAATACCAAACCGTAACCGATACCGACACCCAGCTGCGCGACGGCACGATCAAGCTGCACGGACCCGCCGCTTTCGAAGCGATGCGCAAAGCAGGGCGGCTGGCCGCCGAAACGCTCGACGCGCTGGTGCCAATGGTCCAACCGGGCGTGAGCACCGGCGCGCTCGATGATTTCGTGCGGCAGTTCACGCTCGATAACGGTGCTGTCCCGGCGACGCTGGGCTATCGCGGCTATGCCCATTCGTGCTGCATCTCGATCAACCACGTGGTTTGCCACGGGATTCCGTCCGACAAGACACTGAAGGACGGCGATATCGTCAATATCGACGTGACCCCGCTGCTGGATGGCTGGCATGGGGACAGCAGCCGGATGTATCTGGTCGGCGACGTACCCTTGAAGGCCAAGCGGCTGGTCGAGGTGACCTACGAATGCCTGATGCTGGGGATCGAGCACGCCAAGCCCGGCAAGCATCTGGGCGATATCGGCGCGGCGATCCAGAAGCACGCTGAGGGCCAGCGGTATGGTGTGGTTCGTGAATTTTGCGGCCACGGCCTCGGCCGCCTGTTCCACGATGCGCCAGAGGTGGTCCACGCCGCCCGCGCTGGAACCGGGCCGATCCTGAAGCCGGGGATGTTTTTCACGATCGAACCGATGATCAACCTCGGCAAGCCGGGTGTGAAGCTGCTCGAAGATGGCTGGACGGCGGTAACGCGGGACCGGTCACTGTCGGCGCAGTTCGAACACTCGATCGGGATCACCGAGGATGGGTGCGAGATCTTTACGGCGAGCCCGAAGGGGCTGGATAAGCCGCCTTACTAACCCCGCCCACTGCGGATCGCCGCCCCGGCTGCGAAAGGCGTGATCGCGAGCAGCACCAGGCTGAACGCGGCGGTCAGGCCCAGGCCTGCTTCGCCGCCAATTGCCAGACTGCCAGCGCCGAACACGAGCAGCGGCACCGCCAGCGGTATCGCCAGCAGGCCGCCCAGCGCCGCGCCGCCGCGTAGACCCGCGGTGATCGCGGCGACCAGTACGCCGAGCGCAGCCAACCCTGGCGTTCCCGCCAACAGGCCCAGTTCGACCAGCCACAGCGTTTTCCCATCGATCCCGACCAGCGCAGACGCTGGCAGCGCGGCCAGCATCAGCGGCGGGCCAAAGCTGAGCCAGTGGGCCAGCACTCGCACCGCGACGAGCCACTCCTCGGCAATCCCGCGCAGCGCCCACTGATCGAACATGCCAAGTTCCAGATCGGGCTCGATCAGCCGGTCGAGCGGCAGGATCGCAGCCAGCAGCGCGGCGACCCAGATTACCCCGCCGCCGGTCCGCGCCAGTACC
>JAGNTK010000201.1 GCA_017987575.1 Novosphingobium sp. | reverse complement strand
AAGGGGGGCAGGGTGTGGACGGGCGGCGTGGGGGCGGGATCTGGCATGGCGGGGGGAGGAACCTCTATGGGTAGTCTTGGGGGGGAGGGGCTCGGGATCATGACAAATGCGCGGCGTGTAGGAAAATGGTTTGGCCTTGCGGGGGCCCGCGCGGGCAAAGTTCGCATTTGCGGTAGTTTCGTGTAAGGCGCGCTCAAATCGAACGTGAACAACCAGAAAAGACCGATCTCCCTTATGGCTTCCTACAAAGACCCGACCCTGCAAGAACGTACCGCGCTGGCCAAGGCTGCGCGCGACAAGGCGCTGGCCAAGCTCGCCGCCAAGCCCAAGATTGATGAGGCCGTGCTGGCCGAGCGGATCGCCGCCGCGGCTGCGAAGGAGCAGGCCTTGGCTGAAAAGAGCGCCGCGAAAAAGGCCGCGATTGCGCAGGCCAAGGCTGACAAGAAGGCCGCCTCGCTGATCCCCGAACCGCCCAAGCCGACCGAGGAAGAGCTGAAGGCGGCGCGCGATGCCAAGTACGCCGCGCGCAAGAAGCGCAAGGGTTAAGCTGCTTCGCTAGCCGCTGCTGCCTCGACGGCAGGGGTGTGGTGGACCGCGCGGTTGCGGCCGGTCTGTTTGGCTTCATAGAGCGCCAGATCGGCCTGCCGGTAGAGTTCGCGCCAGGCGAGTTCGTCGGCGGCATGGCCCACCGCGATCCCGATTGAGATTGTCACCTGTCCGCCGTGCGGCATCGGCGATGTGCGCACGTCGCTCAGCAGGCCGAGCGCGAGGGCTTCGGGCAGATCGTGGGCCGCGCCCAGGATTGCGAATTCCTCGCCGCCGATCCGGGCGACGCTGCCCATCAGGTCGGCCCGGATTGCGAGCCGTTCGGCGACTTCGCACAGCACTTCGTCGCCCTTGTCGTGGCCGTGGCCGTCGTTGATCGCCTTGAAGTTGTCGATATCGATCAGCAGCAGCCGGACTGGACCCTGCGCGCCCAGCGCCAGCGCGGTATCGAGCAGCGCGCGGCGATTGAGCAGGCCGGTCAGCGGATCGGACAGCGCCAGATCGCGGGCCCGGCGCTGCAGGCTGAGCAGGTTGACGACATTGGTCTGCTGCTTGTGGATCATGTGCAGCTGGAACAGCGCTGCAACGCACAGGCTGACCCCCACCGCGAGGTCCATCCGGTTGCCCGAGGTGAACAGCAGCACGCCCATCGGAATGAGGTTGATCGCGAGGTTGAGGATTGCGCCCACCCGCGCGCTCGATACGCAATAGGCGGTTGAGAACGCGCCCAGCGCGATGATGATCGGGTAGTAAATCCGCTCAGCCGGCGGCGCGCCCAGCCATGACGTGACGCACCAGGCCGAGCACATCACCGCGATCAGGCTTGATGAGACCGTTGCCTCACGCAGGAACCGCTTGGCCCGGCGCGGGCTGACCGACAGCCGCAGATCGCGGCGCAGGTTGAGGTAACCGGCCAGGCAAAAGAACGCCATCGCCGCCGGCACCACATAGCGGATCCACAGGCTGGCATCCGGCGCAGCAGCCAGCGCAGCGGTCGGCGTGGTCAGCAGAAAGGCGAGGAACAGCAGCCGCGACTGGGCCTGCAGCTGGCTTGCGGAAAGCAACAGGAATTCGTCCCGGATATCGTCCGGAATATGCGGGTTTATGAACCCCCGAATTGCTGCCCCCAGCCTGCTCATGGCGGTATGATTACTGGTCAGGACTAAAGCATTGGTTAAACCCCGTGCAGTCCTGCAACTAAAACGCGGTGCCCATTTCTTAACCGGCAAGCACTAGGAAGCGGCCGCAGTCCGTTTGATCGAAAGGCCACAGCGATGCCGCACCAAGCTCCTGCCAGTCCCTCGCTTCCGCAAAATGATGGCGCGATCACGCGCGTCGAACGGGCGATCCAGCTCGATCTGACCCGGCTCGGCTATCAGTGGGGCACGGTCGGATCGCTGCCGCAAGTGCCGGTGGTGAAGGGCCTGCCCGGGGCCGAAACCCCGACGCTGACCTGGTGGGTGATGCTGGCCGAGATCCTCGTTACACTGCTCAAGAACCACATCGCGGTGCAACTGGCGGCGCTGGAACGCGATCCGACGATCGAAAAGGCGGAGATTGCCGTCAATCAGGCGCTGGCCTCGGCGATTGCGGCCGAGGTTGCTTCGGTCAAGGCCAAGATCACCCACAACACCAGCGGCGGCACGATCTGGTCGCGGCTGGAGGAAGACGCCGAACTGGCGCTGCTCGCGCTCGGCGAGGAAGGCCTCGCCGCGCGGTTCGAAGACCATTCGCGCAAATTGTGCGCCGCGCTCGAACTCGGCACGGCCAACGAGGCCGACTTCGGCAGCGCCTTTCCCCGCAGTCTGGAGACCTACCGCACGCTGTTTCAGGACATTCCAACACCGGCAATTGCTTGGTGCTTTCAGGACGACACCGAATTCGCCCGGTTGCGCGTGGCCGGACCCAATCCGGTTCTGCTGAGCCGGGTTGATGCCCTGCCGGCCAAGTTCCCGCTCGATGCCGCGCGCTACGCCAGCGTTGTCGCGGGCGACAGCCTGACCGCCGCGCTCGCTGAAAAGCGGCTCTATCTGCTCGATTACGAAGCGCTATCGGTGCTGGTACCCGGCTCTTACGACGGGCAGGCCAAATATGCCTATTGCCCGATCGCGCTGTTCGCAGTTCCGCCGAATGGGGCCAGCTTGATACCAGTGGCGATCCAGTGCGGGCAGGATCCGGACACGAACCCGATCTTCACCCCCTCGGTCCGGCCGGACGAGCAGTGGGGCTGGGACATTGCCAAGCTGACCGTCCAGGTCGCCGACGGCAACTGGCACGAATTGTTCGCCCATCTGGCCCACACCCATCTGGTGATCGAGGCGGTGGCGGTATCGACCCGCCGCCATCTGGCCGAACTGCACCCGCTGTGGGCGCTGCTGGTGCCGCATTTTGAAGGCACGATGTTCATCAATTATGAGGCCGCGACCAGCCTGATCACCGAAGGTGGGCCGATCGACCGGATCTTTGCCGGAACCATCGCCAGCAGCCAGCA
>JAGNTK010000200.1 GCA_017987575.1 Novosphingobium sp. | reverse complement strand
CTGATCCCGCGATCATGCGCCACGGCCAGCACGCCGGCCGCCATATCGTCGTTCGAGGCAAAAATCGCGGTCGGCTGATTGTCCAATGCCATCAGGTGATGGGCAGCGCGGACCCCGCTGTCGAAATCGAATTCGCCGTCGCAGACCAGATCGGTATCGTAACTGATCCCGGCCCGGCTCAGCGCGCGACAATAGCCGCTGTGCCGCTCGTCCGAGGCCATGTGGTTGGGGTGGCCCTTGATGAACCCGATCCGGCGGTGGCCGAAATTGATCAAGTGAGTGGTCATGTCATCGGCGGCCTGAGCATCATCCATGAACACCGAACTGGTCAGCGCGTGGTTGGTCCCGGGGGAAATCCGCACAAACGGAATGTTCATCGTCTCCAGCGCGCGCAGCACCGGATCGCAATCGGTTACTGGTGAAGACAGGATGATCCCGTCAACATGGGTTTCGGTGACAAGTCCGCGCACCTGCTCGCCGACTTGCAGATCGGCGACATCGACCGGCTGGGCCAGCAGTCGGATACCGTGGGCCTTGCAGTATTCCCAGCATCCGGTCTGGATCTGGAACATGTAGAACGGGCTGTGATTGTCATAGATCAGCGCAATCTGATTGCTTTTCGCGCCAGACAGAATCCGTGCCGCGACGCTGGGCCGGAAATCAAGCGCGCGCATCGCCTCTTCGACCCGCGCCTTGGTTTCGGCACTAACATAGGGGTGCGCGTTGAGCACCCGGCTGACGGTTTTCACCGCTACCCCGGCCAGCGCCGCAACGTCCCTGATGTTTGACCGCTCGCTCATCAATCCAGCACCCCGTTCAACCCCGCGAACAGCGGCGCAAAGGCACTGTCCGGGCGGTAGAATACCGGAGGCTGGCCAATTGGGGCAGCAATTTCGTGACTACCGGGAGCATATTGTTGCCCCGTCCAGCAGTGCCGCCATGGCCCATCGCCCGGAAGGTTCACCGAACGGGCCAGCGCACCCTCTTCGATCACCGGCGCGACCAGCAGGTCTGCGCCGTAGAGGAACTGATCCTGCACCGCGTAGAGCGCCGGCTCGTCCGGGTAATGCAGGAACAACGGCCGCTGCGCGGGCAATCCGGCTGCCGCCGCCTCATCGCACAGATGCCGGACATAGGGCGCTAGGTGCGCGTGGGCCCGGCTCCACCGGGCAAAGCAGGCCAGCAATTCGGGCGTGCTGTCATATTGCAGATTGTCGTCCGGGCGATTGCCTTCGTGGCTGCGCATCACCGGGGCGAATGCAGCAAGCTCGCACCAGCGCTCCATCAGTTCTGCGGTGCGAACATTGCCGAGTAGCGAGGTGTAACCGCCGCAGTCCGAATGGCTATAGGCAGTGCCGACGAGGCCGGCCGAAAGCGCGGCGGTGATCACCGTGCCGATCCCGTCATGACGGGTGAAATCGACCGACTGGTCGCCCGCCCACAGCAGCGGACAGTGTTCCTGCACGCCGCTGAACCCGGCGCGCATGAAGAACACCGCTTCGCCCGTCTGGCCCCGGCTGGCGAGTGCCATCGCATTGACCTCGGCCCACAGCACCGGCCAGCGATTGTGCGCTTCCATCGGGTCTGAGCCATCGGCGAGCCGCACATCGGTTGGCAGATATTCACCGAAATCAGCCATCCACCCGGCGATGCCGATGTCGAGCATTTCACGGCCCAGCACCTTTTCAGCGAACCAGGCGCGGGTTTCGGCACGGGTGAAATCGATCACACCGCAGTCGAACTCGCCGAAATCGACCAGATAGACCTCGTCGCTATCCTGACGCAGGCAGAAATGCCCGCCTTCCAGCGCCTCTTCATAGAGGATGCCGTCGTTGCACAGATAGGGATTGGCATAGGCCAGAAACCGGATGCCCCGCGCCGCCAGACGCGCGATCCGCTGCGGCAGATCGGGAAAGCGCTGATTGTCCCGGCGCCAGTCCCAAAACAGGCGGCGGCCAAAGCTGGTTTCGCGAATGCCGGCCCAATCCTCGCACCACAGCCCGGACACCGCCGTGCCCGCTTCAATAAACTGGTCGAGCCGGTCGAAACTGCGCGCACCGTCCTTCAGCCCGACGATTGCCCCGCCAATCGCCCAATCGGGCAGCGGCGGCTGGCGGCCGAACCGGGCCGAGAGCTGGCCAACCAGTTCCTGCGGCCCATCGGCGGCAAAAAACTCGAACGCGGTCTGATCGGACCAGACCTCCACCCGGTGCCGTTCAGGATCGGTGAAATCGAGCACCGAGTACGCCTCTGCCGTGCAATGCACCGCCAGCCAGCGCGAGGTCAGAAAGGTCGGCTGCGGATAATTGGTGTTCCAGTAATCGCCCCCGGCCATTCCGGCCGCATCCATCTGCTGGGTTAGCTCGGTCGATTTGTCGCGGCCCACGCCCGGCTCGCTGGTCCAGATCGGAAAGGCCCGGCCGTTGAGCGCCAGATAGCTCATCTGCTCGCCCCCGCCCCACACGGCCTCACCCGGTTCGGCGTGGAGATGGAGGTGAATCCGGTCATAGCCTTCGCGCAGCAGAGTGACCGTCAGCGCGTTATCCACAAGTTCCAGTCGCGCCGCCAGACCTGCCGCATCGGACAACACGGCAGTGCCTTCGGTCAGGTCCCAACCGCTTGGTGCAAAAGCATCTTGCGGATCATCTTCAATCCGGAAATTGCCGCGGACCATCTCCACATTGGGGTTGCCGCGGGCCATGGCCAGCACCGGATTGTGGGCACGGTGCGACAGCACGATTCGGCCCGCAAAATGCAGGTCGAAGCCGTCTTCGCATTCGATGAACCCGCTTTCCACGCCGATTCGGTCCCTCTCCGCCTGTGTTGTTGCGCTATCGCAACAGTCTCGGCAATCCCGTATGACACCGCTTGACATATCGAGCCAATCCACGCAATTCAAGCGCCACAAGTGGAAAGCGCGGACATCCGATCCGCCGCCCAAGCCACATTGCAAAGAGACCAGGACCGGGAACCTCCGGCTTGGCAGAGAGGGAGGAGACCCCATGAAATCTATGCTTCGCGCTTCCGCGGCCGTGCTCGCGCT
>JAGNTK010000199.1 GCA_017987575.1 Novosphingobium sp. | reverse complement strand
CCCTATTCCGCCGTCCAGCCGCCATCCATGCTGATATTCGACCCGGTGATGTTGTTGGCAGCGTCACGACACAGGAACACAGCCATTTCGCCGATGTCCGAAGGCTGAACGAACTTCTTGGTCGGCTGGCGGGTCAACAGCACATCGTTGATCACCTGATCGCGGGTCAGCCCGCGCGCTGCCATGGTATCGGGGATCTGGTTTTCCACCAGCGGGGTCCAAACATAACCGGGGCTGATGCAATTGGCGGTGATGTTGAAAGTCGCCAGTTCCAGCGCCAGCGTCTTGGTCAGGCCATTGAGGCCGTGCTTGGCCGAGACATAAGCCGATTTGAACGGCGAGGCGGTCAGCGAATGGGCGCTGGCGGTGTTGATGATCCGGCCCCACCCGGCCGCTTTCATATGCGGGATCGCCAGGCGGCAGGCATCGAACGCCGCAGTCAGGTTGAGCGCAATGATCGTATCCCACTTGTCGACCGGGAACTCTTCAACCGGGGCGACATGCTGCATCCCGGCATTGTTGACCAGAATGTCGATCGGGCCGGCACCCGCCATCAGCGCCTCTACCCCGGCGCGCTGCGATAGATCGGCAGGAACGTGGACCGCGCCCAGTTCTTCGCACAAAGCGGCAATGACATCTGCATCACCAAAACCGGACAGGACCACATCTGCCCCTTCGGCCTTGAGCGAACGGGCGATGGCGAGGCCGATGCCCGAGGTTGAACCGGTGACCAACGCGCGTTTTCCGGACAAGAACATTCCCGACTCCAATAGCTTGATGTTTCCGCTATAGCGGGGCCATTGCGGCTGGGACGGTCTTTGTCCAGCCCGGCGAAAGGGCCCACGATGCGTCTGGATGAATTTGACCCCAATGCGATCAACATTGAGGACCAACGCGGCGGCGGACGGCGCTTGCCGGGCGGGCGCGGCGGGCAGGTTGGCTGCGGCACGCTGATCATCGCGTTGATCGGCGCCTTGGTGTTTGGGGTCGATCCCGGCCAGCTGATCGGCGGGCTGGAACAGGTTCAGAGCCCCACTCAGCAGACCCAGATCGAAGGCGGCGCTTCCGTTGGCGATTCGTGCCGGGTCGATGCCGGCAGCCTGCAAAGCTGCAACACGCTGTCGTCACTCAACAAGACCTGGGCGCCGGTCTTTGCTGCCGCCAATGTCCCGTTCCAGGCACCCAAGCTGGTGTTCTTCAGCCAGGCTGGCCAATCGGGTTGCGGCGCCGCGCAAAGCGCGATGGGGCCGTTCTATTGCCCGGCCGACCAGGGCATTTACCTCGACACCGATTTCTTCGACCAGATGGACCGCGAGCTGGGCGCGCGTGGCAAGTTCGCCCGCGACTATGTGATTGCCCACGAATACGGCCACCACATCCAGAAGCTGACCGGCGTGTCCGATCAGATCCGCAGCCTGCAAGGCCAGAACCCGCGCAAGGCCAATGCCCTGTCGGTGCGGCTTGAACTGCAGGCCGATTGCTATGCCGGGGTCTGGGCCGCCAAGAACCGCGACCGGCTGGAAGCAGGCGACATGGAAAGCGGTCTCAACGCCGCCGCCGCGATTGGCGATGACACGTTGATGCGCAATGCCGGTCGCCGTGCCAGCCCCGAACAGTTCACCCACGGCACCAGCGCCCAGCGGATGGAATGGCTGCGCAAGGGCATGCAAAGCGCCGACGATTCGGTCTGCGATGCGTTGATGCGGTGATGCGCCTATCCGATTGCCATAACATCGACGACTTCCGGCTGCTGGCCAAGCAACGCCTGCCTTGGCCGGTGTTCGACTATATCGACGGTGCCGCCGATGATGAGCTGACCAAGGCGCGCAACACCGCCGCCTATGCCGACTGCGATCTGGTGCCCGATGTGCTGGCGGGCGTCGATCAGATCGACACCAGCTGCACGATCCTGGGCCGCAAGAGTGCGCTGCCGTTGGTCCTCTCACCCACCGCCCTCCAGCGGGTGTTCCATTGGCAGGGTGAGCGCGCCGTGGCGCGCGCGGCGGAGAAGTTCGGGCTGTGGTTCGGAATTTCCAGCCTCGCGACGGTTTCGATCGAGGAAATTGGCGCGATGGGCAGCAATCCCAAGCTGTTCCAGTTCTATTACCACAAGGACCGCGGCCTCAACCGCAGCATGATCGAGCGCTGTCAGGCCGCCAAGTTCGATGCCATTGCGCTGACGGTCGACACCATCGTTTCGGGCAAGCGGGAACGCTGCGCCCGCTCTGGCTTTACCTCGCCGCCCAAGTTCACCCCGCGCAACCTGCTGGGCTATGCGCTGAAGCCGCGTTGGGGGCTGGACTATCTGCTGCGTGAGAAGTTCGCCCTGCCCAACCTCGACACCCACGTGGTTGAAGGGACCGGCGAGGCGGTTTCGATTGCCGGCTATTTCAACACCATGCTCGATCAGTCGATGGACTGGAAGATGGCCGAGCAATTGCGCGACGATTGGGGCGGCAATTTCGCGCTGAAAGGCGTGATGAGCGTTGCCGATGCGCGCCGCGCGGCGGACATGGGAATCGACGCAATCATGATTTCCAACCACGGCGGCCGCCAGCTCGACGGTAGCCGCGCCCCGTTCGATCAGCTTCCGGCGATTGTTGATGCAGTTGGCGGGCGGATCGAGATCATCTGCGATGGCGGCGTCCGGCGCGGGACTCATGCGCTGAAATCGCTCTGCGCAGGGGCAACTGCGGCGTCAGGCGGGCGGCTCTACCTCTATGCCCTCGCCGCTGCCGGACAGGATGGCGTGGAACGCGCGATCACGATCCTGAAGGACGAGATCGAGCGGGGCATGAAGTTGATGGGGGTCAAGTCGGTGGCGGAACTGACGCAGGACCGACTGGTCTGGCGGTAGTGCCACGGCATAACTAATCTTGGGGTCGGTTACCAGTTGGCCAAACCCCGTCCGTGCTGAGCTTGTCGAAGCACCGTCCTTCTTGCGGCGCGCGATGCCGCACGAAGACAAGAACAGTCCTTCGACAAGCTCAGGACGGACGGGTCTGGTATGGGTTTTGTGTTCGACGTCTAACTTTGGCCAGACCCGAAGGGCACTAGCCCGCCTTCGCTGCCTTTTCGATTTC
>JAGNTK010000057.1 GCA_017987575.1 Novosphingobium sp. | reverse complement strand
GCTCGATGATCACGAACAACTTTACCGGTACGTTGTAGCTGATGAAAACGTGCACTTCGGTCGGCTGAGGATCGAGCGAATGGGACACAGCAAAGCCGGCGGCGTCCTTTGGCACCCCTGCGCTGTCGACATCGATGCAGCCCCTGGTGAAGGCGCGGTGTGCAACCAGCTTGCCAGTGGCATCGAAATCGAACCTTGAATGGCCGCCCGCCGGGAATCGTCCCGATTGGGTTGCCGCGCTCATCACATAGATCGAAAACGTGCCGTCAGCGCGCGGCGGAAGAACGACCGTATTGGGAACACCTTTGCCGCAATAGAACGATTTGGTATCACGCGCGGCGTCGACCGCCTTGCCGCGCAGGCCAACCAATTTCAGGGCCAACGGCGATAGCGCTGCATCGTCCCCCGGTTTCACCAAGCCACCCCGGCGGACAGAGCTTCCCACCACCCAGTAGCGCGCAAAAGCGCGGATCTGACCATCTTTTTCGGCATAGTATGTCGCCAGCAGTTGGCCCTTTTCAACCGGCTCCACCACATAGCCGCGCACGCCCTGATCGACGGCCTGCTCCAACGTCAGATTGGCCTTCTTGAGGTCACTCTGGAACCGGTCGGTCGAATGCCAGGCCGCCTGATCATAGGCATAGATCTCTGCCCCGCGCGCCTCGGCCTCTTTCGCGGCGGCCAGCTGCTGCGCATTGGGATCGGCCAGCGCAGGCGTGGTCAGCATGGCGGTAGAAATCAGGAGCAAGCGGGAAAGCAGGTTCATCACGGCCTCGGTCGGCAAGTTGTTGAGCGGAGAGGAAAACCCGAACTCAGCATCAAGTCAAGCCGCCTAGCTCGATGATCCGTAGTAGTCGTCACCCTCTCGATATTGGCTATCGTTGAAGCGGCGCTCACGCTCACGCGCCTCGCGCTTCTCCTTGGACTCTTCTTCCAGTGCCTTGTCCTGCTGCGCCTCGGCGACCAATTCGTCCGAATCCCACCAAGCCGAAATCAAGGCACCGACTTTCTCGATGAAACCAGCATCCCGGTCGACCCGCTGTTCAGCTTCCCACCCGATAGCTGCCATTCGGCCGCTTCGATCGGGGTTGGATTCGACATAAGAGACCAGCGAACCACCCGCCATGACAGCAAAGATAATCAGGCACCCAGCGGCCCGAATTGTGTTCTTGATGAAGGTAAAGGGGTTCACGCAGCTTCACCTGAGTTCTTGGGGGATCCAACTGTTCGATACCGGCACCTGATACCTGGATTCTTTGACCAAGCGGTAAATGGTCTCAACTTGCGTTTTGAACATTGGACAAGCGACCTGGTCGACCGCTACTCTTCACAGTTAGAAACAGCGCAGGGCGAGTATGAACGGGGTCAGGATTTTCCGGTTGATCGTCGTGGCCATTTATATGGTTGCACTGGTTTGGGTGACCGGGATGGCCGTGGGCATGGCCGCCCAGCGCGGATACTTGATTGCAGTTGCCGTGCCTCTGCCGCTAATTCCGATCCTGGGGCTCAGCATTTTGCGCCGCACTGAGCAGCGTGCGGGCTGGGTCCTGTTCACGATCTGGCTGGGTTCAACCTACGCCGCCACCGGTGTGCCTTCCGAACTGGCAGTTTTCGGGGTAATTTCGTTGCTGGGGATCGCCGCATTCTGGTCATCCCCCTGGCTTTTCCCGCTTGCATGGTTCGGCCATATCGTCTGGGATTTCATGCCGAGGCAGTTGCCGGAAATGCTGATCGACCTGCCCACAGCCTGCATGATTTTTGATGGCATCATTGGCGCCTGGCTGGCGTGGCGGGCCTATACCGGGTGGTGGAAACAGAGCGCTGAGGCTTAGCTGCGCTCGCTCAGCCCGTGCTTCTTCATCGCGTGGCGCAACTGATCATAGCTGAGGTTCAGTGCCTTGGCGGTCTGACGCTGGTTGAAGCGGTTGCGGGCCAGCGCGCTTTCCAGAATGGCCTTTTCATGGCCGTCGACCGCGCTGCGTAGGTCTGTGACCGCATCGTGGGCGGTCGAGGGGGCAGCGGCGGCTGGAACCCCGGCAGGGCGCTCGGTAGGGGCACTATCAACGCGCGGCATCGCGGCAGGTTTCCACGGACTGTCGAACGGGTCAAATACGATGTGCGCCACCGGCGCCTCCCACGTGCCCCAGCGGTAGACCGCCCGCTCGATCACGTTGCGCAGTTCACGGACGTTACCGGGCCACTGATAGGCTTCCAGCGCGTCCATCGCCGCCTGGGTATAGCCGGGCCAAGAATCCCAGTGCAATTCCGCCGCCATCCGCCGCCCGAAATAGTCGCACAGCACCCCGATATCGCCTTCGCGCACGCGCAGCGGCGGCAGAGTGATGACTTCGAAGCTCAACCGGTCGAGCAAGTCGGCGCGGAACCGGCCTTCTTCGGCCAGCTTGGGCAGATCTTCATTGGTGGCGGCAACAATCCGGACATCGACCTTGATCGGGCGCGAGGAACCGATCCGGGTCACCTCACCATATTCTACCGCGCGCAGCAGCCGTTCCTGCGCGCCCATCGTCAGCGTTGCCAGTTCGTCGAGAAAAAGCGTGCCTTTGTCGGCTTCCTCAAACCGCCCGGCGCGGGCTTTGGTAGCGCCGGTGAACGCACCCTGCTCATGACCAAACAGCTCCGCCTCGATCAACGTCTCCGGCAAAGCCGCGCAATTGAGCGTGATCAGCGGCTCGGCCCAGCGTTTGCTCAGCTGATGCAGGCGTTCGGCGATCAGTTCCTTGCCGGTCCCGCGTTCACCAATCACCAGCACCGGACGGCCCATTGGCGCGGCCCGGCTGGCGCGTTCAACCGAGTCCAGAAAGGCCGAAGACTGGCCGACAAATTGCGTGTTGCGCTCCATGCCCAATATGTAGCGAAAATTCCCAACTTGGCGCAAGAATTACCCCATGTCGTTCGTCGAATGCTGGAAAACCCCGCGCAAATGCTGGCCAAAATGAGTTTGGCACGACCCTTGCTGAATGGTGAACAAACGGAGCGATCCGGACACACCACATACTTCCGTGAGGAATACCATGCTGAACACCCTGCTCTCCAAGACCAGCACGCTCGATCGGGCCATCGCCCTGTCGGTTGCCGCAATGCTGTCGTTCAACATCGTCGTGCTGGCCAGCCAGCTTCAGGCCGCACCGCAGGTCGCCCAGGTTTCGGGCACCGCGGCGCAGCAGGCTTGATCGCTTCGGTGGCCCGCGACATGGGACATGACCCCTTTTCCCCGCTTGGGCCGGAATCCCAAGCCACCCCCGATGGCGGCACCCAGTCCTCCCGCCGCTCTGGGGTTCCGGCTCAAACCGATCTGGACCCGATCGCGCAGCCCCGCAGCCGCGCATCGCGGTTCGAAAGCGAAGTCGAACGCCTTCGCCGCAGCCCTACGCCGACCTTTTCGCAATCCTCTGCCGGAGTACCCTGGATGGGCATTTTTAGCCGCACCCGTGATATCATTGCCGCCAACTTCACCGACCTGCTCGAAAAGGCTGACGATCCGGAAAAGATGATCCGGATGATCATCTTCGAAATGGAAGAAACGCTGGTTGAAGTGCGCGCCAGCGCGGCCCGGACGATTGCCGATCAAAAGGAAATGCACCGCCACACGGTCAAGCTGGACCGGCTGCAGGCCGATTGGGGCGACAAGGCCCAGCTGGCGCTGAGCAAGGACCGCGAAGACTTGGCCCGCGCTGCCCTGATCGAAAAGAAAAAGGCCGTCGACATGGCTGACCAGCTGAAGGTCGAAATCGCCGTACTCGACGATGCATTGCGCGCCTATGAGCTCGACATCGAAAAGCTGCAGAACCGTCTGCGCGAAGCCCGGACCCGCCAGGGTGCGATCGCTGCGCGGTTGGAAAGCGCCGAAAACCGCGTCAAACTGCGGACGCTGCTGGCCAGCGAACGGGTTGACGAGGCGATGGCCCGGTTCGACCAGCTGGAACGCCGGGTGGACTATGCCGAAGGCCGTGCCGATGCACTGTCGCTCGCCGATGGCCGCGGCCAGCCGAGCCTGGCCGACGAGATCAACGCGCTCGCCGGGGCCGACAAGATTGACGAAGAACTCGAAGCAATGAAGCGTGCGCTCAAGGGCGACGCCGGACAGGAGGGCTGAGATAATGGAAGACATCTTTGTCCCGCTCGGATTTACGCTCCTGGGCATCGTCTGGATCACCTTCCACTACATCACAAAGTGGAAAACGGCCCCGTCCCTGACCATCAATGACGAAGCACTGCTGGAAGAGCTCTATCAGCTCGCGCGCCGATTGGATGACCGGATGGAAACGGTCGAGCGGCTGGTTGCGGCGGATAATCCGGACTTCCGGACCCAGCGCCAAATCACAGATGGCTCTGCCAATTTGCCGGACTTTGACGATCTCGATGTCCGCAGCCCGGCCAAGACCCGGCGGCGCTAATCGGCCCGAAATCAGCTTGAAGAATTGAACAGTAACACATCGAATTCGCTGCGAGCCCGAGCTCGTCGCAAACAGGAAGGGGAAGACCAATGACCAGCCCGCGGACCCGCTTTTACCGCGACAAGCAAAACGGCAAGCTGATGGGCATTTGCGCCGGGATTGCCGACTACACTGGGATCAATTCGATCTGGGTTCGGCTGGGCTTTCTTGGCCTGATTCCGATGACTGGCGGCGCAATCCTGCCGCTCTATTTTCTGCTCGGCATTCTCGCCGACAAAAAGCCGCAACAGCTTTATGTTGACCGGCAGGAACAGCAGTTCTGGCAAGGTGTGCGTCAGTCACCGACCCGCACCGCCCGCGAAGTCAAAGGCCAATTGCGCGAACTCGATCGCCGCCTGGCCGAAGTCGAAACCTTCTACGTCAGCAGCAACCCCCGGCTTTCCGCCGAAATCGAGCGGCTGCGCTGACACAAGACTTAAAGGGGAGAATACAAAATGGAAGGCTACATGGCGCTGCTGATCCCACTGGCACCGTTCTTGATGGTCAGCTTCATCGTCTGGACCAAGCACCAGTCGAAGATGGCCGAACTCAGGGTCAAAGAGACCGCTGAAAAGGCCGCTCAATACGTCAGCCACACCAGCGAACTGGAAGAACGTGTGCGCGTGCTGGAGCGGATCGTCACCGACAAGGGCTATGACGTCGCCAGCCAGATCGAAGCGCTGCGCGATACCCGCAAGGTCGAAGCGCTGCTCGACAGCCGTGAGAAGGAACTGCGCTGATGGACGCCGAACAATTCAATCTGGCGGTCATGGTAATCACCGGCGGCCTGTGTGTCAGCTTCGCCGGAATTGCAGGCTGGATCTACACCACCCGGATGCGGATCAAGAACGGCTATCCGCTGAGCGGAGCCTGGGGGCAAAGCGTCTATCCCAAGGCCAGCACCGAAGATGGCGAACGGATCAAGTTGCTCAGCCAGGAAAACGCCCAGCTCCGCGCGGAACTCGGCAGCCTGAAAGACCGGGTCGGCAATGTCGAACGGATCGTGACCGACAGCGGATACCGCCTGACCCATGAAATCGAGGCGCTGCGGCTGGACAAGAAGGAAGTCCAATGAACTGGGGCTCACCAGAATTCGTGCTGGCGATCATTGCGATCAGCACCGGCGGGTGGATCATCAACAACTGGATTCGCGCCCGGCACGGCTATGCGCTGGAAGACGAATGGGGCGGCAAGACCGTCAAGAACGACAAGCAAGTGGCCGCTTTACAGGCTGAGAACACCGAGCTGAAAGAGCGCCTTGCGCTGTTCGAAGACCGGGTGATCGTGCTGGAGCGGATCGCGACCGACAAGTCGGTGGGTTTGGCGGCGCAGATCGAGAATTTGCGGACTGGTGAGAAAGTGCAATGAGCTGGGCTGATACCATCGCCTTTTCTGCACTGGTGATTGGCCTGATCGCGGGCGCCGGGATCTGGTTCAGCGCCTATGAGCGCCGCCTTACCAACCGCGAACGCGAACTGGAACTGCGCACTCAGATGTCGAAGTCCGGCGCGGAACAGGGCACGGGTGAACTGGCCAAGCTTGAGCACCGCCTGCGCGTGCTCGAACGGATTGCGACCGACAAGAGCACAATGCTCGCCACCCAAATCGAGGATCTGCGCGAGAGCGCGGACGTCCGTTAGGAAGTTCGGAGAAACAACAATGGATTTTGGAACTGCCTTGATTGTGATTGCCGGGATTGGCGCGTTCTATTCGCTCCGGTCACAGCGTCTTGCGGCAAACGCCGGATCTGGCCGCAGGCACGGGCGCGGAGGCGCGGATCAGGCCGAGACCCAGACCGCGCTGTCCAGCCCCCGTGAAGCCGAATTGCAACGCGAAGTCGAAGACCTGCGCGAACGCATTCACGTGCTCGAACGGATTGCCACTGACGGCCGCGGAACCCGCGCGCTCGCCGACGAAATCGAAAGTCTGCGCGAAAAATAGACGCGCCGCAGAAAGGAGCAAAGCCATGTCGACCCAAGCCATCCTGATCGCCGTAACGATCCTCACCGCCGTCATGATCGTGGCGCTCGCCTGCCTGCGCGGCTGGCAGGACTGGCTCAAGCTGAAGAGCCGCGAACTCGACCTGCACCGCCCTGAAATCGAAGGCGGCGCGGGCAATGGCGCGGCCCGGATCGAAGTTGCGGACCTGAAAGAGCGCATTCGCAAACTCGAAGCGATCGCCGCCGGAGTAGATCTGTGAACAACCATGGCAGTGACGCCGCCAAGGCAGGCATCAGTCTGGGCAGCGCCATCGCGGTGGCAATCAGTTGGAGCCTCAACAAGTCAATTATCTGGGCGATCGTCCATGGGGTCTTCTCGTGGTTCTATGTGATCTATTACGCCTTTACCCGGCCCGGCGGGCTGATGGGGTGACTAGCCCCCTCTCCAACTTCGGCTAATTCGCTTCGCTCACAAGCCTTCGTATCCTCTCCCGCAAGGGGAGAGGGCAGCACATCTAACCCTCTCCCTTTGCGGGAGAGGATAGCGAGAGCTTGCCGCTTTAGCGGCAAGCGAAGCTTGGAGAGGGGGTTGTGCCCCTTCAAACGCAGACTACATGCACCCCATGCGCACCCTCTCTGACATCGCCGAAGAATACACCTTTCTCGAAGGCGATGAACGCTATCGCCTGCTGATCGAATTGGGGCGAGAGCTGGAGCCGATGCCCGATGCGCTGAAAACCGACGCGACGCTGGTCCGCGGTTGTTCGGCTTCGGTCTGGGTCTATCCGACCCAGCTGGGCGATGGCCGTCTGCACTTTCTGGCTGACAGCAACGCCGCGATCACCAAGGGGATCGTCGCGCTGGTGCTATCCGCCGTGCAAGACCAGCCCGCCGCTGACGTGGCGCAGACCGACATCGCCGCTGAACTGGCGCCATTCGATCTCAAGAACCAGCTGTCCTCCAACCGCACGCAGGGTCTGCCCAACATGATCGCGCTGGTCCGCGAAACCGCAGCGCGGATTACTGCGGGTTAGGTCGATGACCCGGCATCTCTATCTTGGCGCCGGGTTGTCTTGCGTCGCTTTGGGGCTGATCGGCGTGGCCATTCCGATCATGCCGACGGTGCCGTTCTTGCTGCTCGCCGCGTTCTGCTTCGCCCGGTCGCATCCGGAATGGGAACAGCGCCTGCTCGATCACCCCCGCTATGGTCCCGGCCTGCGCGACTGGCGGGAGCGTAAGGCGATCAGCCGCAAGGCCAAAGTCGGCGCAGTAACCGCGATGAGCGCCGGGGTGGTTTTTACCGCCGTGACGATCGGCTGGCCGTGGGTGCTGGTATCGGCCGCGGTGCTGGTGATCGCCGGAAGCTGGATCTGGACCCGCAACGAATAGCCCCCAAGACCCAGCAGCGCGCTTGCATTCTGCCCCGCGCCTTGCCTATGGCGCTTGGCATGGCCAGCAAACCCCGCACGCTTTACGAAAAGATCTGGGACGCCCACGTGGTGGAGCGCCGCGATGATGACACCTGCCTGATCTATATCGACCGCCATCTGGTCCACGAAGTGACCAGCCCGCAAGCCTTCGAGGCACTGCGGCTGGCCGGCCGCAAGGTCCGCCGTCCCGACCTCACCCTCGCGGTGCCCGATCACAACCTGCCCACCACCGCGCGGCGCGATGCAGCGGGGCAGCCGATCCCGATTGCCGATCTGGAAAGCGCGCAGCAGCTTGCCGCGCTGACCCGCAATGCGCCCGAATTCGGCATCCGCCTGATCGGCGATGCGGATGCTGAGCAAGGCATCGTCCACGTTGTCGGCCCGGAACAGGGTTTCTCTTTGCCCGGTGCCACCATCGTCTGCGGCGATAGCCACACCGCCTGTCACGGCGGGCTTGGCGCGCTGGCTTTTGGCATCGGCACCAGTGAGGTTGAGCATGTGCTGGCCACGCAAACGCTGCTGCTCAAGCAATCCAAAAGCATGGAAGTGCGGGTTGAGGGCGATCTGGGTCCCGGCGTTTCGGCCAAGGACGTGGTGCTGCACATCACCGGCGTGCTGCGCGCGGCAGGCGGGACCGGATATGTCATCGAATATACCGGCAGCGCGATCCGCAGCCTTAGCATCGAAGGACGCCTGACCATCTCCAACATGGCGATTGAACACGGTGCCCGCGCAGGTCTGATCGCGCCGGATGAGGTAACCTTCGCCTATGTCAAAGGCCGGCCCTATGCCCCCAAGGGTGCTGATTGGGACGCGGCCGTCGCCTGGTGGCGCAGCCTCGCCACCGATCCGGGCGCTAGCTATGACAAAGTCGTGGTGATCGACGCGGCCGACATCGCGCCGTCGGTCACCTGGGGCACCAGCCCCGAAGACGTGCTGCCGATCACCGGCGTAGTCCCTGCCCCCGAAAGCTTTGAAGACCCTTCGAAGCAGCTCGCCGCCCAGAAAAGCCTCGATTATATGGGACTGACTGCGGGACAGAAGTTGACCGATATCGAAGTCCAGAACGTGTTCATTGGCAGTTGCACCAACAGCCGGATCGAAGACCTGCGCGCCGCCGCCGCCGTACTCAAGGGCCGGACCAAGGCCGCCAACGTGCGCTGGGCCATCGCAGTTCCCGGCTCAGGCCTGGTCAAACGTCAGGCAGAAGCCGAAGGGCTCGACCAGATATTCCGCGCCGCCGGGTTCGAATGGCGCGAACCGGGTTGTTCGGCGTGTCTGGCGATGAACCCCGACAAAGTGCCAGCGGGCGAACGCTGCGCCTCGACCAGCAACCGCAATTTCGTCGGCCGCCAAGGCCCCGGCGCGCGGACCCATCTGGTTTCGCCCGCGATGGCGGCAGCGGCGGCGGTGGCTGGAAGGCTGGCGGATGTGCGGGAACTTTCCTGACCCAGCCCCTTGCCTTTCGCTCCGCAGCGATCACATTGGAACGATCATGACCGACAAACCTGAAAAGCCCGAAAAAGACGCCAAGCCCAGTTGGACCGGCAAGGCCGCGCTCGCTGGGGCGGCGATTGGCTCGGCAGCCCTGGCGGGCGCGCTGCTTTATGCGTCGCACCGCAAGGAACGCGCAGAGAAAGCCAAGGCCAAGCCAAACCCCGCAGTCGCGCCGGAAACCGATTGATGGAACCCTTGCGCGAGGTTGAAGGCCGGGCGATCCCGTTCGGGGCCAAGAACGTCGATACCGATGTGATCATCCCGGCGCATTGGCTGAAGACGATTACGCGCGATGGCTTGGGTCAGGGCGCGTTTGAAACGCTGCGGGCCGATCCCGCCAACCTGTTTGACAGCGCAGAGTTCAAAGGCGCACCGATCCTGATCGCAGGCGACAATTTTGGCTGCGGATCCAGCCGCGAGCATGCCGCCTGGGCCCTGCTCGATCTGGGCATCACGGCGGTGATCGCGCCCAGCTTTTCAGACATCTTTTCCAGCAACGCCTTCAAGAACGGCATCCTGACCGTGGTCCTGCCGCAGAGCGCAATCGACCGGTTGATGGAAGTGGCGCAGACCGATCCGGTCCATATCGATCTCGAAAGCCAGACCGTCACCACCCCGTTTCAGGATCGCTTCGAATTTGAGATCGACGCATTCCGCAAGCACTGCCTGCTTGAAGGGCTGGACGAGGTCGGCCTGACGCTGACCCGCGATAATTCGATTTCCGCTTATGAAAAAAACAGCAGGGGGCAAACCCCGTGGCTGGCCAAAGGAGAGTTCGTGTCATGAAAGCCCTTCGCACCCACGCCGCCGGCGGCCCTGAAACTCTGACGCTGGATGAGGTCGAAAGCCCGGTCCCCGGCCCCGGCCAGATCCGCATCGCGGTCAAGGCTTGCTCGATCAACTTTCCCGACGTGCTGATGATTCAGGACCTTTATCAGTTCAAGCCGCAGCGGCCCTATTCACCCGGCGGCGAAGTGGCCGGCGTGGTTGATGCGCTGGGCGAAGGCGTTACCAATTGTAAACTGGGTGACCGGGTGATCGCGATGCTGGGCAATGGCGGGCTGGCGGAAGAAGTGCTGGCCGATGCCGCGCGGGTCTGGCCGCTGCCCGATGATGCCAGCTTTGAAACCGGCGCGTCACTGCTGATGACTTATGGCACCAATATGCACGGTCTGCTCGATCGCGGACACCTGAAGGCTGGCGATACGCTGCTGGTGCTGGGCGCGGCCGGCGGGGTTGGCCTTGCGGCGGTCGAACTGGGCAAGGCCTATGGCGCCAAGGTTGTCGCCGCGGTCTCCAGCGAAGACAAGGCCGCCGCCGTGCGCGCCGCCGGGGCTGATGAAGTGGTGATCTATCCGCGCGCGCCGCTCGACAAGGATCAGTCCAAGGCACTGGCTGAAGCGTTCAAGACCGCCTGCGGCCCCGAAGGCGCACATGTGATCTATGACATCATCGGCGGTGATTATTCCGAACCCGCGGTGCGCTCGATCGCCTGGGAAGGCCGGTTCTGCGTGGTCGGCTTCACCGCCGGGATCGCCAAGCTACCGCTCAACCTGACCCTGCTCAAAAGCTGCGATGTTTGCGGCGTGTTCTGGGGCGCCTTCGCGGCGCGCGATCCCAAGGCCAATGCGGTGCACATCGCCACACTGTTTGACCTGCTGAAAGCCGGCAAGATCAAGCCGATGGTTTCGGCCACTTTCCCGCTGGCGCGCGGCGGCGAAGCGATTACCATGCTGGCGACACGCAAGGCGATCGGCAAGGTCGTGGTGACCATGGGCTGAGACACCTTACGCGCAACGGGAGATCGAACCATGATCGCAGCACGGATCGTCATCGCAGGGGCGTTGATCGCCACTGGGTGGGCCGCCACGGCCAATTCGGCACCGAAGGCCGCTGGCCCGAGCCCGCAAGAGCTGGTGCAGGCGCGGCAGGCCGGGATGGCGATGTCGGCTACGTCGCTGAACCTGCTGAAGGGAGCGAGCGCCAATGGCACCCCGCTCAAAAGCTTGGCGTTCTCGGCTGGCGGTCTCGCCAAATGGGCTGCGGCGATGCCTTCGCTGT
>JAGNTK010000056.1 GCA_017987575.1 Novosphingobium sp. | reverse complement strand
TCGAATCCAGGAGCGGCCCTTCAGCCATCCGATGTTGCATTTCAAGCCTCCCCCAATTCAGAAATTCAGGGCAGCCGCTGATAGAGATGCAGTGGCGGCGTTCCGTCGCAATCGCGCTGGCCATAGTGCAAGAAGCCCAGCTTGCTGGCCAGCACAACTGATGCGTCATGCCCATCTTCGATCATGCAGGCGATCCGTTGCCGGCCATGTTTTGCATCGAACCAAGCGAGTGCCGCTTCCATTGCCTCGCGCGCCAGACCCTGACCCCAGCAATCTTGGTGCACAATCCACCCGGCCTCGGGAACATTGTCGAGGCCGTATTCCGCGCCAAATCCTCGGTGGCTGCGGAACACACCACAGTTGGCAATGATCCGCTGCTCGCCTTTGCGCCGGACCATAAAGGTTCCATAGCCAAGGAGCGACCAAGACCCGGCATTGCGCAGCAAGCGCGCGAAGCTATCGGCTTCGCTCGGCACAAAGCCACCTAGAAAGCGCCGGGTTTCTTCGGCAAGTGTGAGGTCGTAGAGGTCTGCCAGATCGCCCACTTGCGGCTGCCACAGTTCGAGCCGCGCGGTGGTTAGCAGCGGCGCGGTTACAGCCATTGGTCAATCATGTGCAGTACCACCCCGACCAAGCCGCCCACCAGCGTTCCGTTGACCCGGATGAACTGCAGATCGCGGCCAACCGCGCCTTCGATCCGGCCCGAGATCGTCTCGCCATCCCAGCGCTTGACCGTTTCGGAGACGAGCTGGACGATCTTGTCACCATAGCGCACCGAAATGCCGACCAGTGTGCGGCGGGCAAAGCGGTTGATCTGGTGCTGAAGCGCGGGGTCATCGCGCAGATGCCGCCCCAGTTCCTGCAGCGCTTCACCAAGCTGGCTGGAAGCTTCACCAGCAGGTCGCCGGAGCCGTTCGAGCAGGCCGGTGCGCAGCCGTTCCCACACGCCTTGCCACCAGGTTGACACCGCCTGGTTACCGACCAGCTCTCCCTTCATCCGTTCGACCCGCGCGCGCAGTTCAGGATCATTCTGCAGGTCTTGTGCCAGCTTGGCGAGGCCCTCCTCGATCTTGCCGCGCAAGGGGTGCTGCGGATCAACGATCACTTCGGCGAGGAGCTTATACAGTCCGTCCAGCACGGAGTTGGCCAGCGTTTCATCAAGGCCGGTCCAGCGTAGTACCGCATTGGCCCGGCGGTGGATCATCTCGCGCAGCAGGCCTTCATTGTCCTCCAGCGTCAGCCCGGCCCAGCGGACCAGCGAATCGATCACCGGCATGTGGCGCTGATCGGCAATGGTGGTATTCAGCATCTGGCCGAGCAGCGGCGAGACTTCGAGCTTGTCGATCTGCCGGAACAGCCCGCCACGGACCTGATTGCCGAGCCGGTCGCGATCGAGGGATTCGAGTACCTGTGCAGCCAGTTCCGCCGCCCCATCGCGCAGCCGCGAACTGCCCCCCTTGGCAGGATCGGCCAGCCATTCGCCCGCTGCGGCGGCGAGGTTCATCGAGCGCAACCGCCGCGCCACCACCGGCGGGATCAGGAAGTTGTCGCGCAGGAACTGCGCCATGGCATCGGCAATCCGGTTCTTGTTTTCCGGAATGATCGCGGTGTGCGGGATCGGAATACCCAGCGGGTGTCGGAACAGCGCAGTCACCGCAAACCAATCGGCCAGTCCGCCGACCATCGCCGCCTCGCTGAAGGCAATGATGTAGCCAACCGCCGGGTGCAGGCCCGAGAATTGGCGCGCGGTCAGAAACACCGCGGCCATCAGGACCAGCAGCGCCGTAGCGAAGGTTCGCATCCGCCGCGCCTTGTCAGGCGGAAGAGGCGCCGCTCGCCAAGGGCGCAGGCGGAGCGTTGGTTCGCTCACTCGGCCGGCAGCGGGTCGTCGCCCAGCCGGTTGGCGGGATTGGTTGTGTCGCTGGCACCATGCTCAGGCTCATAGGTCAGCAGCCCGCGCCGCAGCCTTGGCCCCAGCCGCGCCTCGAGGCCGTTGGCAAGACTGAACCCGGCGGGAACGATCACCAGCGTCAGCAGCGTCGACAGGATCAGTCCGCCCATCACGACCGTGCCCATCGGTGCCCGCCAAGCGCTGTCGCTGCCGATCGAGAGCGCGGTTGGAACCATCCCGGCGGTCATCGCCACGGTGGTCATCACGATCGGCTGGGCGCGCTTGTGCCCGGCCTCCATGATTGCTTCGAACCGCGACGTGCCGCGCGCCATTTCCTCGATCGCGAAATCGATCAGCAGGATCGAATTCTTGGCCACGATCCCGAACAGCATCAGGATCCCGATGAACACCGGCAGCGAAATGGGCTGACCAAAGATACCTAGCATGAGCAGTCCGCCTAGCGGCGCCAGCAGCAGCGAGCCCATGTTGACCAGCGGCGAAACGAAGCGGTGATAGAGCAGCACCAGCACCCCAAACACCAGCAGCACCGCCGAACCCAACGCGATGGTGAAGCTGTTGATCAGCTCGGCAAAAATCTCGTCCTCACCGAACGGCTTGTTGCTGACGCCTGGCGGCAAGTTGGTCATGATCGGCAGCTTGTTGACCGCTTCCATTGCAGTGCCTTTCAGCACGCCTTCATCCAGATCGGCGCCCACAAACACGCGGCGCTCCTGATTGTAGCGGCGGATCGAAACCGGGCCGGATCCAAAGCTGATGTCGGCAACCCGGCTCAGCGGCACTGAGCCGCCCGATGCGGTTTGCACCGGCAGGTTTTCGATTACCGAAATATCGCGGCGGGCGTCTTCGGACAGGCGGACCCGGATCGGGATCTGCCGGTCCGCCAGTGAAAACTTGGCTGCGTTCTGATCGATATCACCGATCGTCGCGATACGGATTGTCTGGCTGATCGCGGCTGTGCTGACCCCAAGGCTGGCGGCCAATTCCTGACGCGGCTTGATGATCAGTTCAGGACGGCGGGTATCGGCTGAAATGCGGGGGGCCACGATTCCGGGAACACCCTTCATCTGTTCAACCAGAGTGGTTGCGGCGGCTTCAAGCTGAACCGAATCGGCACCAGTCAGCATCACCGAAACCGGTCGGCCGATCCCGCCTGGGCCAACCCCGTTGAACGACTGGAAGGTAATCCGTGCATCGGGAATTTTCTGCAGGAATGGGGTGAGCTCACGCTCGAACTCCTGACTGGTCTTTTCCCGTTCTTCCTTCAGCGAAATGAACAGCCGCCCATTGCCTTCGCGGACGCGCTGCTGGACCTGCTTGACCTCTGGCCGGGTCCGCACCAATTCAACCACGGCATCGGCCACCTGTTCGGTCTGCTTCAGTGTGGTGCCAGGAACCATCTCGATCGAAATCTGCGCAGTATCTTCGTCGGTATCCGGGAACAGCTGGGCCGGGATTGCCATCATGAGCCCGACCGACAACAGCAACGAAGCGAAGCCGACCCCCATCATCCAAACCCGGTGATCAAACATCCGTGCCCAGAACCGCCGCGCCCAGAACCGGCACCAGGCGAAGAAGCCGGTGTCATGCTTGGTCAGCGCCAGACCGATCAGCAGCCCGATCAGGACTGTCACCGAATTGCCCAGCAGGAACGCCAATGGCGCCCCGAACAGCGATCCAAACACCACCAGCAGCGGGTTTGGACCTGTCGCCACTTGCCCTTCAGCCGGCGGCGCCCCCCCAAACAGCAGCGCATAAAGCGCGGCCAGTGCGGCCAGATAACCCAGGGTCATATAGGCAGGATGGCTTGGCACCCGATCAATCAGGGCGCGCTTGGCCTTGGCTTTGGTATTGTCCAGCGACCAGTTGAGCAGCCGCATATAACGGTCCATCCACGGCCCGCTGCCGTGTTCAGCTGTGCCGTGGGCTTTCAGGAAATAGGCCGCAATCATCGGCGTGATCATCCGCGCGACCGCAAGGCTCATCAGCACCGAAACGACCACGGTTCCGCCGAAGTTCTTGAAGAACTGTCCGGGAATCCCTGGCATCAGGCTGACCGGCAGGAACACGGCGACAATCGAGAAGGTAGTGGCAACCACCGCCAGCCCGATTTCATCGGCCGCGTCGATCGAGGCCTGATAAGCGCTTTTGCCCATCCGCATGTGTCTGACGATATTCTCCACCTCAACGATGGCGTCATCGACCAGCACACCTGCGACCAGCCCGAGGGCGAGGAGCGACATCTGGTTGAGCGTGAAACCCATCAACTGGATGAACCAGAAGCTGGGGATGGCTGATAGCGGGATCGCGATCGCCGAAATCATCGTCGCGCGCCAATCGCGCAGGAAGAAAAACACCACGATTACGGCCAGCACCGCGCCTTCGACCATGGCGGCGATCGAGCTTTCGTACTGGGCCTTGACGTAGTCAACCGAGGTGAACAGCCGGTTGAACTTGATCCCCGGGTTCTGCTTTTCGATCTGGTCAAGCTTGGCCACGGCCCCGTCATAGACCGAGACATCGGATTCTCCGCGCGAACGGGCGATCGAGAATGTGACCACCGCCTTGCCATCGGTCTTGCCGATCGAGGTCAACTCTCCGTAGCTGTCCGATACCCGGGCAACATCTGCCAGCTTGACCGTGCGGCCCCCGCCCATCGGGATATCGATCTGCGAAAGCTCATAGGCGGTCGCAGAGTTGCCCAGCACGCGGACCGATTGGCGTGATCCGGCAATTTCCGAACGGCCGCCCGCAGCATTGACGTTGAATTGGCGAAGTGACCCATTGATCTGGCTGGCGGTAACCCCGATTGACTGCATCCGACCCGGATCGAGTACCACCAATATTTCCCGATCAACCCCGCCGCCACGCTCAACCGCCGCCATGCCCGGGACCGCGAGCAGGCGCTTGGCGACGATGTCATCGACAAACCACGACAGCTGTTCGAGCGTCATGTCATCCGCCGAAATTGAGAAGTAACCGATCGGATCGGATGAGGTCTCAGCTTTGAATACCTGCGGTTCCAGAATCCCGTCGGGCAAGCTGCCACGGGCCTGATCGACTTGATTCTTCACATCGTTGACCGCTTCGGTGATGTCGGTCCCAATCTGGAATTCCACCACGGTCTCACTGCCGCCTTCGCGGGCAGTCGAACTGATATTCTGCACCCCTTGAACCGAGCGCAACGAAGCCTCGATTTTGGTGGTGATCTGGTTTTCAATCTCCGCCGGGGCCGCGCCGGGCTGGCTGATCACAACAATCACCACCGGAAATTCGATGTCCGGATCGTTCTGGACCTTCAGTTGCGAGAAGGCGACCATCCCGGCCAGCATCAGCCCGATGAACAACACAATGGGAACAACCGGGTTGCGAATGCACCAGGCCGAGATGTTATTGAAATTCATCGCTTGGCTCCTGCCGGGCTGGTCATCAGGGCTTTGGCGAGACGGGCTTGATCGTCTCACCCGGCTGGAGGAACCCGCCAGCCCGCAGAACGACCCGTTCAGAGCCAGACAATCCCTCAGCGATCACGATTCCTTGCGGGGTGATCCGGCCCTGCTTGACGGCGCGCCGTTCAACCTTGTTGTCCTTGCCAACAATGTAGACGTAGCTGCCCTGCGCATCAGACAGGATCGCCGATTCAGGCAGAACCGGGGCAACCATCGTGCCAGATTTGATCGCTACCGAAGCGAAACCGCCGGGCCGCAGTTCGGGGGCATAGGCCAGTGCGATCCGGGCAGAACCCTGCCGCGATGTCGGGTCGATCACTGGAGCAATCTGCCAGACCTGACCGGTAAAGACCTTGTCGCTGCCGACGGGCGTCACCTGAGCGGTGACCCCAGAGCTGAGCCCGCCAAGATCGACTTCGCCCAGTTGTGCCTTCACTTCCATTTCGCCGCCCTTGGCCAACCGGAATAGCACCCCCGACCCACCGCTGACGACCTGACCCGGTTCAATCCGCCGTTCCAGCACCAGTCCGGCCGCCGGAGCGACAATGTTAAGTCGCCGCATTTGTGCGCCAAGCACCCCGGCCTGAGCATTGGCCACGCGGACCTGTGCATAGGCGCCGTCGCGGGTCGCGCGCAGGCGGTCAACATCAGCTTTTGAAACAAAGCCCTTGTCGACCAGCTTCAAAGCGCGCTGGTAATTGGCTTCGGCCAGATCGGCGTTGGCGCGGGCAACCTGGATCTGGGCATTCTGACTGGAAGCCTGCTGGACCTGAACCGAACGGTCGATCACCGCCAGCACCTGTCCGGCCCGGACCCACTGGCCCGGCTCGACCAGCACCGAAACAACCTGACCGCCTTCACCCGCAATCCCCACCGGCAGCTCACGCCGGGCGGCCAGCGTACCGGTGGCATTGATCGTGCCTTCAACGGTAATCCGGCCCGGCGTGACCACGGTTACCGTTGGGGCTTGATCTTTCTTTTCTTCCGCTGCTGCGCCGCTGCCGCTGCGGGTGACAAAATAGGCAATGGTTACCAGCGCCAGCAATACAACCAGCGCAATCACGATCAGATTGCGGCGCGAACGGCGATCTTCGGCGCCCCCGACCAGCAAGGGGTTGTCATTGGCGGTCTGATCCGCACTGATTCCCGTTTCGAAGTTCATCGCCGCTTCCGTTTTGCCCAAGTCCCACCGGTAAAACTGCTGCAATTCCAGCAGGCCGGTCCGAACTGTATTACATTGCTATAGCACCCGCCGCAAGGGCCTGCTTTTTCTGGCCAAACGCGAAGGGTTCGCATCTGCGGCCATAGGCGGGTCACCAGACAAGGGCAATGCCACGCTCGGCAGACGGTCCAGTGGCTTCGTCAAACAGCACAGACCCAAACGGTGGCGGCCGGGGCAAGCATTGAGCTTGCCCCGGCCGCACGGGTTAACGCAATGAAGCGGATCAGTATTTCAACTGGCGCTCGTAAAGATCGCGGTAGTGCTGGATGCGGGTGACCCGCAGGCCCTGCATCCCCGACCGATCCACAGCGCGCTGCCATGACGCGAACTCTTCCAACGTCAGATTATAGCGCTCGCAAACCTCGTCGATGGTCAGCAGTCCGCCGTTGACTGCAGCTACCACTTCGGCCTTGCGCCGCACGACCCAGCGGGTGGTGCCCGGGTTGGGAAGCGAATCGAGCGTAAGCGGTTCGCCGAGCGGCCCGATAACCATCGCTGGTCTGATTTTCTGGTTTTCGATCATCATTATCCTCGACCGCCGGTTATGGTTTCTCCGGCGATGGCAACATCATTGCCCTCGGCAGCTTTTCCATCTGCTAAATCAGTTCGGTTAACGGGCGTTGAGGATTGCAGTTTCGCACCCCGGCCCGTTTTCCATTCGGTAAATCCGCCCGGAAGCCCGCAGTTGCCCTTCGTGTTCAGCGACAACTCGCGTGCGGCAGCATGGGCAGCGCCCAGCCGCGCGTGCAGTTCGGACCAATCAATCCGGCCGCTTGGCATGCCTTGCGCTGGGGCTGAAGCCCGGGCGCGGAGGCTGTCCAGAAGGTCTCTTGCGAATTCCATGGACCGACCAATAGAGCGACATGGTCAAGATCAGGTAAAGCGCGGCTTTACCCCCTGTTGAGAATGCTTACCGAATTGCACCACCTCTGATCAGGGCCATTTTGCCATGCGCCGCCTTGCCGTGTAAGGCGCCCGACGATGAACACCGCCACGATTCCCGATCTTGCAGACCTGTTCCAGCTGCCTGCGCCGCTTTCGGACAAGCGGATCGTTGTCGCCATGTCAGGCGGGGTCGATAGCTCGGTGGTGGCCGCTCTTGCCGCGCGCAGCGGCGCCGAAGTGATCGGCGTTACCCTGCAACTCTATGCATCGGACGGACCGAGCGCACGCAAGGGCGCCTGCTGTGCCGGGGACGATATCCGCGATGCCCGCAGCGTCGCCGACCGGCTCGGGATCGTCCACCATGTGATCGACCACGAAAGCCAGTTCCGCGAAGAGGTGGTTGAGCGGTTCGCCGACGAATATCTCGCCGGACGCACTCCGATCCCGTGCATTCGCTGCAACATGGGCCCCAAGTTCACTGATCTGTTCGCGATGGCGCGCGAGCTGGGCGCCGACTGTTTGGCGACCGGGCACTATGTCCGCCGCGTGATCGGCCCGGCGGGCTCTGAATTGCACCGCGCGCTCGATCCAGCGCGCGACCAATCGTACTTCCTTTACGGCACCACCGAAGCGCAGCTCGAATATCTGCGTTTTCCCTTGGGCGGCCTTCCCAAGCCGCAGGTCCGCGCGATTGCCGAGGCCGAAGGGCTGCGCGTCGCGGCCAAGCCCGACAGCCAGGACATCTGCTTCGTCCCCGATGGTGACTATGCCAAGATCGTCCGCTCCGTCCGCCCCGAAGGCGGCGCGCCGGGTGAGATCGTTCATGCCACCACCGGCGAAGTGCTGGGGACGCACCAGGGCATCATCCATTATACCGTTGGTCAACGCCGTGGGCTGGAGATCGGCGGTCAGCCCGAGCCGCTCTACGTCACTGCACTTGACGCGCCGGGACGCCGCGTGCTGGTCGGTCCGAAGATCCTGCTGGCAGTAGGCGCAGCGCGGATTGTCGAGACCAACCGGATCGGACCACTGCCCGACGGACCACTGACCGCCAAAGTCCGCTCATTGGCCAAGCCGGTACCGGTAGTGCTGGAAGGTTCGCTGGGGGGCGGCGCAGACTGCACGATCCGCTTTGCCCAACCAGAATACGGCGTCGCGCCAGGACAGGCGGCAGTACTATATTCGGGCGACCGGGTGGTCGGTGGCGGCTGGATCGATTCGACCGAAGGCGTTTAACCGCATGGCTGGGCAATCAGGCACCGGCCTGAGACCGCGACTTCGGCTAGCGAAGCAGCCACAGCGCATTCACCGCTTTTGACCAGTTCACAGCCCACTTCCGCCTCCCCATTAAGCGGAATGACCAGCAGCGCCCCGGTATAGCGCTTTGCCGTTGCCGCGTCAGGCGGGCCGTCGAGCCGGTCGATCCGGAAATGCGGCCCATCGACCAAGGCCACCGCACCGTTCTGCGCGACCTGTTGGCGCAAGCCTGCCGGATAGGGTTCACCCTGCGCCACCGCGATTCCCGCATCGAGATGCAGCTCGCGCGGACGGCCGTAGTCATAGAGCCGATAGGTAATGTCGCTGTTCTGCTGGACTTCGATCAGGCCGATCCCGGCACCGATTGCGTGGACCGTGCCTGCCGGGATGTAAAAGAAATCGCCAGGCCTGGCCGGGTGCCAGGTCAGCAAATTCTCGATGCTGCCGTCGAGCGCGGCCTTGCGCATGGCTTCAGCGGACAAGGCTTGATCAAATCCGATCCCCAGCTTGGCATCGGGCTCTGCCGCGATCACCAGCCAGCACTCTTCCTTGCCGCGCAGCCCCGCCGGCGCTTGCGCGTCAGACGGGTGAACTTGCACCGACAGCGCCTGACTGGTGAAGATATATTTGACCAGCAGTTGCTCGAGCATGGGCGGCGGCTCAAACCACACTTCGCCGATCCGCTCGCCTTGCGGGGCAACGAAAGGCGCGGGCAGGCTGGTCCGCCCCCATGGCCGTTCGACCATCCGGGTGGGCAGCAGCGGGCTCATTGGTTGACTGCGCCGCCCAGCTTGCCGACCAATTGCGCCCCGGCGCGGGTGGTGACCAGCACGTCATTGCCATCGACCACGATCACCACGTCATCCAATCCAATCGCTGAAACCCGCGGGCCGTCACTTTCGACCAGAACATTGCGGCAATCGACCAGTTCAGCGCTGGCGGGAGCGCAGTTGCCCTGATCGTCGCGGCTGCGCGCAGCCAGCAAAGCGTCCCAGTTGCCGATGTCCGACCAACCCATATCGGCCGGAACCATCGCGGCGTAGGCCGTGTTTTCCATCACGGCATAGTCGACCGATTCGCTGTCGATCGCCGCAAAGGCCTCAGCATCGGGATAGAACCGCGCTCCCTCGGTCCGGCCGGCCGCCACCGCTGCGCGGGCCTGCGCAGCGATGGCGGGGCGATGGGCTTCGAGTTCGGCCAGGAAAGTCCCGACCCGAAAAGCAAAGATCCCGCCGTTCCAGGCATAGCCGCCATCGGCCAGAAAGGTCTTGGCGCGCTCAAGATCGGGCTTCTCGACAAACCTTGCGACCTGAAAGCCCAGTCCACTGAGCGGCTCGCCGCGTTGGAGATAGCCAAACCCGGTTTCGGGCGCAGTGGCGGCAATTCCAAAGGAGACCAGCCAGCCCTGCGACGCCAGCTCGGCCGCAGCATGGGCAGCGCGCTGAAACGCTGCGCTATCCGCGATGTGATGATCGCTTGGACAAACCAGCATCACCGCGTCTTCGGGCAGGCGCAATGCGGCCAGCGCAATCGCTGCAGCAGTATTGCGCGCAGACGGTTCAACGATCACTTCGCCGCCGACGCCTTTGGGCCACTGCGCTTCGACATGGGTCAAATGGGCGGCGCCGGTCACCACGATCGGTGCGGCGAACCCGGCTGCGGGCGGGCAGCGGCCCAGCGTAGCCTCAAACAGCGTGCCGGTGCCAACCAGCGGCAGAAAGGGCTTGGGCTTGATCGCGCGGCTGCGCGGCCACAGCCGGGTGCCGCTGCCGCCGCACAACACAACAGGATGGATTGCAATATCGGTCATCAACAAACGCCTAGCAAAGGAATGTAGTCAATCGGTTACCGTCCGATCAGCTCGCCCATGGCTCAAGCTGGCAGCTTGGCCCCTCGCGGTATGTAGCGGTGTGGCTGGCGAGCAAAGGGAAGCTGGCCGTGACGCTCTTGGCCTTGAGGTCCTCGGACAAGCGCACAAGCTCCATCCCGGGCTCAAAATCCTTGGCGCAGTCAGCCAATTCGCGCCCGCCGACGAACCGGCATGAGCAGGCGACCCGCGCACCATAGGCTGCGCCGGCATCGGCATAGCCATTCAGCGGCTTCCAGAACAATGTCAGCAATGCGGCGATCAGGCCGATCCCAAGCAGCAGCGCGCGGCGTCGCCAAGGCGATCTGGTGGCGGGGTTCTGTTTGACGGTTGCCATTGTCGAGCCTTTGGGCAAGGGAAGCAGGCGTGATGCCCGACTTTCGAAAGTCCTTTATCTTGCCGCTGCTTGCTCTGCCAGCCCTGATCGGCTGCGGGCAGGATCGCGGCGCCGCACCGCCTCCGCCGCCGCTCAGCGAAGTGGCTTTGAAAGCTGTGATCGACAAGCCAGGGGTGAACCGCGAAACACTCGCCCGCGCGGTCGATGCCCTGTTCAGTGCCGATGAACTGGGCGAGACCCGGGCCGTGCTGGTGCTGCACAATGGCCGGATCGTCGCTGAACGCTATGCGCCGGGCTATCACGAAAACACCCGCTTCATCTCATGGTCGATGGCCAAGACCGTAACCGGCGTGATGATTGGCGAACTGGTTGCCGATGGGCGGCTGCGGCTTGATGAAAGCGTGCCGATTCCGGCCTGGCAGCGCAGCGGCGATCCGCGCGGCGAGATTACGCTGCGCCAGCTGCTTCAGATGCGGTCTGGGCTGCGCCACACCGAGGCAGGCGATCCGCCCTATGAGAGCGACGAGGTGCGGATGCTGTTCCTCGACGGACGGGACAATATGGCCGCCTATGCCGAAGCCCAGCCGCTCGAAGCCGA
>JAGNTK010000198.1 GCA_017987575.1 Novosphingobium sp. | reverse complement strand
TTGGCAAGACGCTATGGACCGAGAAGAACGGCGGCGACAAGGTGCGCGTGATCGGCGTGTGGGACGGCCCCGAAGAGGCCCGCCGGGTCGGCGAGGAGGCCGAACGGCTGGAACGCGAAGGCGCCAGTCTTGCCACGGTCGCAATTCTGGTCCGCGCGCAGTTTCAGACCCGCGAGTTCGAAGACCGGTTTATTGCGACCGGCGTCCCTTACAAGATCGTCGGCGGGTTCCGGTTCTATGAGCGTGCCGAAGTGCGCGATGCGCTGGGCTATTTGCGGCTGATCAGCCAACCGAGCGACGATCTGGCGTTTGAGCGGATCTACAACAGCCCCAAACGCGGGCTGGGTGACAAGACGCTGGAGAAGATCCACCGCCATGCCCGGGCGCGGGCGATTCCGCTGAGTCTGGCGGCGGTCGAGATTGTCGATACCGATGAGCTTCCGGCGCGCGCGCGCGGCACGCTGCTCAATTTCATGCGCGGCGTCGCGCGGTGGCGCGATGCGGCCAAGGTGCTGTCCCCGGCCGAACTGGTCCGGCAGGTACTGGAAGAAAGCGGCTATACCGACGCGTTGCAGGCTGAGAAGAGTGCGGAGAGCGCAGGCCGCCTCGAAAACCTCGCCGAACTGGCCCGCGCGATGGAGGAATACGAAACGCTTGGCGATTTCCTCGAACACGTCAGTCTGGTGATGGACAATGAGGCCAACGACAGCGCCGAAAAGCTGACGATCATGACGATCCACGCAGCCAAGGGGTTGGAGTTCGATCACGTCTTTCTGGTCGGCTGGGAGGAAGGCGTGTTCCCCAGCCAGCGGGCGATGGACGAAGGTGGCCTTGCCAGTCTGGAGGAGGAACGCCGCCTCGCCTACGTCGCCATCACCCGCGCGCGGCGGCGCTGCACGATTATGCATGCCGCCAACCGGCGGATTTACGGCCAGTGGACCAGCTCGATCCCCAGCCGCTTCATCGGTGATCTGCCCGAGGCGCATATCGAGCAGGAATCGACGCTATCCGGCGGGGCATCCTTATGGCGCGCGCAATGGTCGGAAGGCGGCGATCCCTTCGCCCATGTCGCCAGCCAACCCGGCCGGACGATGACCCGCGGCCCCGGCTGGCAGCGTGCTGCATCTCAGCCTTATGACGCCAGCCCGCGCCGCTTGCCCGAAGCCACTCGCAGCGCCGCCAGTTTCGCCGCCAAGCCGCGCGGCGATGTCGGCGTAGGGGTGCGGGTGTTCCACGAAAAGTTCGGTTACGGCACGATCACCGCGCAAGAAGGCAACAAGCTCGAAATCGAGTTTGAGACGGCTGGGGCAAAGCGGGTGATTGATAGCTTTGTGAAGCTGGTGGAGTGAGAATCCTCCCCTTCAGGGGAGGGGGACCACCGAATGTGGTGGAGGGGTACGCGCGGTGATCAATGGGCCGAAAGACACGCTGCTCCGCGCTCGCGAATTGCGCGCATCGATGAGCCTGCCGGAAGTCATGCTCTGGAAGGAACTGCGCAAACGCCCGGGCGGTTTCAAATTTCGTCGCCAACACCCGGCAAGCCATTACATCCTTGATTTCTATTGCACTTCAGCCCGCCTAGCGATCGAAGTTGACGGCTGGGGGCACGACAATGCTGGCGCCAGGAAGAAGGATGAAGCGCGATCAGCCTATTTGCGGTCACAACTGATCGCGACTCTGCGAGTGCCCGCAAAAGTCGTGCTTGAAGAGATCGAGGTGGCGGTTGCCCGCATCGTCGAGGTTTGCCAAGGGCGCGTGACGCTGGCGGAGTGATCACCGCGCGTACCCCTCCACCATCCGCTTCGCGGATGGTCCCCCTCCCCATTCCGGGGAGGATTACAGCGCCGAAACCCCCAGGAAGCTGGGGACCGGGCCGTTCCAGACGTCGTCACCAGCATCATCGGCAGCAGCCTTCGCCTTGGGTTCTGCCTTGGGCGGCTTGGTGCCATCCCGCTTGGGGCGGTCCTGACGTGGCTTTTCGGCCTGCGGGGCTTCGGTTTGAACCTCAGGCTCCTCACGCGGGGCACGCGGTGCGCGTTCCGGCTTGGCGGCGCGGGGTGCGCGTTCAGCGCGGGGGGCGCGTTCCGGTTTGTCTTCGCTTTGCGGTGCAGCTTTGGCCGCGCCGCCCATTTCAAACACGGTCAGCTTTCCGCCGGTCAGCTTTTCGACATTGGCGATCGCTTCGGCATCTTCAGGCGCGATCAGTGTGAAGGCGCGGCCGGTGGCGCCAGCGCGACCGGTGCGGCCGACGCGGTGGACGTAATCGTCCGGATGCCAGGGGGTGTCATAGTTGAAGACGTGGCTAACGCCCTTCACATCCAGACCGCGCGCGGCAACATCGCTGCAGCACAGGATGTTGATCGTGCCGTCCTTGAACCGGTCGAGCTCTGCGATCCGCGCCGATTGGTCCATGTCGCCATGAATTTCACCCGCCGAAAAGCCGTCCTGTTTTAGCGTCTTGGCCAGATCGCGCACGGTGGTTTTGCGGTTGCAAAAGATCATCGCGGTGTTGACGTTGTCGGTCCGCAGCAGGGTCCGCAGCACATCGCGCTTGGCCCGCGCATTGGCGACCGGCACCTTGAACTGGACGATCTGGGTGTTGGTCGAGGCGGGCCGTGCCACTTCGATGTATTTCGGATTGGTCAGGAACTTATCGGCCAGCTTCTTGATCGGCGGCGGCATGGTCGCGCTGAACAGCAGGGTCTGGCGCTGGGCCGGAAGCTTTGAGCAAATGGTTTCGATGTCGGGGATAAAGCCCATGTCGAGCATCCGGTCCGCCTCATCGATCACCAGCAGATCGCAGCCCGTGAGCAGGATCTTGCCGCGCTCAAACAGGTCCATCAGCCGGCCCGGGGTGGCGATCAGCACGTCAACGCCGTCTTTCAGCGCCTTGACCTGATCACCCATTTGCACGCCGCCAATCAACAGCGCCATCTTGAGATCGTGGTTGACGCCATAGAGCGCAAATTCATCCGCCACCTGTGCGGCGAGCTCACGGGTCGGCTCAAGGATCAGGCTCCGCGGCATCAGCGCGCGGCGGCGGCCGTGGGCCAGAATGTCGATCATCGGCAGCACGAAGCTGGCAGTCTTGCCGGTCCCGGTCTGAGCGACGCCGATGATGT
>JAGNTK010000197.1 GCA_017987575.1 Novosphingobium sp. | reverse complement strand
CATTGATGGCCGATACCCGCGGGTTGGCTGGGGTCGAAATGGGTCTGCTGCTGGTGTTTATCGCCGTCGCGATTCTGGGCGGGGTTGCCGGTTTGGGCAGCAGCGTTTCCGCCAGCTATACCGATACTGCCACCAAGGTTGCCAACGCGATCAACTGATCTGCGGGGTCAACTGCGCTCTTGCGTCTGCGGGATCGGTGCGCCGGTCCGCCGCAGCGCTACGATCAGCACGCCCAACAGCGCAATCCCGGTACCGACGATCATCTTGGTATCGAGGTGATCCCCCGTAATCGCGATCCCCAAGGCGATCGTCGCCAGCGGGGTGATCAGCGTCAACGGCGCAAGCAGGTTCGCTTCGTAGCGCTGGATCAGCACATAATAGGCGGTGTGGGCCAGCACCGATACGACCAGCGCTGAATAGAGCAGCGCGGCCAGAAATGGCCAGCCTGCTTCGGTCACAAAGTGCCAGTCTGGCCGGTCGAGCAGTAGCGTGATCGGGGTCAGCACCGCAAAACCGGTGATCCCAACCCAGGCTTGCAGCCGCAGCGGCGCGATCTCGTCCATCTGCTTCATCATCACCGCACCGAGCGACCCGCACAGTGCGGCCGACAGTACAAAGATCATGCCGGTGGATATCGCAAAGCCCGGCTCCCACACCACCACCAGCACGCCTGCCAGCGTCAAGGCGATGCCCAGTGCGCGGCGCCAGTGAACCCGTTCCCCCAGCATCACGATTGACAGCAAAGTGGTGATCGGCACCCCGGCCTGACTGACCACGGCGGCTTCAGACGGGGTCACGGTCTTGAACCCGATGAACAGCAACGCAAAGGTTCCCCCGCCCATCAACAGCCCGACCAGCACGATCCGCCAGCGCGGGCGCGGCATTGGCAGCAGCCAGGGCAGTGTGGCCAGAAAGACGATCCCGAACCGCAGCGCGCCATACATCAGTGGCGGCACGTGCCAGCTTGAGACGACTAGCTTGCTGACGATGTTATTGGCCGCCCAGGCCAGACAGATCGCGATCAAAATCAGGAAATCGCGCAGGCTCACGCAGCGGGCCGGGCGCGTTTGCGCAGCCACAGAATTGACCAGTCGCCATTGATCTTGCGTTCTGCGATCCGCAGACCAGCGCGGCGTGCAGCCTTGCGGACCTGCGCCTCTTGCGTTTCAAGCAGCCCCGCCAGCAGCAGGTGCCCACCCGGCAACAGGTGATCGGCAAAATGCGGGGCGAGATCGATCAGCGGCCCGGCGAGGATATTGGCGATGATCAGGTCATAGGGCCCACGCGCTGCGAGCAGCGGGTGCTCCATCCCGTCGGCAACCAGCATGGTCAGTTCGCCCGGGCGGGCACCCATCGGCACGGCATTGGCGGCGCAATTGTCCGCTACCACATCTAGGCAGACCGCATCGATGTCGCTCGCCGTGGCCAACGCCCGCGGCCATAGCTCCAGCGCGGCAAAGGCCAGCAGGCCGGTGCCGGTGCCGATATCGGCGCAATTGCGCACCACCACACCGCGCGCCTTCATTTCGCCCAGCATCTCAAGGCACCCGGCGGTGGTGGCGTGCTGGCCGGTGCCGAACGCTTGACTGGCCGGTATCACAAAATCGCGGACACCTGGCTGGGCCAGTGGTGGATGATCTGGTGTGTGGACATAGAACCGGCCCGCGCGAATCGGTTCCAGCCCTTGCTGGCTGTGGGTCAGCCAATCGATATCGGGCAGTTTTTCGACCTTCAACTGCGGTGCGCGTTTGCCGAACAGCGCGGCAATGGCGGCTTTGTCGCGGCGGATCGGCGGACGATCCATCCAGGCTTCAAGTTGCCAGTCCTCTGGCTTGTCTTCGGCCACCTCGCTGCCGGAAATGACGATTTCCGGGTCCCAGTCAGCAGCGTCCTCATGCGCCAGCAGCGCAGCCTCGATCACCCCGCGTGGGGCGAGGGCGATCAGTTTCCAGCTCATTTGGCGGCGGCTTCCTTGGCCAATCGCTTCGACAGGCGGTCGCTGCCGGCCGCGGCATAGGTGATGCAGGCGCGCGGTGCGGTCAGCGGTTCCTTGCCGGAAAGCCGTTCGAGCAGGCTGCTGCCGCCGGGGTGCGGGGTGAGCAGCAAATCGCAGGGCAGCGCCTCAATTACACGCAGACCATGGCGGGCCGCTTCGACCCGTTCCGGATGTTGGGTGAAGTGATAGTCATCGGCCGAAAGGGCGTTCACGCTATCGGCGTAGGCGATGGTCAGGCATTTCCCGCCCTCACAGCTCTGCCACGTCCAACTGGCAGAACCAGGCGAATGCGTCGGGTTTACGTGCATGGTGAAGCGGGTGCCGCCGACCTTCAACATCCCGCCACTGCGCAGCACGTGGTCCACCCGTACTGGCGTCATCGGGTATTTCGCCAGCCAGTTAGCCTGCGGATCGTTGGGATCAGCCTTGCCGGTGCGCATTGCATTTTCCGCGCCGGGGCTGACCAGCAGCTTGGCGCCAGTGGCCTTTTGGATGACTGCCATCCCGCCGACATGGTCGAAATGCTCATGCGTCATCAACAGCCACTTGATCGCCTTGGGATCGAACCCCAATGCTTTGATATTCGCCAGCACATGCGGTGCGGCGTCCTCTGGTCCTGTGTCGATCAGCACCAGTCCAGCCTTGGTCTCAACCAGTGCCACGGTGATTCCGCAGGTGCCCACGTACCAGCTGTTGCCGTGAATTTTCGCAGGCGGAGCAGGGTCAGACCAGCCGTCACGGTCTCCGCAAGCAGCGGCGATGTCGGCACTCGCGCCGGGGCGCTTGACCGGTTCCACCGTGCCGAGTGTCAGCAAGGCGAGACTGGCGACAGCAATTCTACCGAACATAACTAGCTCCATTGGCGTCGAGCACCGCCCCCGTCATGCTTTCGGGCGCGTCGAGCCCGCAGTAGATGGCGATGCTGGCGATTTCTTCAGGGGTGGCGACCCGGCCCAGCGGGATATCGGCGAGCAATCCCGCACCGCCCCGGCTGGCAAGATAGTCCCCGGCCATCGCGGTATCGGTAAAGCCGGGGCAAATCGCATAGCTCATCACGCCCTTGCTGGCATAGTGCCGCGCGATGGTTTTGTGCATGCCGATCATCCCGGCTTTGGCCGCGGCATAGTGCCAGTGATCGGGCGAATCCCCGCGATAGGCGGCGCGGCT
>JAGNTK010000196.1 GCA_017987575.1 Novosphingobium sp. | reverse complement strand
TGGCTGCAACGTCAGCTTCTGCGCAGGATTACGCTGAAGTGTCATTGCCAGACCCGGTTCAGGAATCCCAAGCGCTGGGGCTGATGGATGCAATCCGCTGTGTGGTTTGCCAGGGACAGCCGATTTCAGGCAGCAATGCCGGACTAGCGGGGGATATGCGCCGCGTTATCCGCGAACGGATTGCCGCCGGGGACTCTCCTGAAGCCGTTCGCGCAATGCTGATCGAAAAATATGGCGACTGGGTGACGTTCCAGCCGGAAGTAAAACCTGCAACCATGCCGCTATGGATCCTGCCGCTCCTTGCCTTGGTCGGCGGCGGCTGGCTTGTCTCGCGGCGCGTCAAGGTGAGCAAATCATGATGGGCTGGATCCTGGCTTTGGCTCTCTGCGCGGCCTGTTTTGGGGCGCTATTTGTCAGCAAGCGCTGCTCGCGGCCTGCCCTCGAACTGGCGCTGGTGGCCATCCTGATCGCGCTGGCTGGCTATGGCTGGCAGGGTCGCCCGGAACTGGCAGGGCAACCAACAGCTCGGCCCGCAGCGGCAAACTGAACTGGAGTAGAAGCAATGCGGCTCTACGAGCATATTTTTGATCAGGCGCTGGACCGGCTTCATTCCGAAGGGCGTTACCGCGTGTTCATCGACATCCTGCGCAACAAGGGTGCTTACCCCAATGCGCGCTGCTTTGCCGGGCACAATGGCCCCAAGGACATCACGGTGTGGTGCTCCAACGATTACCTTGCGATGGGCCAGCACCCCAAGGTTATCGCCGCGATGGAAGAAGCGCTGCACGATGTCGGCGCCGGATCTGGCGGGACCCGCAACATCGGCGGAAACACGCACTATCACGTCGATCTGGAAGCCGAGCTGGCTGACCTCCACGGCAAGGACGGCGCGCTGCTGTTCACTTCGGGCTATGTCTCGAACGACGCAACGCTATCGACGCTGGCCAAGGTTCTGCCGGGCTGCGTGATCTTTTCGGACGAACTCAACCACGCCAGCATGATCGCGGGGATCCGCAATTCTGGCGCGGAAAAGCGCGTCTGGCGCCACAACGATCTGGCCCACCTCGAAGAACTGCTGGCCGCCGAAGACGCCGAGACGCCCAAGCTGATCGCGTTCGAGAGCGTCTATTCGATGGAAGGCGATGTCGCCCCGATCCATGCGATCTGCGACCTTGCGGAAAAATACAACGCGCTGACCTATATCGACGAAGTTCACGCGGTCGGCATGTACGGGCCGCGCGGCGGCGGGATCACCGACCGTGATGAAGCCGCGCACCGGATCGATGTGATCGAAGGCACGCTGGGCAAGGCGTTCGGCGTGATGGGCGGCTATATCGCGGCTGACAGCCGGATCATCGACGTGATCCGCTCCTATGCCCCCGGCTTCATTTTCACCACCAGCCTGTCCCCCGTGCTGGTCGCGGGCGTGCTCGCCTCGGTCCGCCACCTCAAGAGTTCAAGTGTTGAACGCGAAGCCCAGCAAGCCAATGCCGCGATGCTGAAGGCAATGCTGCGCGAGGCCGGTCTGCCGGTGATGCTCTCAACCACCCACATCGTACCGCTGATGGTGGGCGATCCGGTCAAGGCCAAGAAGATCTCGGATGTGCTGCTGGCCGAATACGGGGTCTATGTGCAGCCAATCAACTACCCAACCGTACCGCGCGGGACCGAGCGGCTGCGCTTTACCCCCGGCCCCGCCCACACCGAAGCGATGATGCGCGATCTGACCAAGGCCCTGGTTGAAATCTGGGCCCGGCTCGAATTGCAACTCGCAGCTTAATCAACAATAGGGTGCTGTCAGAGCAATCTCGACCACCGCGAGAAGGGCCGCTGGCTCAACAATCGGGCCAAAAATGCGCACTTGTGATTCAGGCAATGGAAGCGCGCGATGGAGCGAAAGTTGCCGGGATACTGCGCCCAGAATGCGGGTTCGATTGCGATGTCCTCGCGCACTGCCCCGATGCCCAGATCAGCGAGCGTCGCAATCACCTCGGCAACCTGCCCATCGAGCGCGTCTAGGCTCTGCAATTGTGGTGTGATGTTCGCCAAACCCGGCGCGCCCCGCAGCGTCGTCGTCCTTAGCTTACGCCAGTTCGCCGCGCAGTGACAACGCCTCATCCTCAGCCGAACGCATCCGGCGCAGCGCCAGATTCATCCGCCCCAGCGGCTTCGCCGCCTCAAGCTCTGCCGATCCGCCAGCGCCGTTTGCTGGGCTGAGCGGGATCGAAGGCTGGCTGACCGGGCCAGTTGGCACCGGGATCGCAGTGATCGCGGTGGCCTGGTTCGGGTTTTCGCTGCTCGGCGGCAGGCTCTCGCTGCGGCGCGGCGGGTTGGTGGTGCTGGGGTGCTTTGTCCTGTTCGGCGCGCCGAGCATTGCGCGGGGGCTACTTGGTCTGACTGGTGAAGCGCGCGGCCCGATTGCGATGTCAGGACCGGCTACTTTCGACGTTCCCCCACCCGCCGTGCCCACGCCGCCGGCCTATGATCCCTATGCCGGAGCTGCGATGCCTTCGGGAGGCGGCGCTTCGCCAACTGCCACCCATGAGCTGCGCAGTGGTGCCCCAAGTGACGTGATGCGGGATGCCGGGGAGGAGACTAGGCGGGGGAGATGGGCCGTTATGAAAGTCCGTCGTGACTTGGGCCGGATCTCAAATTAGTGCACTGTCACCGTAATCCCACCGTAATCCACTGTCACCGTAATCCTTGTTGCACGTGTCACCGTAACTCGTAATTACCTATCTCGAAATGCTAATTGTGCGTTTACAATGCCGCAAATTCCACCAATAAATGTAAAACAAGTCATAATCAAATTCGCGGTTATCTCACCTGGCTCAGCATGGTTCGCAATATAAAATAATGACAGTGAATGAGAAATCAGAGAAAAAGAAACAATTGCTAAAAAAATTACATTGAGTTTGCTGACTGCGTGTGTCGGATTTAAATTTCTATTTTTAATATATCTAAATAAATTAAATATTATTCCAATAGAAATTATGAATAATAAGAAAATCGTGTAATTCATAATTTAATCCTATGCCGATAGCGCGCAATTGTAACAAATTACGGTGACAGTGCACTTAACTCACCTTCCTGCCGCTTCTTCGGACCCCGCTTACCCGGTTTCGGATCGCGGCCCAAGAGGGTCGCTACCCGGTCGAGAAAGGCGGTATCGCCAAGCGGGCGC
>JAGNTK010000195.1 GCA_017987575.1 Novosphingobium sp. | reverse complement strand
GAAGCCGATGGGCGGCCCTATCTGGGCATTGAAGTGCGGCAGGATCAGATCGCTACAGCTGCCCAGCACGCCGAATGGGCCGAGCGCTTGGCGCGGATCGGCAACGAAGTGGCGTTGAAGCTGGGGGAATAGGCGTGTAGGGCCGCTGCGAAGTCCCGTTTCACGAAAGATCGTTTCATGCCCGCCTATCGTTCCCGCACTTCCACCCATGGCCGCAATATGGCTGGCGCGCGCGGGCTGTGGCGGGCGACGGGGATGAAGGATGGCGATTTCGGCAAGCCGATCATCGCGGTGGTCAACAGCTTTACCCAGTTCGTGCCGGGCCATGTCCACTTGAAAGACCTGGGTCAGCTGGTCGCGCGCGAAATTGAGGCGGCGGGCGGTGTTGCCAAGGAATTCAACACCATCGCGGTCGATGATGGCATTGCGATGGGCCACGATGGGATGCTCTATTCGCTGCCCAGCCGCGATCTGATCGCTGACTCTGTCGAATACATGGTCAACGCCCACTGCGCCGATGCGATGGTCTGCATTTCCAACTGTGACAAGATCACGCCCGGAATGCTGATGGCGGCGCTGCGGATCAACATCCCGGTGGTGTTCGTCTCCGGCGGGCCGATGGAGGCCGGCAAGGTTGTGTTAAACGGCAAGGAAGTTGCCATCGATCTGATCGATGCGATGGTTGCCGCCGCCGATGACAACATTTCCGATGAGGACGTGACAGCAATCGAACGTTCGGCTTGTCCGACCTGCGGATCATGCAGCGGCATGTTCACTGCCAATTCGATGAACTGCCTGACCGAAGCCTTGGGCTTGTCGCTGCCCGGCAACGGATCGCAGCTCGCCACCCACGCGGACCGCAAGGAGCTGTTCCTGCAGGCCGGCCGCACGGCGGTCGAGCTGTGCAAGCGCTATTACGAGCAGGACGACGAAACCGCCCTGCCGCGCAATATCGCCAGCTTTGAAGCGTTTGAAAACGCCGTCTGCCTCGATATCGCGATGGGCGGATCGACCAACACGGTATTGCACCTGCTGGCCGCTGCGCACGAGGCGGAACTTGATTTCACCATGCAGGATATCGACCGGCTGAGCCGCAAGGTGCCGTGCCTGTCCAAGGTCGCCCCGGCCAAGAGCGACGTCCACATGGAAGATGTCCACCGGGCCGGCGGGATCATGGCGATCCTGGGCGAATTGGACCGGGCCGGGCTGCTCCACACGCATTTGCCGACCGTCCACAGCCAGACCATGGCCCACGCGCTCGATAAATGGGACGTCAAACGCACCAACGATCCGGCGGTGCAACACTTCTACAAGGCCGCACCAGGCGGGGTACCAACCCAGACTGCGTTCAGCCAGGACCGGCGCTGGAAGGAACTCGACCTTGACCGTGAGAATGGCGTTATCCGCAGCAAGGAGCACGCGTTCAGCCAGGACGGCGGCCTCGCAGTGCTGTTCGGTAATATCGCGCTCGATGGCTGCATCGTCAAAACGGCTGGCGTGGATGACAGCATCCTCAAGTTCACCGGCCCGGCCAAGGTGTTCGAAAGCCAGGACGCCTCGGTCACCGCGATCCTGACCGGGCAGGTCGTGGCGGGCGACGTGGTGGTGATCCGCTATGAAGGACCGCGCGGCGGCCCCGGCATGCAGGAAATGCTTTACCCGACCAGCTACCTTAAATCGAAGGGGCTGGGCAAAGAGTGCGCACTGCTGACAGATGGGCGTTTTTCAGGCGGCACATCGGGCCTGTCGATCGGCCATGCCTCGCCCGAAGCGGCTGAAGGCGGGGCAATCGGGCTGGTTGAGAACGGCGATCTGATCGAGATCGACATTCCGAACCGCACGATCAATCTGGCTGTTTCTGAAGACGTGCTGGCGGCGCGCCGCGCGGCGCAGGATGCCAAGGGCTGGGCACCGGCCAAGGAGCGCCCGCGCAAGGTTTCGCCTGCGCTGCAAGCCTATGCCGCGATGACCACCAGCGCGGCGCGCGGCGCGGTCCGCGATGTGACGCAACTGGTGCGGAAATGATCGCCAAGTCAGCGCTTTGGATGAGTAGCGCGTTGCTGCTGGGCGCTTGCTCACAAGAATTCGCCCCGCCAGCCGAAGCTAACGACGAGCCGGTGTTCTGCGCTCTCGCTGGATCCCAGGAATTCAAGGACGACTGCCGGGCCGAACGCACCACGGTCGATGGCGCGCAGGTGATTGTGGTCCGCCACCCGGATGGCGCTTTCCGCCGGCTCGAAGTGAGCAAGGATGGCCAGAATCTGCTCGCCGCAGATGGCGCGGACCAGAGCCAGTCGGCTCTCAAGGGTGATCGGTTCGAAGTGATACTCGGCCCTGATCGCTATGTCATTCCGGCAAAGGCCAATGCGCCGGCCAAATGATCCCGTGCTGACCGCCGCGCAGATGCGCGCAGCGGAGCAGCGGTTGATTGCATCAGGCACCAGCGTCGATGAACTGATGCAGCGCGCCGGGCAGGGCGCGGCTGAATGGGTCTGGCGGGTCTCCGGCGGCCGGCCGGTGACGGTGCTGTGCGGCCCCGGCAACAACGGCGGCGATGGCTGGGTGATTGCCGAGGCGATCCGGCAACGCGGCGGCGATGTGGCGGTGGTTCTGGCGGCTGAACCCGCGACACCGGCGGCCAAAAATGCCCGCGACCTCTATCGCGGCAAAGTGCTGGGGGCAGACGCCGATCGGCGCGGCGAAGTGTTCGTCGATTGCCTGTTCGGCACTGGGCTGACCCGGCCGCTCGATGTGGATGATCTGGTGCTGCTGAACCGGCTGGCCGCGGCGCATCACTTGCGCGTGGCCATCGATCTGCCGAGCGGTATCGACACCGATTTGGGGAAGCCACTCAATATCGATTTGCCCGGCTATGATCTGACCCTTGCCCTCGGCGCATGGAAACCCGCGCATTTCTTGATGCCAGCGGTTGCCAGGATGGGGGCACTGCGGCTGATCGATATCGGGATCGGGTCAGTGGATGACGTTGCACTGGCGATCGGCCAGCCTGACCTGACTGCGCCTGCGGCTGGAGCGCACAAATACACACGCGGCCTGCTTGGTGTGATCGCAGGGGCGATGCCGGGGGCGGCGCTGCTCGCTGCAGAGGCCGCGCAAGGGGCCGGGGCGGGCTATGTGAAACTCTATGGGGCGGCGGCCCCCGTTTCCGCTCCGGCTGATCTGGTCTGCGATCCGCTGCCT
>JAGNTK010000194.1 GCA_017987575.1 Novosphingobium sp. | reverse complement strand
CGGGTCCATTACTCGCCCACCCGCAGCAGCGCGCCGATGATGAAGCCAAGCGAAAAGCTGATAGCTGCAAGGCCAATGGCCCAGATGAGCATTGCGGAAGTCATTTCGTCCTCCACTTGCGGATGAGTGACATGAGCCGCTTGTTTTGTCCGCCCCCCGCTGCGGCCCCCGCTGCGGCCCACGCTGCGGCCCCCGCTGCGGCCCGCGCTGCGGCCCCCGCTGCGGCCCGCGCTGCGGCCCCCGCTGCGTCCCCCGCTGCGGCCCGCGCTGCGTCCCCCGCTGCGGCCCGGATCGACTCATCGCCAGTCTTCAGATAGGTCTTGACGACTTCCGGCGCGGCCCAAAGGTGGATCACATCGAGCGCGCACTTGCGCGCAAACTCGCGCAGCATCGCGGTGGCATCGAATCCCCACAGGTATGTACGCTCGGTCGCGCATAGCTTGTCATCGCCCTTGACGATGGTGCCGCCGAGTTCAACGCGCCAAATCATCGGCCCTGGCGCGTACCAAAGCGCGTCAATCGGCCGCACGCTGGCGTGCAATCCGCGCTCGCACAGGACCGGCTCGCCGGCTACCTCATGGGTAACGCCGGCCGCGATAGGCCGGTTATCGCCGTGGCGCAGGCGGCATGAGACTTCGCTGAAATACCACGCCTTCATCAGTCGATCCTCGGGTCGTCGTCGCGTGCTTCGCGTTCCCGCGCCAACACCCATTCGGTGGCGTTGCGCGTCATCACATCGGCCAGCGTGGCGTCCAGATCCAGTTTCCGCGCCGCGATGACGAGCTTGGCGGCGATACCCTCAAGCATCCCGGCCTCGGGGGCCTCGTGGAACGCCCGCGCCCATTGGGTCGCGTACACCAGCACCTCACCGAACAGCCGCGCCGTGGCCTTGTCTGCGGCCGTGCGCGGGCATTCTGCGAACCATGACGCGGCTTCAAGCATCGCGTGCGGGTCGCTGTAAGCGTCTTCGGCGCGGGCCTCGACGGCGCGGTCGAAACGCTCGGCGTCGTCCAACTGGCGGTAGTGGCGGGCCAGATCAGCATCGACTGCGGCAGACATTGTTAACCCTCCGATACACCGTGGCCTATCGCCACAACGCCACTATAGCCGGCCCTTCCGCCTTGTCAACATCTTTCGATTGTGCGGCGCAGCAACAAGATTTGTTGACGGCGCAAAACCGCCGCTGTAGGCTGCGCGGACTATGCACACTCCCGCTGAAGTCGTCAAAACCTACGTTGCCAGCGCGGGGGGCGTCCGCAAGGCCGCCGCCGTGCTCGGTGTATCCCCTGCCCTGGTCTGCCGCGTCTGCAATGGCGAGCGCAGGGTCACCCCAGACTTTGCGCTGCGGATCGAGCGCGCCAGCGATGGCCGCATCCGGAAAGAGGCGCTGATCTGGGGCGCTGCCGCGTGATCGATGTTGTTCCGCCAGCGGGGATGACCCCCGTGCCCGCGCCGACAAAGGGCGCATACGTGGACACCATGGCGGCGTGCCCGGCTACGAGAGTGCCGGCCCTATGAGCGACACCTACACGAAGCTGTTTGCTTCGATTACGGCGTCCACCGTATGGCAGGAGCCGGCCGGAACCCGCCTAGTCTGGATCACGATGCTGGCCATGTCAGACCAGCATGGGGCGGTCTACGCCTCGGTGCCGGGACTGGCTCGCATAGCCAACGTGCCACTAGACGAAACCATTGCTGCCCTGGCGACGTTATCGGCCCCCGACCAATGGTCCCGTACCCATGACCATGACGGTCGCCGTATAGCCCCGTTGGATGGCGGCTGGCGGCTACTGAACCACGGCAAGTATCGGGCGATCCGCTCAGCCGAGGAACGGCGCGAATACTGGCGCGACTACAAGGCCAAAAAGCGCGCTGGTTTGTCCGCAGAATGTCCACAAGTGTCCACAACTTCCACCGAAGTCACCCCACCAACACCAACACCAACACCAGATAAAAAGCAAAAGCAAAAGCAAAAGCAAAAGCAGCCACCGGCTGCGCCGGTCGGCGTGTTTGTCACCCCCGACTGGGTTCCCAAAGAGGCGTGGGCAGGGTTTGAGGCCAGCCGCCGCAAGCTCCGCCACCCCATGACAATCCGCGCCGCCTCGCTGGTCTGCATGGAGCTAGACCGGCTCCGGGCACAAGGCCACGACCCCGCCGCCGTCCTGGACCAATCGACCCGCAACGGCTGGCGGGATGTGTTCCCGCTGCGCGATAGCGGCGGGGCCAGAGCCGGTCCTGCCAAGCCCAAAACCGTCGCCGCCTATGACGCAATCGGAGCGAAAATCGATGAGCTATCCGCAGTGGTTCCTAGTGGAAATCGCGCAAGGGTTACGGGGCCTGATCCCGCTTAGCCTGGAAGGTCAGCCGGCGTCCGAATTGCTCGGCGCGGCTATCGACACATGGGGCGCGGACCTGTACCGGCAGACGGTCAAGCAATCCGACGTTCCCGAGATGTTCCGAGAACTGCGCCTCACCTGCATTCGCTGGCCGACGCTCGCTCAAGCCGCCGCGATCCTGCATCCGGCTGCGAAGCCGCAGGCGCATCAGCCCTTCGCGCTGGATTGGTCCCGCAGGCCTGAAAACGCCAGCCTCACGGCCAAGGCGCACGCCACCTACAACTGCGGCCGGCTCAAGCTGCCGGTGCCTGCTTGGTGCATCCCTGCGAGCGATGCGGAAGGCGCGGCAATTCTGGCGATGATCGAGGAAATCCACGGTGGCGAAGTCGAACGGGCCGAAGCGCTACGTCGGGACCACAGAGAGCGCGGGCGAGAGGAAGGCGCGAATCTGGCGCGAGATCCTCGCTCACAATCCGGGAGCGGCGGTCCTGATTCGCTCGCTGAAAGCGGCGGGGATCGAAATATCGGCGGTGATCTGGAACGGGACGAATTCGACGAATGGCGCACAGGAACCGACACCGACTGGCCTTTTGACGATGACGCCGGAGCGGATCGCGCAATGGAGGGCGTTCAGTGATCGCGGCCCTGCTAGCAGCAATCCTCGCCGCAAGCGGTCAGCTAACGGTGATCCTGCCTGACGGATCGCGCATTTCTGCTCAGCGTGTTGAGTACCGGCCGAGTGAGTTAACGGTGGTGATCGTGGAAGGCGCGATCTTCCGGGATGGTTTCGAGTGAGCAAGCTCCGTAAGGCAGCACGCGGCAGGCCGTGCATGGTACGGATTCCGTACATCTGCAACGGCGACCC
>JAGNTK010000008.1 GCA_017987575.1 Novosphingobium sp. | reverse complement strand
CAGTTGCCATAGGCAGCAGCGGCCGAATCCAGGATCGAAGCGGCTTCCGGCGTGATGTCCGACTTATCCCAGTCGAAGAACACGATGTACGGACCCTTCTCACACACCGGCGCAGGCGGCGGAGGAGGAGGAGGGGGCGGAGGAGGCGGAGGAGGCGGCGGGGGCGGAGGAGGCGGAGGCGGCGGAGCCGCTTCTTCGCCACCGAAGTTGTAGCCCAGCGTCAGCATCAGCGAGTGCGAACGGAAGCGGGTGTCCCCTTCACGCAGAGCCGGACCATTCTGACCGCCAGTGCCAACCAGGTTTACGTTGTCCTGATTGTAGAAGCGATACTTCAGGCCGACGTCGACATTATCAGTCACCGGCATACGGATGCCGGCCAGAGCCTGCCAAGCGAAGCCCGAGTCCGAATCGTTGATGTCAGAGCCGGTGCCGGGAACATCAGCAACAACATTCACGCGGCCGATCCCTGCACCGCCGCCGACGAAGCCTTGAAGACCATCATCGTCGCCGAAGTCCAGCAAGCCGTTGAGCATGAAGCTCAGCGCGCTGGCATGACCGTCCAGGTTCGCACCCGAATAGACCGTCGATCCTACGGTGTAACCATCGGCGCTGGCGCGGCGATAGCTGGTTTCCGCTTCGAGGCGGAAACCACCGAAGTCATAGCCAACAGCGATACCGGCATCATAGCCGATCTTGGTGTTGAGCGTGCCGACGCCTGGACCAGCAAGGTTTTCCATGTCTTCGACGAGAACGCCGCCGACATCACCTTCGATATACCAGGAATCGTCGCGGGCCAAAGCCGGCGTTGCGAGAGCCGTAGAGGCCAGCGCCATCCCAATGACGAGTTTGCGCATTATGGTTTTCCCCTTTTAAATAGGATTAGAGCCACCGAGTGTTGGATTGTCTAACTGCATCAACTAGCCCGCGCAAGCATTCAAACACCGGGACTGTTGCAATAATGTCGCGAATCGTGACGCAAATGGCACCAAACGACCGGAATTTGCGCTGGTTGAAGGATCAATGGCATGCTGGCTGCGTGGAAAATCAGTTGGCTGGTACGATTCCGGCGACAACCATGGCCGCAACGATTGCGCTGATTGTGCTGCGTGCTTCGGTATCGATCGTGCTGCCCCCGGCAGGCAAGGTTGGCTTCGCAGGACTTTGCCAGGCCGTAACGAAGCGCAGTTGCTGGCCAGTTGCCTTGTTGAGCAAGGTCATCCCCGCGATAGGTGCGAAGAATAGCCAGTTACCTGCTGTACGCGCTGCAATCAGGCCGGCTTGGCCGGCCCAGTCGCCGCTTGGGCTGGGGGCAACCAGCCAAGCTTGTCCATCGGTTGGAGCGCTGGGTGGCGTTGCCAGTTCTGCTTCGATTGCCAAGTGCAGCAGGGCATCAACCCGAGCGGCCAATTCATTGACAAAGCTTTCTTTTTGGGTTTGGCCGGCAAGCGTGGCTATGCTGCGGCCCGCGCAAACTCTCCGGCTCGCCAGCAGAGTAAAGCGTGGCTTGCGCACCGTTGCCCCAGGTCAGCCGCCGCAGCGACGGTTCAAAGCTCGGGATCTGGCCCGGCGGGCAGACCGCGAGGATCCCGCTTTCGCCCTCAACCATCACCGCGCGAACCTCACCCAACGATGCCCCGACCAGCGCGATCCGGGCTTCGGGATGGCCTTGCGCCGTGGTGCGGACCCATTCGGCCCCGGCGCGGGTCTTGCCGAAACCGCGCCCGGCCAGAATCAACCAGGTGGTCCAGTCACCTTCGGGAGGTAATTGCCGGGTGCGGCCCCACAGCTGCCAGTGATGGCGGAATTCCTTGCGCTCCTCCTCGGTCAGAGTGCGGATCGCGGCGAGCCGTTCCGGTTCTGGCAGATCGACCAGCGCATCAAGCAGTTCGTGGTTCGACATCGATGACCTGTTCTGCAGCGGGAGCGGCCAGACGGCGTTGGCGGATCACTTCCAGCTTGGCGTTGATCGACTGGATGATCGCTTCGGAATCCTCGTTCGAAGAAATCGCCCGCTGGCGTGCCGCAGAATCCCGGTGCGCGGCGAGCAGGCGCAGCGCGGTAGCATTGTCAAAGGTACGGGTGCCTTTCTTGGCCCCGGCGGCAGGCTTGATCTCGCCATCGCGCAGCCGCCGCAGCAGCTCCATTTCAAGGTGGTCGTAGCCTTCGCACAGCGCGCGTTGCCAAGCCCGGTTGAATTCGGGATTGGCGCGGCGCGCGTCATAGGCGGCGGTTTTGTTGATGCCGGCTTTGTGCGCGGCGGCAGTGACGTTGGAAGTGGCCGCCAGTTCACCGAGGAACAGCTTCGACCATTTGGCAAAGGGCACTTTCTTGGCCGGAACCGCAGCAGCGTTCCGGCGCGACTTGGGCGTGTCGGCCATGCAGTTGATCCGGACTGTGAATGGGGATCTCCGAAAACCGCCCTCAGAGCCGTGCTGCCCCGAATCGGTTTATCGCGATGTTCCGTATTTGTGCCATATCAGCGTCACGATGTCAAGTCATAAGAACCAATATGGTTCGTCCATCTGCAGCGGATCGCCACTTGTCGCCCGCCGCACAGGTCACTAAGCAGGCGCGCAAGACCGCTAGACGAAGGGATCCGCATGCTCCGCCGCCTTTATGACTGGACCATGGCCAAGGCTGTCCACCCGCACGCAGAATGGTGGCTGGCGGCCTTTGCCTTTGTCGAGGCGAGCTTTTTCCCGATCCCGCCGCATCCCTTGCTGGGGATCATGTGTCTGGCCGAGCCCAAGAAGGCGATCCGCTTTGCGATGATCGCGACCTTTGCTTCGGTGCTGGGCGGGCTGCTCGGCTATGGGATCGGCTATTTCCTCTATGAAAGCCTCGGTACCCAGTTGCTCGCGGCGCTAGGCCTGACCGAGAGTTTCCCCAAGGCGGCCTGCTATCTGCGCGAATACGGGGCCGAGATCATCATGATCAAGGGCGCCACCCCGATCCCGTTCAAGCTGCTGACGATAACCGCCGGGTTCATCGCCATGCCGCTGCTGGTGTTCATCGGCGCCTCGATCATCAGCCGTTCGATCAGCTTCATGATCGTCGGCGTGCTGTTCCGGATGTTCGGCGCGCCGATCAAGGCCTTCATCGACAAGTATCTCGGCATCGCCACGGCCGGTTTCGTGGTGCTGGTGGTCGGCGGGTTCATCGCAGCGACGATGCTGACCGGCGGGTCGGATGAGGCCAGCGCGAAGTGTGCGCAGGCAGCACAAGTGGCCGCACTGTGAGCCTCCACCTTTACCACTGCGCCGATGCGCGCTCGTTCCGTGCCTTGTGGGCTTTGGAAGAGCTGGGGCTTGATTACGAGCTGACCTTGATGCCGTTCCCGCCGCGGTTCCGGTTTGAAGGATACCGCGATATAAACCCGCTCGGCACCGTCCCGGCGCTGCTGGTCGATGGCGCGCTGATGACCGAAAGCAGCGCGATCCCGCATTTCCTGGCGACCCGGTTCGGGCCGAGCGAGCTGGCAGTGGCGGCGGACGAGCCGGACTATGCCCGCTACCTCAACTTCCTCCATATGGGCGAGGCGACCCTGACGTTCCCGCAGACGATCCATTTACGATACACCCGGCTGGAGCCGCCCGAGCGGCGAGTGGCGCAGGCGGCAGAAGATTACGCGCTGTGGTTCGGCTCACGCCTGAAGAACGCCGAGAGCATGTTGCATGGCGAATTCGCGGCAGCGGGCCGCTTTACCATGGCCGATATTTCGGTCGGCTATGCAGTGATGCTGGCGCAATCGATCGGGCTGGACGAGCAAGTCACGCCGGGGATGAAGGCCTATTTTGAGCGGCTGACCCAGCGCGCTGGTTTCCAGCGGGCCAAGGCCGCGCAGGGCGGGGCGGGGATTGGGGTTTAAGCCTAGCTGGCCAGTCCCGCCAGCATCGCCGTTGCCACGGGGTCCTTCGGCCGTAACTTGAGCGTAGCCTCCAGCTCGCGCTTTGCCCCAGCCTTGTCACCCGCTGCCAGCAGCGCTGCGGCGTAGTCGCGCCGGACCGGGTACCAGAACGCGGGCGGATCAGAGAATTGCATGAAGTCTTCGGTTTCCTCGATCTCGGCAGCAGAACGGAAGGCCGTTTGTGCATCGACCCAGCGCCCTTGAGACATGGCCAACCGCCCGGTCAGCACCAATCGGACGATGGCGACCATCTGATCGGGGGCTTTGGATTCATCGGCTCCCTGCGGCGGAATTTTCATCGCTTCCAGCGCTGCGATCTCAGCCTTCAGCCCGGTCAGGTCGCCTTGCTTGGCAAACACTTCGCCCCGGGCATAATGCCAGGCGGCGGTCAAGTAGGGCAGCTTGGGTTGGGGCCGGGCCAGCACGGCCTTTGGATCGTCAAACCGGGCCAGCGCGAAATAGCCCGCCGCTGACAGCAGCTGCATTACCGGGTGGGCTTTCTCTTGAGTCTCGGACCGATCGACCAAAGGTTTGCCAAGTTCCAGCCCGATCTTCGCGTCCCCGGCCATCAAGGCTCCGCCCAGCCCGAAGATCACGTTATGCGCGTGATAGGGCAGACCCCAGACCCCATCGGGCTCGGTCATACCGAGGCGGATGGCGTTTTCCTTGCCGAGCTCGACCGCGCGGTGGTTGACGGTCGCCGCGTCCTGATAGCGGCCGACCCAATAGTACGTGTGGCTGGGCATATGGACCAGATGGCTGGCGCGCGGGGCGAGGTCACCGAGCCGGTCTGCATAGGGCTCGGCCCGCGCCGGAACTCCGGCGATTTCGGTGGCGTGAATGTAGAAATGGATCGCCGGGGTATCGTTGGGCGCGCGGGCTAGGACCGCCTCCAGCAGCGTCGATGCCAGCATTGCCTGCGCCTTGTAATCCTTTGGTCCCATCGCTTGGATGATCGCGTCGGCTGCCAGCACGGCGATGGTATTGTCGTTCGGGTACTTCTTGACCAACTTCTGCATATCCCGGGCAAAAGCGGCATCCCGCTGTGGGATCTTGGCACCTGGTAAATAGCGCTTGCGGAACACCCGGATCAGATCGCGTTCGCGTTTGGTGCCGGTCTTTTGGGCCAGCATTTCGGCCTTGCCCAGCATCGCGAAAAGCTTCTTGCGCTCTGGCCAGTCCTTGCCATAGTTGATCGTCGGGCCGGACGTATAGGCGAGGCCCCACAGGCACATCGCGCAGGCCGGATCGAGCCGCACTGCCTCTTCCATTGCCACGATCGAGGCCCGGTGGGCAAAGGCGGCGGCCAGTTCCATGCCATTGGAAAAGAACGCCTGCGCCTGCGGATTGGCGCCAGTTACAGCAAATCCGCCATTGCCATAGCCAGCTAGCAGCTGTGCGGTCTTGGGCGCGGCCTTGTCCGAATGGTCGTGGCCGGCCGGGTGCTCTGCCTCCGCCGCCGGGGTCGCCTTGGGGGTGTCCTGTGCCTGGCCCGGCAGCGCGCAAGCCAGCAAAGCGGCGGTGCCCAGCACCCAGTGACGATATCGCATCCCGGCTTCCTTTGAACAGACTGACCGCGACCCCGGCGGCAGGTCTGCCCGTCATTCCCGGACTTGGCAAGTGAGGCTAGGCGGTGACCTTTAGCCAGACAGCGTCAAGCACCTGATGCATCTGTTCCAGCAGATCGGAACCGGCAAAGAACCGGTCGATCCGGGTATGATAAAGACCCGCTGTGGCTTCCGCATCGAGTTCAAGTGCGGTGGCAAGATGCTGGGATGCCGCCGCCTCTTTACCCTCGCTTTGCTCGATGCAGGTCAGCATCAGCAGCGCGATGAAATTGCCGGGGAACAGCGCCAGGCTTTCCGCAAAGGCACCGCGTGCTGCGGAAAAATCGCGGGCCCGCATATAGGCTACCCCGCGCCAGGCATGGGTGACGTAGTGCAGGTGCGATTCGGGCTCGACCTGAACGAAGTCATCAAGATGCGCGATCCCATCAGGCTCCTTGCCCAGCAGCAGCGCATTGATTCCGGCGGCATAGTGCGCCAGCCCGTGGCCCGACCGCAGCCGGATCGCGCGTCGGGCCCGCGGTAGCCCTTCAGTCGGGCGACCGATATAGGCGCTGGAGGCGGCAATCGCGGCCAGCACCCCGGCATTGTCGGGATCAAGCGCAAAGCCGCGGTCGATGTGGTGCTGGATCTCCCGCTCGCGCGCCGGATCGGGCGCGCTGATCGAGAAATAGGCTCCCGAGATCGTCAGTGCATAGATCGCCTGGGCCAACCCATAGTCTGGCGCAATCGCCATCGCATGCTGCGATTCGGCAATCGCCCGGCCCAGCGGTTCCGCCCCGTATTCGCGGTTGGCGGCCATCGCCCGGGCAATACATTCCCACGCGGTCAGGTTGGACGGTTTGCGGAGAGCCCGGTCCATCTCCAGCTTGAAGATGGTTGCGCCCAGCGTTGCGGCGACTTCCGAGATCAGATCGCCTTGCAGCGGGGCGAATTCATCGAGGTGGCGTTCAAACCGCTGCGACCAAACGATCGAACTGTTGGCCGCCTCAACCAGTTGCGCGGTTACCCGCAGCAGATCGCCGCTGCGCCGCACGTTTCCCTCAAGGAAATAGCGTACGCCCAGGCGGCGGCCTGTTCCGGGGAAATCGGTGACCGGCTTGTCTCTGAATCGCGCGGTGGCCGAACTGGCGATCACCCTGACATTGACGCCCTGCGCCAGTGCGTCGATCAGATCCTCGCTCATGCCCAAAGCGAGGCCTTCGTCTTCGGCCTGACCTGATCGATTGGTAAAGGGCAGCACTGCCAGACTGGGCGCATCGCCGCGTGCGCCTTCACCGGCGCTGTCCTCCACGATCAGCCGATACCCGACCTTGGTGATCGTATCGATCCGGAACGATCCAGCGAGGCCCGCCACTTTGCGCAGGCGCTGGATCACCCGCTGAATTGCGTCTTCGCCCACCACGTTGCCGCGCCAGCAGGCAGCAGTCAGATCATCGCGGCTGAGCACTGAGCCCTGCGCCCGGTGCAATGCCACCAGCGCTTCCATCACACGCGGCTCAAGTGTTTCGGTGTCACCATCGGCATAGGCCAATTCGCGGGTAGGCGGGGAAACCCGCAATCCGCCAAGCGCAAACGGGACTGACTCAGCCAGATCAACCGGCAGACGCAACGCATCACCTTCGTCCAGCAGCGGTGCTGGAAGGTCATCCGATTGATTTGAAATGGACCCAAATCCGCGCGTCTTCACGCTGACCAATACCCTTGTTGCAAGCTCTGGTTATCGCCCAAGCTAGCCCGAGCGCAATGAAAAACCGCGATTGCTCCAGCAATCTGCACCTTTGGTCAGGACCAGATAAGTCGCGATCATCGGGAAATCATCGGGTCGCGGCCCTGTCAGTTAACGCCGAGTGCGCGCACTACGGTGGGGTCTTCCAGCTTCACGTCAGTGCTGCGGAAGGGCTGCCACCCGGTATGCGACCCAGCGGATGGCAGAAAACTTTCCCTTCGCCGCCTTGGCCTTCAATGGCCTTGGCGGCGAAGTCATGTTTGCGGGACTAACCTGGACCTGACCACGCGCGCAGTGCTTCGGGCTTGATCACTGTGATGCGGCCGTAACCCAGAGCGATTAGTCCGGCCTGCTCCCACGTTTTCAGCAAGGTGTGGATCGTCATCCGCGAAAGCCCGCCCAGTTCGGCCAGGTCCTGCCGGGTCATCCGCAACTGCGGATCGGCTTGTGCCATGCCAGCCAACAGTTGGGCAACCCGGGGTCCTGCCGTGTCCCCCCGTGCCGCGATCAGGCTTTCGAGCGAAACCTGCAGCTGATCGCCGAGCAGGCTCAGCAGGCTGCGCATCGTCTCAGGATGGCGTGACAGAACCGCTTCGAATTGTGCGGCATCGACCCACCGCAGCTCGCTTGCTTCGGCCGCAACTGCGTCGATCACGCGGGGCGCCCGGCGCAGCACGGCCAGTTCACCCCAACTCTCGCCCGGACCGATCAACGATAAGGCGACGAACTTGCCGGATATGGCAAACTGGCCAAGCCGGACCCGACCGCGCTCAATCAGCCAGCAACCCTGCGCAGGTTCGCCGCGTAACTGGATGATTTGGCCAGCCGCATAGTGCCGCCGGACCGATCGTTCGAGGAATGGCGCCAGCTGCGTGCTGTCCAGCCCCGCCAACAATGAGGCGTGCAGTGGGTTGCGCGCAAATTGTAAGATATTGGACATTTCAAACAAGCCAATGCGCCTATGCAGGGTCAAAGACAAGCGCGGGAGAGTGCGAAATGGTGCCGATTTCAACCTATGTGGTCCTGGCGATCTATCTGGGCTTTGGCCTGTTGGAGCTGTGGCGCAGCGATTTGTTCAAAAAGCGCGAGCAGACCCGCGACGATGCCGTGGTCGAAGTGGCCAGCACCGTAATCCTGCTGGGATTGACCCAACCGGCGATCGTCCTGCTGGTCACTTTCGGACTGGGCCTGGCTGCGCCGGAATGGCGTGACGCGCTGTCCGGGCTGAATGTCTTTGCCGCGATCGGTCTGTTCCTGGTGCTGGATGATATGACGCAGTACTGGCTGCACCGGATTTCGCACTCAGTGCCCTGGCTCTACAACCTGCATCGTGCCCACCACAATGCCCGCTATATGAGCATCCGGCTCGTTTACCGAAACAACCTGTTTTACTACGCGATGATGCCGGGGATCTGGTTTTCGGCGGCACTGGTCTATCTTGGGCTTGGCTGGGTCTACGCTGGGTATATCGTCGTCAAACAACTGGTGATCATCGGCGCGCACAGCGACGTTGCGTGGGACCGCCCGTTGCTCAAGATCAAGTGGCTTTCGCCCGTTATGTGGCTGGTCGAGCGGACCATTTCGACCCCGGCGACGCATCACGCCCACCATGGCCGCCACTATTCCGATCCGGCGGTTCATTATAAGGGCAACTTCGGAAACTTGCTGTTCTTCTGGGATGTGCTGTTCGGTACGGCCAAGATCACCCGGACCTATCCGCAAAGCTATGGCGTTGAAAATCTGCCCCCGGCGCACTTCGGGCAACAGCTGATCTGGCCGATTGTGCCCGAAAACAAAGTGATGGAGCCGGAGCCCGAACCTAGTCCCGCCTGACCGGCATGGTGTAGTTCAGCCCCAGCCGTCCGCCATCGGGATAGATCGTCTGCCCGGTGATATAGCTGCTCTCGCCGCAAGCGAGGAATACCGCGACTGCCGCCACTTCGGCTGGCTCGCCGCAGCGGCCCAGCGGAGTGCGCGACAGGATCCGGTCTTCGGCGGCCTGATCATTCATGATCCCGGCCAGCATCTCGGTCATGATCGAACCGGGGCCGATCGCGTTGACCCGGATGCCTTTGGGCGCAAGTGCCAATGCGGTTACATTAGTCAGCTGCTTAAGTGCCGATTTGGATACAGCATAAGGAATCTGGTTGGGGATCGCCAGCACGGCGTTGACCGAGCTCATGTTCACAATTGCGCTGCCTGCGTCCATCAATCGCGCCGCCTCCTGCGTGGCCCACAAAGCGGATTTGAGATTGATCGCAAGGACCCGGTCGAAGTCTTCTTCGGTCAGATCGTCCAGCTCGGCGGCGTGGGTTACCCCGGCGTTGTTGACCAGAATGTCGAGGGTGCCCCAGCGCTCGGTCACCCGGGCGAACAGCCGCGCGATCTCGGCCTTGCGGGAGACATCGATCACCATGCCTTCCTGCCCGAGTTCCGCTGCGGTAGCCGCCAGCCGCTGCGCGTCGATATCGGCGAGCAGCAGGTCCGCCCCCTCGGCCACGAAGGCTGCGGCAATGGCCTTGCCGATCCCTTGCGCCGCGCCGGTGATGACCGCGCGTTTGCCAAATAACCGGCCTGTCATTGCGTGATCGCGGCCAAGGATTCAGCCGCGACAATCGCCTTTTCTGCGACCGGACGCATCACTGCATAGCCAGCGGCGTTGGGGTGGACCCCGTCCGGGCCGTACTCAGGCCGCAGTTCACTGTTCGGCCCGGCCAGCGGGGTGAAATAGTCGGCGTAGATCGCGCCACGCTCATCCGCGTAGCTCTTCAACCAAAGGTTAAGTCCGGCGATCCATGACGCGGGTCTATGCTGGGTGGCCCAGCCAAACTGGTCGGCCGGCGGAATGCTACCCAGGATCACCACGATCCCATTGGCCTGCGCCAAGGAGACCATCGCCCGAATCGCGTTCTTGTAGGCCTCGGGCGTGGTCGGCCCGGTGTTCCCGGCAATGTCGTTAGTGCCCACCATGATGTGGACCACTTTGGGCCGCAGTGAGACCACGTCCTGCCAAAACCGCACGAGCAGCTGCGGACTGGTCTGCCCGGAAATCCCGCGGCCGAGCCGGGTCTGACCAAACAGGCCGGGATCGAGCTGGACCCAGTTTTCGGTAATCGAATCGCCGATGAACACCACTTGCGGCGGGTTCGCCGGATCGACCTTGGCGTTGTCCGCGCGATAGCGGCACTGCCAGGCCCAGTCGCTTTGCAGCACTTTTGGATCGAGCGCCCACAGCCCATCGCGGCTGGCTGGGCAGGCATTTTCCATCATCCCCGGGGGCGGATAGGAGTTCACCGGTTCAGCCGCCATGGCCGGAGCGGCAAAGGCCAGCGCGATCGCGGCGAGGAGCCACCTAATCAAGGATCCCGACCGCAGCGGCGGCGCGCTTGAACATGCCGATGATTGTCTGGACCTGTTCAGCGGTATGCTCGGCGCAGAGTGAGCAGCGCAGCAGCGTCATGTTCGCTGGCGTCGCTGGCGGACGGGCCAGATTGACGTAGAGCCCTTCGTGCAGCAGCGCTTCCCACATTAGCGCGCCGCGTTCCAAATCGGGCATGATCACCGCGATGATCGCAGATTGCGGTTCTTCCGTGCCGAGCTTGAACCCGGCATCGCGCAGGCCCTTGTGCAGCACCTTGGAATTCTCCCACAGGTGCGCACGCTTGTTGCCGGCGTGCATCAGCTTGCGGATCGAGGTCGCGGCGGTGTGGACAACGCTCGGCGGAAGCGAGGCGGTGAACACATAGGGGCGGCAGACCAGCCGCAGGATTTCAAACTTCGGGTGGTTGGACACACAGAAACCGCCGACCGTGCCGACCGACTTGCTGAACGTGCCGATCACGAAGTCGACATCGTCGAGGCAGCCCTGATCTTCAGCCACGCCGCGCCCGTTGGGGCCGATAAAGCCCATCGAATGCGCTTCGTCCACCAGTACCATCGCGCCATGCTTTTTGGCGACGGCGATCATTTCCTTCAGCGGAGCGATGTCGCCCAGCATCGAATAGACGCCCTCCAGAATTACCAGTTTCCCGGCGCCTTCGGGAATCCGCCCAAGCCGCTTGTCCATCGCTTCGATGTCGTTGTGCTTGAACGGCACCACTTCGGCGTCGCCCATTTTGCAGCCATCCCAGATCGAGGCGTGGCTATCGATATCGAGCACGATGTAATCGCCCTTGCCCGCGATGGTGCTGATGATCCCGAGGTTGGCCTGATAGCCGGTCGAGAACACCATGGCGTGATCCATGGCGTAGAATTCCTTCAGCGCATCCTCGACCAGTCGGTGTCCGGCAAAAGTGCCGTTGAGCACGCGGCTGCCGGTGGTGCCCGCGCCGAAATCGTCCAGCGCCTGCTTGCCCGCCTCGATCACATCGGGATCAAAGGTCATGCCCATGTAGTTGTAAGTGCCGAGCAGGATCGTCGGTTTGCCATTGCAGATCGCCTCGGTGGGGGAGAGCACCTGCTCCATCACCAGATTGAATGGATCGGTGAGGCCGGTCGAAAGCAGCGCCCGGCGCTGTTCGATCAGAGGGTCGAATTTGGAAAAAAGGTCGGTCATGTCATTCCCTTACCCGTCCGTCCTTAGCTTGTCGAAGGACTGTCCTTCTTTGCGGCGTTGGCGAAGAAAGGGCAGCCCTTCGACAAGCTCAGGGTAGGCGGATTTTTGTTTAGCCCTGCAGCTTCACCACGGCATCGATCAGCTGGCCGTAGTTTTCGATCTCGGCCTGCTGGTTCATGCTGATGATGATGTCGAACGCGTCTTCGATCTCGGCGACGAAATCCATCACCGTCAGGCTGTCAAATTCCAGATCGCCCGCAAAAGTGCTGGCATCGGTGATCGTCACGCTCTTCTTGTTGAAGGGCGCAATCAGTTCGGCAATCTTTGCGGCAGTTGCGTCGCGGTCCATTAGGGAACTCCGGTAAGTGTTGCCGGACCTTTGGCCGATGAATGGGGCGGAATATAGGCGAAAGTACGCTGGAGCAGGGAAGGGCATTATGAAAAGTGAATTGGCACGGTGTGAACACCGCTAGCGCAACGATAACTGTCGCCACATAATTCCGTCTGATCGCACCTTGTCTGCGCGCGCCGAGCCGCAGGCCTCTGATCATGCCCCCCTACTCGCTGTAGTTTTGTAAGTGGTCAGTGACCTTCGAACGTCGTGGTGACCTTGTTCCATCGCCGCGCCGAAAGGTCATCCGGAGAGATCCAGAATTGCACGACACCAACGTCACCAAACCGCATCTGTGCCAAACTGTCAAAAGCGATTTGCAGCAGCAAGTGATCACCATAATGGCGATATGGAGCTTCCTGCACATCAGCCCCCAATCCAAACATGTGGTGGAAATTATGCGTTGGCGTCCGATAGTTGGTGTTGATGAATTTAACTAAAGATTCAGGCAGCTTGGCGAATAATAATTCGCTTTCAGTCATCAAGCGTTCAATCGAAACATTTCTAATAGAGTCAAGTGAATGCGGAGCAACCCCCTGATATACTAAGTTCAAATCCTTCCTAATTGTTTCGCGAAACTCATCTAAGCCTATTATTTCTTCCTTGATCATTTTTTCCCAAGGATCACGTCCCTCAACAAAGTAATCGAAGGCGCGGGTGAACGAATCAATAAGCGATTCCGCGCGCTCCAATCGGGTGAGGTAAGCTTGCTGTTGGGACAGTTCCGCAGCGTACCGCGCTGTGTCGCGCGCGTAACTCGACTTCGTCTTTTCCAGTCGAGCCGCAAATTGATGATATCGCTCTAATGTTGATCGAGTCGAACGGAGTTTGGCACCAAGACCCGCTTGCCCCATTGCTAAGTTTTCGCGCATCCAAATCGCACCATGCCACCATAAGGTGTCAACCTGCTCAATGCTTGCTTGGCGCGCCATTTCAACGCCGAAATCCGTGCGTCGTTCCGGATACTGTGCGTGGATCGCAGCCAATTGGGCGTCCCGGATCAATTGGTTCGTTTGATAGTCCAAACTGGGATTAGGAATTGTGGACGGCAGGTCGAGCCCGATCGCCTCAAGGGGCCAGTACGGGAAGCAATATCTGGAAAGGGAATTCTGAACGCCCGGGAATGTATGCCCGCCTTCTTCAAATGCCGGCAGCAAATCTTCTGGCGATGACGTTTTGGCATTTTCACCAGGCGGCGAGAAAAGAGCAGCCCCTTCGCTCCGATTATCGACCTCTGAGAAAAAGAACGACAGACTGCCTGCGTCCGGCAAAAGCAAATCAGGAAGCATTGACTTGATGTCCTTCAAGTCGATGCGCGCGATGTGATGCAGCGGTTGGCCGTTACGCCCTCGAGGCCAAGCGGCATTACCGAGTGTAGGGAGGCCTCCGAGCCATGTACTCTGCAAAAACCAGTCGTCTCCGGGACAGCGTTGTTTGCGGATCAGAGCGATTGGCATTAGCCGTCGACTCTCCACTTGGTTTGACAAAAGCAGACTCCGCGCGAAATTTCGACCCTTCAACGATTAGTTTGAACCAATTTACGAAAAGTGAAATGCAGTCATTCAACCACAGATGATATTTTGCCAAGTCGTGTCTGTGACTGTAGAAGACAGAAGGTGGAGGTCACTTTCCGGCCTGCGCGGTTTAGACCGCCCCCCTCTCCACCAACGCCTTCACCGCCGCCATGAACGGCCCGATCGATACCGGCTTGGCCAGATAGCCCTCTGCACCGGCGTCGCGGATCCGCTCTTCGTCGCCTTTTCCGGCGTAGGCGGTGACCGCCAGAACCGGGATTGTCCGCAGTACCGGGTCCTTCTTGGCGGCTTCGATCAGGTCGAGCCCGGAGACGTTGGGCAGCTGGATATCCATGATGATCAGGTTGGGCACGAACTGCCGCGCGGCGTCGAGCGCCAGCATACCATCGGCGCAGGGTTCGATCGCATAGCCCTGACTGCGCAGCACGTCGCAGAACAGCTTGCGATTGAGGTCGTTGTCCTCGACAACAAGGATGCGCTTTGCCATGAGCGCAGCCCTACGCTGAACCCCGGAGCCTGACAATTCTTCGCGAGCCCAAATCCCCCGCTCCTGATCCCTTCGCCCTGGCGCTGGGTGCGCTCGGCTGGGTATTAGGCGACGAGGCCCGCGCGGATCGGCTGCTGGCGCTGACCGGGCTGGGCGCCGATGATCTGCGGGCCGGGCTGGGTGATCCGGCGATATTGGGCGCAGTGCTCGAGTTTCTGGGGCAATATGAGCCCGATCTGGTGGCAGCGGCCGACCATCTGGGGGTCGATCCGGCCGAACTGATGGCCGCACGAGAGAGGTTGTAGTTTCATGAGTAAGCCGCTGATCATCAGCGATTGTGACGAAGTGCTGTTGCACATGATTGTGCCGTTCGGGGAATGGCTGGAGGAAACCCAGCCGGTCTCGTTCAAGCTGATCGGCAACGATTTTTCCAAGGCGATCCGCGACAAAGCCACCGGCGAGCCGGTGCCGCCGGAGGAGATCTGGCGGCTGCTGGGCGGATTCTTTGATGGTGAGATGCACCGCCAGACCCCGATTGCCGGTGCGGTCAGTGCGATCAACACGCTGAAGGATCATGCCGATGTGGTGATCCTGACCAACCTGACCGATCGCCACAACGAACCCCGGCGCCAGCAATTGCTGGCCCACGGGATCGATGCGCGGGTGTTCACCAATCAGGGCCCCAAAGGCCCGGCGCTGCAGGCGATCATGGAAGAGTATCAGCCGTCAAAGGCGGTGTTCATCGATGATCTGGCCCAGCACCATGGCTCCGTAGCCGAAATGGTTCCTCAGATCGATCGCCTTCACCTATGTGGTGAACCGACACTGGCGCCGCATATCACTTGCGGGTTTGAGGCTGGCCACGCCCACGCCCGGATTGACACCTGGGAGCATGCCTTGCCCTGGCTGCTCTCGCGCATTCAGGAAGACTGATCATGAGTATTGACGCAAAACTCGCCGAACTAGGGATTGTCCTGCCCGAACCCGCTGCACCGGTCGCGGCCTATGTCCCGGTGGTATTCGCGGGGGGCCTTGCTCATGTTTCGGGGCAGGTCTCGATCGTCGATGGCCAGCTGCTCAAGGGACGGCTGGGCGAGGATCTGAGCTTTGAACAGGGCGTCGAAGGCGCGCGGGCCTGCGGTCTGATGATTCTGGCGCAGTTGAAGGCCGCACTTGGCTCGCTCGAACGGGTTGAGCGGGTGGTCAAGCTAGGCGTGTTCATCAATTCCGCTGCCGACTTCACCGACCAGCCCAAGGTTGCCAATGGCGCTTCGGAACTGATGGCGCAGGTGTTTGGCGATGCCGGCAAGCACGCCCGCAGCGCGGTTGGCGTGCCCTGTCTGCCGCTTGGCGTAGCGGTTGAAGTGGATGCAATCGTTGCTGTTCGGCCTGCTTGATCGCTGGCGTTCGCCGCCACCCAAACCAGCCAAAGTCGCTTGGCTGAGCACGGTTGCCTATGCCCATCGCGGACTGCACCAGCCGGGCGTGCCCGAAAATTCGCTCACCGCGTTTCGCGATGCGATCGACCGGGGCATGGGGATTGAATGTGATGTCCAGCGATCGAGCGACGGGCAGGCGGTGGTGTTCCACGACTTTGAGCTTGACCGGCTGACCAGCGAGACCGGACCCGTGATCCAGCGCAGCGCAGAAGAGCTGACCCGGATCGAATTATCGGGCAGCGGGGACAAGATCCCAACGCTCAAGCGAATGCTCGATGAAGTCGCCGGCCGAGTCCCGGTGCTGATCGAAATCAAGTCAAAGCGCGGCAGTTTCAAACATGTCGGCGCGCTGTGTCAGGCGGTCCGGCGAGTGCTGGAAGGCTATGCCGGTCCGCATGCGATCATGAGCTTCGATCCGCGGGTGTCGCGCTGGTTTGCCGATCGCTCGCCGCTGACCGTACGCGGGTTGGTGGTGACCGAGGAAAACAGCAAGACTCTGATCGGGATGGTCCGTCGCCGTCTGTCGCTGTGGGCGGCGCGGCCTGACTTCCTCGCCTATGATATCCGCGACCTGCCCAGCCGCTTCGCCACCGGGCAACGTCAGCGTGGGCTGCCAGTCCTGACCTGGACCGTGCGCAGCGCCGAACATCAGGAGCGGGCAGCTGACCACGCCGATGCGCCGATTGCCGAAGGCGCGGGCGTGGCGTGATCGAGGCGCGGATCGCTCCTTCGGTTGGCGATCTGCCCGCGCCGCAGTGGGATGCACTGACCGGCGGCAATCCGTTTATGAGCCATGCATTCCTGACTGCGCTTGAGGATTCAGGCTCAGTCGGACCGGGCACCGGCTGGTCATCTTCGCCAATTACGATTGCGGATGACGGCGGGCAGATTATCGCCGCACTTCCAGCTTATCTGAAAAGCCACAGCCAGGGCGAATATGTCTTCGATCACGCCTGGGCCGATGCCTGGCACCGGGCGGGCGGGGCCTATTACCCCAAGCTCCAGATCGCCGCGCCGCTTACCCCGGCGACCGGCCCAAGGCTGCTCGTTGCTGACGAGGCGCTGGCCCTGCCGCTGCTGCGCGCCGCCGAGCAAGTTTGCACCGAAAACGGCCTGTCATCAGCCCATGCGACCTTCATTGCGCCCGAGCAATTGCCGCTGTTCGAGCGAGCCGGGTGGCTGCTGCGCAGCGACATTCAGTTCCACTGGCACAACCGGGGCTATGCCCGTTTCGATGATTTTCTGGCAGAGCTCTCCTCGCGCAAACGCAAGGACCTACGCAAAGAGCGCGCGGCAGCGCAGGCGGGCTTAGAGATCCGCGTCCTGACCGGAGATCAGATCGGCGAGGACGAATGGGACGCGTTCTGGGTGTTTTATCAGGATACGGGCGCGCGCAAATGGGGCCAGCCCTACCTGACGCGCGAGGCCTTCAGCCTTTTGGGCGAGCGGATGGGGGAGCGGATCGCGCTGATCCTGGCCTACCGTGGCGGACAGCCAATTGCGGGGGCGCTGAATTTCATTGGTCCGGATGCGCTCTATGGGCGCTATTGGGGAGCGGTCGAGGACAAGCCGTTCCTGCACTTTGAGCTGTGCTATTATCAGGCAATCGATTTGGCGATTGCGCTGGGTTTGTCGCGGGTCGAGGCCGGGGCGCAGGGCGGACACAAAATGGCCCGCGGCTATGAACCCGTCCAGACCTGGTCAGCGCACTACATCGCCCATCTCGGGTTCCGTGGCGCCGTCGCGGACTTTCTCGAGCGCGAGCGAGCGGGCATTGTGCAGGACCAGAACTATCTGGCGGCGCGAATGCCGTTCAAAAAGGGTGCTTCGTCTGCCTGACGGCCGGTGTTGCAAGCCAATCGCGGAGGCGATTGGCGCACCAGATAAATTACGCAGCGCGGCGGCTGGAAGCAGCGATCCATTCGCGGGCGCGGCGCTGTGCTTCGGCCACTTCGCGCGCGGTCATTTCGTCGGAAATGTCAGCCCGGCACATCGCGGCTTCGGCGTGACCAGCCACTGCGGCGAGATTGAACCACTTGTGCGCTTCGATCAGGTCGCAGTCCACGCCGTGGCTGCCGGTCGAATAGGCGACGCCCAGATCGTAGTAGGCACTGGTATCGCCTTGCGCAGCGGCGGCGAGGCAGCTGGCGACCAGCAGGTCTTCGTGGCTCTCGTCGGTAATTGCGACACCACCGGTAAATGGATCGGAAAGCTTGGCGGTGTTGATCCAGGCTGTGCTCATTTTACGTACCCCCTTGTGGCGAATGACTTGACCCGCCTTGCACCCCCAAAGTTGCGGATCATGGTCAACAAAAGGTTAACGCAGCGGCAGAATTCTCCTGAGCGAGTCAGAAAGCTGTCATGTGCATCATATTAAAGCGCCTCCTGATTGCCGCTTGTGCGGGAATCTGCGGACCTCTATAGGCGCGCTCAAACCGGCGCCGGGAGGCCATCGGGAAGACCCGAAGCCGCAGGATTCCGCATCACCCGGCTGGTTTTGTTTGGAGAGTTTATGGCGACGATGCTCGGTGATGAAATCGATGTTCTGGCCAAGGCAAAGCGCGCCATCGCTGGCGACTATGCCCCCAGCGATGGTGAGCCCTATATGTGCGAAGCGCAGCTCGATTATTATCGGCGGCTGCTGCTGGAATGGAAAAAGCTGATCCACGCGGCCTCGCAGGATACGCTGCAATCGCTGCAGGATGGCCCGATCCGTGAACCCGATCTCAATGACCGGGCTTCAAGCGAAACCGACTGGGGGATAGAGCTGCGCACCCGCGACCGGCAGCGCAAGCTAATCACCAAGATCGAATCGGCCGTGCGCCGGATTGATGAAGGTGAATATGGCTATTGCGAAGTGACCGGTGAGCCGATTGGTCTGGGCCGGCTTTCGGCGCGTCCGATTGCGACCATGACAGTCGAAGCGCAAGAAGCCCATGAGCGCCGCGAAAAAATTTCCCGCGACGATTGAGCCGGTTAAGCTGCAAGGCCAGAACTTTCCGGCACGTTAACCGCTTTTTTGCCAGTCCGGTTGTAGTTTCGAGAAGAGTGCAATCCATACTGTTAGCCCGGGTCGCACGGAACTGATCGCAATCAGTGGAGCAATGAGGCAGCTATGAGCGACAACGATCATCGGCAAATCGGGCGCGACAGCTTGTTCGTGCTGGCCGACTTGCGGATCGACGGCATGGTCGGCGAGCAGCGGATTCGGGTCCGCAACCTGTCGGCAGGCGGGCTGATGGCCGAGGGTAGCTTCCCAGTCCAGCGCGGCCAGCAAATCTGGATTTCCCTGCGCAACATTGGCTGGGTCGAAGGCACCGTAGCCTGGCTACAAGACAACCGTTTTGGCATTGCGTTCCGCGAAGAAATCGATCCGCGGCTGGCGCGGGCACCGATAGTGGCTGGTGACAGCACTCCGCGCTATGTCCGTCCGCCGCTGGGCCAACACGACATCGGCGAGCTGCGGAAGATTTAGTTCCCGTGCTGGGAACTCTCCCAAATATCCGATAGGGTCTGCGGTGCCATGTTGCGCCGACTTCTCCCCCTTACGCTTGCATTCGCCCTTGGCGGATGCTTCGGCGATGATGATCGTCCGGTTCAGGTCGCGGTTATAGGTCCATCAGCGGCGGCCTTTGCCCCCGGACCACGGCTCCCTGTCGCTGCCCAATTGTTTCGCGCTGCAACTGTCGAGGGACTGGTCGGCTTTGATGAGCAGGGCCGAGTCGCCCCGGCCTTGGCCGATCGCTGGATTGTCACCGACGATGGGCTCAGCTTCATCTTCCGCTTACGCGATGGGACATGGGCTGATGGCACAGCCATCACCGGGGAAAGCGCCCGCGATGCACTGCTAAAGGCATTTGCGCTTCAGCGCGATACGCCGCTTGGGCAGGATCTGGCAGTCATTGCCGAAGTGCGGGCGATGGCGGGCCGGGTGATCGAGATCCGGCTGACCCGGCAACAGCCAGAATTGCTTCAGATTTTAGCGCAATCCGAGCTGGGGATGGCCAAAGGCGGGCGTGGTGCCGGGCCAATGAAGCTGCGCCGCGAGAAAGATGCTGCCCTGCTGAGGCCAATCCCACCGGTCGATCGCGGGCTGCCGCAAGATGAGCGCTGGGCTGATCGGGCGCGGCGGCTCAACTTGGTCTCGCTCCCCGGCAAGCAGGCGATCGAACGGTTTCAGGCCGGTGATATCGATGTGGTGATGGGCGGAAGCTTGGCCGATTTTCCGCGGCTCGACGCGATGAGCGTGCCGCGCGGGGCGATCCGGCTTGACCCGGTTTCTGGCCTGTTCGGACTGGTCGCGGTGCACGAAGACGGGTTCCTGGCCAAGGCTGAAAACCGTGAGGCATTGGCGATGGCGATTGACCGGTCGGCATTGGCTGGCGCGCTTAATCTGGCGGGCTGGGTAACAACGACCCGCGTGGTCAATCCAGGCTTGCCTGGTGACAACGGGACGATTGGTGAACGATGGGCTGGACGCTCAATCGAAGAGCGGCGGGCCTTGGCTGCTTCACGCGTGGGTCAATGGAAGGCAGCGAACAGTGCAGCAGCAACACTGCGGATAGCGGTTCCCGCAGGCCCCGGCGGCGATCTGCTGTTCGCGCGGCTCGAAGCTGACTTCAAGTCGGTGGGCCTTGCCGCCCGGCGGGTACCGATCGATGCAGACGCCGATCTTCGGCTGATCGATGCCGCCGCCAGCTATGCTGCGGCACCCTGGTTCTTCAATCGGCTCAGCTGCACCAGCCAGCCCGCCGGTTGTAGTCTGGCTGCAGATCGGATTGCGGCCGACGCGCTGCGGGAGCCGGACCCGATCAAGCGCGCTGAACTTTATTCGCAGGCGGAAGCGCAGCTGACCGTGGCAAACGGCTATATTCCGCTGGGCGTGCCGATCCGATGGTCACTGGTTGGCGGCTCGGTCACCGGGTTCGCCTCCAACCCGCTGGCGGTCCATCCCTTGATGTCGTTGGCGATGCTCCCCAGATAGGAGGCGCTGCACCGCCAGCAAAGGAGCTTGGGTATGGTTGATAAGGGCAATCTACGCGCGATGACCGCTGAACTGCCGCTTGGCACCGATCCCGCATCCGTCCGGCAACGGATTGAAGGGCTGGAGCGTCTGCTTGAAGGCATGATCGAAGTTCCGGGGTTGGGCCGCAAGGTCGGCCTGGATGCGCTGCTTGGGCTGGTCCCAGTTGCCGGAGACGCGATTGCCGCCGCGCTCGGCCTCTATCTGGTGTGGGAAGCACGCAATCTGGGCATGCCGCGCTGGCAGCTGTGGCGGATGGCGGGCAATGTTGGGGTGGATACCCTGATCGGTGCAGTGCCGCTGGCAGGGGATCTGTTTGACTTCCTGTATCGGTCCAACACCCGCAACCTCAAGATCGTGCTGAAGCATCTCGACAAGCATCACCCGGCCACACGGATGATCGAGGGTTAGCAGCACTGTTTTGCGTCTGACGCGGCGCCGACAGGGCACTTGCCATGTTCAAGACAGGGTGGTGCCGGATAGGAGGTCCACACCAGCAATACGCGACTCGCCGGAATTCCGCCGTTTACGAGAAATTAACCTTTCTCTTTCATTGGTCATATGGTTAATGGCGCTCAACACCCCTTACCGAAGGGTTGTTGGTCGCGAAAACGGGGCGAAAAGGGGACCAACCCATGCGCGTATTGTTGATCGAGGACGAGCCAACCACGGCTCGCGCTATCGAATTGATGCTGACGACCGAAGGCTTCAACGTCTATTCGACCGATCTGGGCGAAGAGGGCTTGGACCTCGGCAAGCTGTATGATTACGACATCATCCTGCTCGATCTCAACCTGCCGGATATGCACGGCTACGATGTGCTGAAAAAGCTGCGTGTCGCTAAGGTGCAGACCCCGGTGCTGATCCTGTCCGGCATTTCGGAAATGGATTCAAAGGTCCGCTCGTTTGGTTTCGGCGCCGATGACTATGTCACCAAGCCGTTCCACCGCGAAGAACTGGTCGCCCGGATTCATGCTGTTGTGCGCCGGTCAAAGGGCCATTCGCAGTCGGTCATCCGCACCGGAAAATTGGCGGTCAACCTTGATGCCAAGACGGTCGAAGTCGATTCTGCCCGCGTCCATCTGACCGGCAAGGAATATGCGATGCTCGAGCTGCTTTCGCTGCGCAAGGGCACCACGCTGACCAAGGAAATGTTCCTCAACCACCTTTACGGCGGAATGGACGAACCCGAACTCAAGATCATCGACGTGTTCATCTGCAAGCTGCGCAAGAAACTGGCGCATGCCTGCGAAGGTGAAAACTACATCGAAACCGTCTGGGGCCGCGGCTATGTGCTGCGCGATCCGGGCGAAGAACAGCAAGCTGCCTAAGCTAGCTGACATCCACGGTTACCCTAACGGCTCGCCAGCAATGGCGGGCCGTTTTGGTTTTGTGTTGGGCCAGCTGTGTTTGAACGGTTAGAAACCTTATCGGTTCAATCGCACAGGGGTAAATAGTCATGATCGATTTCCAGAACGGTTCGGTGTTTAAGCTTAAGCAGAACAGCGAATACGCGGCCAATGTTGGCGCGCTGCTGCTGGAGGGGGAAAGCGTGCTGGGTGCCTTCAAGGCACTGCGCGATGGTGTTGTATTCACCAATAAGCGGATCATCGCGGTGAATGTGCAGGGCATTACTGGCAAAAAGCGTGATTACACCTCGCTTCCTTATGCCAAGATCTCGGCCTTCTCAATCGAAACTGCGGGCACTTTTGACCTTGATTCAGAGCTTGAGCTCTATTTCTCGGGGTTGGGAAAAGTGAAGTTCGAATTCAGCGGCCAGACCAACATCATCGAGATATCGCGCGTGATTGCCGGCTTCGCGCTGGCTTGAGCCGCAGCAACGAAGGCGATTGACCGCGCTTGCCGCCCCTGCCATCGCCCGCGACCATGACAGCCCACAAACCTGGCGATCCAACGACGATCAACCGCCTCTACGGCCGGGCCAAGGGTAAACCCTTGCGGGCCGGACAGCAGGGGCTGGTCGATACCTTGTTGCCGCGCATTGCGATGCCGGACGAAGGCCCGATCACGGCTGAGGTGTTGTTTGGCGATGATCGCCCGATGCACTTTGAAATCGGGTTTGGCGGCGGCGAGCATATGGCCGCGCGCGCAGATATGTTGCCCGACCATGGCTTCATCGGGGCCGAACCGTTCCTCAACGGGGTGGCGCAGGCGCTGACCCATGTTGATGGAGACAACGCCGCGCACGCTCCCTTGGGCAATGTCCGGATCCACCATGGCGATGCGCTGGAAGTGCTGCGGCGGATCCCCGATGGTTCGCTCAGTTTTCTCTATCTCCTCCATCCCGATCCTTGGCCCAAGGCGCGGCATGCCAAGCGGCGGATGATGAATGATGGCCCGGTCGATCTGTTTGCCGCCAAACTGAAGCCCGGCGGTGAATTCCGGTTTGGCACCGATCATCCGGTCTATATCCGCCACGCGCTGATGGTCATGCGCCGCCACACCGACCAGTTCGATTGGCTGATCGAGGCCCCGCGTGATTTCCAGGTCCGCCCCGGCGGCTGGCCCGAAACCCGCTATGAAGCCAAAGCCCGGGCGGTTTACGGGCACGAGGTCTGGTATTTCAGGTATCGGCGGAAATAACCGCCGCCACCGCCAACAGCCGCTGTGCCTGATCCAGATGGAGCAGTTCGGCCATTTTGCCATCGACCCTGATCGCGCCCTTGCCCACGTTTTCGGGCAACGCGAAGGCGGCGACAACGGCTTTGGCCCAGCTGATCTGATCGGCACTGGGTGAGAACACCGCGTTGACTGGCCCGATCTGATCCGGGTGGATCAGGCTCTTGCCATCGAACCCGAAGTCGAGGCCCTGTTCAGCCTCGGCTCTGACGATCTCCAGATCCCGAAATTCGTTGCAGACCCCGTCGAGCACGATCAGGCCATGGGCCCGGGCTGCGATGACGGCCATGGTCAGGATTGGCAGGAATGGTGTGCGTGCCGGGGTCAATCGGGCGTGCATTTCCTTGGAGAGATCATTGGTGCCGAGCACAAACCCAGCCAATCGGGTGTCAGCCCCGCAGGCCGCGATCTCGTGTAGCACGGGAACACAGGCGCAGGTTTCGATCATGATCCACAGCCGGGTATGCGGCGGGGCACCGGCCAGTGCAGCGTCATAGGCGCGCACCTCCTGCGCTGAACTGACTTTGGGGACCAGCACCGCGTCGGGTCCGGCAGCGGCCAGTGCCGCCAGATCATCTGCACCCCACGGCGTTGTCATTCCGTTAGAGCGAACTACCAGTTCGCGCCGGCCAAACCCGCCTTCGTGCACGGCTGCAACTGCTGCTGCGCGCGCTGAGTCCTTATGCTCGGGGGCGACAGCGTCCTCCAGATCAAGGATCACCACATCGGCGAGCAGTTCGCGCGCTTTGGCCAGAGCCTTTGGGTTCGAGGCAGGCAGGAACAGGGCTGAGCGGCGCGGGCGGATGGGATCGGTCATACGGTCACCATCACCTGCCCCGGCGGCCAAAGCAAGCCGCCTGCCGCAGGATAATTTCGCTTCGGCGGCGCGACGTAGAACTTTCTCGCAGCGACCTGGCTGGAGCTCTATCGCGGACGTCGACAAATCCAGGAGTGCGACTCGCCATGGACTTCGACCCGGCCGCTTTGCTGCCCTTCATCGCGATCGGATTTGCCGCACAGTTGGTCGATGGCGCGCTCGGCATGGCCTTTGGAGTGATCGCCAACACAATGCTGGTCGGCGTGCTGGGGGTGCCGCCCGCGCTCGCATCGCAGCGGGTCAACGTGGTGCAGTGCTTTACCAGCGCGATCAGTGGGATCAGCCATCTGCTGCATCGCAATGTCGATCGCCGCTTGTTCACCCGGTTGTTGATTCCGGCCTTGGTCGGAGGTGTGGCCGGTGTCAGCCTGGTCACGTCGATCGACGGCAGTGTGATCAAGCCGTTCGTGCTGGCCTATCTGCTGGCAATTGGCCTCTATCTGCTGTGGCGCGGGGTCGGGCACGCCCGGGCACACAGTGAAGCAAGAACGGTCGCTCCGTTAGGCCTGATTGGCGGATTTCTCTCAGCAGTTGGTGGGGGCGGCTGGGGCCCTGTGGTCACGTCGAACCTGTTGATTCAGGGTGCCGAGCCGCGCAAGGTTGTTGGCACGGTCAGCACGGTCGAGTTTTTCCTGACCCTGACTGTTTCGGCGACCTTCATCTACCATCTTGGCTTTGCAGACCTGGCCGGCGCGACGCTTGGCCTGTTGATCGGCGGCATCGCGGGAGCGCCACTGGGGGCTTGGGCGGCCAAGCACATTCCGGCCAGACCGATGCTGGTTATGGTCGGCGTGGTCCTGACCCTTAGCAGCTGTTACGGGATTTACCGGGCGCTGATTTGACTTTAGCCCACTACCCCGGCAGCAGCCAGTACCGCCAGTGTCAGCACGTCAGGCGCAATTGCGGTCATTGGCGCGATCTGGACCGGCTTTTCCATCCCGATCAGCATCGGACCGATCGTGGCGTTCCCGGCCAGCTCGCGCAGCAATTTGGCGGAGATGTTGGCCGATTGCAGCCCGGGCATGACCAGCACATTGGCCGGGGCGGTCAGGCGGCTGAACGGATAGTTCTGCATCACTGTTGGGTTGAGCGCAGCGTCGGGGGCGAGTTCGCCTTCGTACTCGAAGCCGGGATTCTCGGCATCGAGGATCGCGACAGCCTCGCGGATTGGCTCCAGCCAGCGGCCCGGCGGGTTGCCGAAAGTTGAATAGGACAGGAACGCGACCCGCGGTGTATGGCCCAGCCGCCGCGCAACGGCAGCGGTTTCCTTGGCGATCCGCGCCAGATCCTCGGCGCCGGGGCGCTCGTTGACCGTCGTGTCGGCCAGAAACACCGTGTAGTTCTTGCCGATCATCAGATGGATACCGAACGGCAGCTGACCTTCCTTGGGATCAAGCACCTGACGCACCTCGCGCATGGTCTGGGCAAAGGTGCGGGTCATGCCGGTGACCATCGCATCGCCGATCCCCAGCTTGAGCAGCAGGGACGCGAAGACGTTGCGGTCCTGATTGACCATCCGCTTGACGTCGCGTTCGAGGAAGCCGCGCCGCTTGAGCCGTTCATAGAGCAGCTCGACCATCGCCGGGACATATTCGCTGATCGCCGAATTCTCGATCTGGAAACTGCCGGGATTGCCCACGCCCAGCTCGATCAATTTCGCGGTGACCTGATCGGTCCGCCCGACCAGCACCGGTTCACCATAACCAAAATCGCGGTACTGGATTGCCGCGCGCAGCACGATCTCGTTCTCCGCCTCGGCAAAGATCATCCGCTTGGGATTGGCTTTGACGGTTTCATAGACTTGCGTCAGCACCGAGGTTGTCGGGTTGAGCCGGGCCTTCAGGCTGGTGCGATAGGCGTCGAAATCCTCGATCGGCTTGCCCGCAACGCCGGTATCCATGGCTGCCTTGGCAACGGCCGAGGATACCACTTCCATCAGCCGCGGATCGAACGGGGCGGGGATGATATAGTCCGGCCCGAACTGGTACTTCTTGCCATAGGCGGCGGCGACTTCTTCGGGCACCTGCTCGCGCGCCAGTTCGGCGATCGCGCGGGCGGCGGCGATCTTCATTTCCTCGTTGATCGCGGTCGCCCGCACGTCGAGCGCGCCGCGGAAAATGAAGGGGAAGCCCAGCACGTTGTTGACCTGGTTGGGGTAGTCGCTGCGCCCGGTTGCGACAATTGCATCGGGCCGCACTGCCTTGGCATCAGGTGGGGTAATCTCGGGATCGGGATTGGCCATCGCAAAGATGATTGGCGCTGGGGCCATCTTCCTCACCCATTCGGGCTTCAAGGCGCCCGCAGCTGACAGGCCCAGGAAAATATCCGCGCCGTCCAGCGCGTCTTCCAGGCTGCGCGCGGCGGTGTCGATCGCGTGAGCGCTCTTCCACTGATCCATGCCGCCTTCGCGCCCGCGATAGATTACGCCGGAGCGGTCGCAGACCGTGACGTTATCATGCCGCACGCCCATCGATTTGATCAGCGCGGTACAGGCCAGCGCCGATGCCCCGGCGCCGTTGACCACCACTTTGACGTCCTTGAATTCGCGCCCGGTCAGGAAACAGGCGTTGAGCAGCCCGGCGGCGGCGATAATCGCAGTGCCGTGCTGGTCATCGTGCATCACCGGGATTTTCATCCGCTCGCGCAGCGCCTGCTCGATGATGAAGCATTCGGGGGCCTTGATGTCTTCCAGATTGATCCCGCCAAAGCTGGGTTCCATCATGGCGATGGCTTCGATCAGCGCGTCGGGATCTTCGCTGTTGAGCTCGATGTCGATTGAATCGACATCGGCAAAGCGCTTGAACAGCACCGCTTTGCCTTCCATCACCGGCTTGGAGGCCAGCGCGCCAAGGTTGCCCATGCCCAGAATTGCGGTCCCGTTAGAAATCACGGCAACGAGATTGCCCTTGGCGGTGTATTCATAGGCGTCGGCCGGATTGTCGGCGATCGCCTGAACCGGCACGGCCACACCTGGCGAATAGGCCAGGCTCAGGTCGCGCTGCGTCGCCATCGGCTTGCTGGCGATGATCTCAATTTTCCCGGGGCGAATGGTCTTGTGATAGAACAGCGCCTCGCGCTCGGTAAAACGGACGTTGGATTCGTCTGACACCCGGCAATCTCCTGAATTCGAGCCTGCCCTAACCCAAGCTTTCGCGGCGCGATAGGGGATAGATTGACGCTTCGGCCTCCCGAATCACGATCACAGGCGCTAGTCGTGCCCGATGCACGGCGCACCAGCCCCCAGTGGGACCACTCCGATGATGGTCCAATACCTCGCCTTGAAGGCCGAGGCGGGGGATTGCCTGCTGTTTTACCGGATGGGCGACTTCTTCGAACTGTTCTTCGACGATGCCCGCACAGCCGCGCAGGTGCTCGATATCGCGCTGACCAGCCGAGGCGAGCATCAAGGGGTGCCGATCCCGATGTGCGGAGTGCCGGTCCATTCCGCTGAGGGGTATCTGGCCCGCCTGATCAAGGCCGGGTGCCGGGTTGCCGTTGCCGAGCAAGTTGAAACGCCAGAGGAAGCGAAGAAGCGCGGTGGATCGAAGGCGCTGGTTGCGCGTGACATCGTTCGCTTCGTCACCGCCGGGACCCTGACCGAAGAGGCGCTGCTTGAACCGCGCCGCGCCAATGTTCTGGCGGCAGTGTGTGACGTTCGCGGTACGATCGGCGTTGCTGCTTGCGATATTTCGACGGGCAGGATGGAATTGGAAGAGTGCGCAGTTGACCGGCTGGGCGCGGCGCTGGCGCGGCTGGGGGCGAGCGAAGTGGTTGCGCCAGAGGGCTGGGATGCAGCACCACTGGATGCGATCTCGCGTCCGGGCCGGGATTTCTCCAGCGATGGTGGTGATGCGCGGCTGAAGGCGGTTCACGGCGTTGCGACGCTCGACGGATTTGGCGGCTTCAGTCGCGCGATGCTGGCCGCGGCTGGCGGCCTGATCGCCTATCTCGACCATGCTGGACGTGGCAAGCTGCCACTTCTGCTGCCGCCGGTGGCGCGCGATGGGGCAGCGCATCTGGCGATGGATGAGGCGACCCGGGCTAGTCTGGAAATTCTGGTTTCAAGCCAAGGCGGGCGGCGCGGAAGTCTGATCGAGGCGGTTGATCGCTGCGTCACCGGGGCGGGCGCACGGCAACTGGCCGATGATCTGTCCGCGCCGCTGACCGATGCTTCGGCGATCGAGGCGCGACTGGCATTGGTCCAATGGCTTCATGATGATGCCCTGCTGCGCGGTGATTTGCGCGCGGTGCTGCGGGCATTGCCCGATCTTGGGCGGGCGCTCGGCCGGGTGGTCGCGGGTCGCGGCAGCCCCCGCGATCTTGGGCAGTTGCGCGACGGCCTGATCGAGGCGCGGCGGGTCCACGATCACCTCATGGGCCGGGCGGATAGGCCTGCTTTGCTGGAGGCGCTACTGCCGCAACTCACCGGGCACGGCGCGCTGACCGATCTCTATGCCCGCGCACTGGTTCCTGCCCCGCCGACGACACGCGATCAGGGCGGCTACATTTCCGAGGGCTATGATCACGCGCTCGATGCCTTGCGGGAAACATCCGGTAATGCCCGCCGGGCGATCGCGGCGCTTGAGGCGAAGTACCGGGACGGCACTGGAATCGCTGCGCTCAAGATCCGGCACAACGGTGTGCTGGGCTATTTTGTCGAGGTTCCGGCCAAGCACGCCGATGCGCTAATGGCACCAGACAGCGGCTTTACCCACCGCCAGACCATGGCCGGAGCAGTGCGGTTCAATGCGCTGGCGCTGCATGAAGAAGCCAGCCGGATTGCCGAATCGGGCGGACATGCGCTGGCGGCGGAAGAAGCGCATTTTGAGGAACTGGTCGGTCACGCGGTCAAAGCGCGTCATGCCATTGCCGCAACCGCCGAAGCCTTGGCGCGGCTCGACGTTGCGGCAGGGCAGGCCGAGCGCGCTGCCGAAAGCGGTTGGTGCCGCCCGCAAGTGGTCGAAGCCGCGGTGATTGAGATCGAGGGCGGGCGTCATCCGGTGGTCGAGGCCGCCTTGGCCGCCAAGGGTGAGCGATTTGTCGCCAACGATTGCCAGCTCTTGCCCGAAGATCGATTGTGGTTGGTGGGCGGCCCTAACATGGGCGGAAAGAGCACTTTCTTGCGCCAGAATGCGCTGATTGTGCTGCTGACGCAGGCAGGCGGATTTGTGCCTGCGAACCGCGCCACAGTGGGCCTGACTGACCGACTGTTCAGCCGGGTTGGCGCATCGGACAACCTGGCGCGGGGCCGCTCCACGTTCATGGTCGAGATGGTTGAAACAGCGGCGATCCTGGCGCAGGCCACCGCGCGCAGCTTTGTCATTCTTGATGAAGTGGGACGTGGCACGTCAACTTATGATGGCTTGGCGCTGGCCTGGGCGGTGGCCGAAGCTGTGCATGGCACCAACCAATGCCGCTGTCTGTTCGCGACCCATTATCACGAGCTTGCCCGATTGGCAGACAGCTGCGATGCGCTGAGCTTGCACCATGTTCGCGCGCGCGAATGGCAGGGCGATCTGGTGTTGCTGCATGAACTGGCAAGCGGCCCGGCAGATCGATCCTATGGCCTTGCGGTAGCCAAGTTGGCCGGGGTGCCAGGGCCGGTCGTGGCGCGGGCCAAGGCCGTGCTGGAGCGACTGGAAAAAGGCCGCGCAGAGACTGGCGGACTGGCGGCAGGACTGGGCGATCTGCCGCTGTTCGCTGCCGCGATCGAGCAGCATGAAGAGGTGGTCGATACCTTGCGGGTCCGGCTTGATGCGCTTGATATCGACGCGCTTTCCCCGCGTGAAGCGCTTGACCTGCTGTATGAGCTAAAACGTGAGGCGGGGAAGCTTCCTTAACCGGCGCTGGTTAGAGTGCTGGGCATGTTCGGTTTGGGCCCAAGGATGAGCAAGGTTTTCGCCAGTCGCTGGAGGGCGATAATCTGGTCGATGGGGATTCTGCTGACGGCTTATTGCACGGTGCCAGCCGCGCAGCAGGTCCGTAGCCACGCCGACAAGGAAGTTACCGCAGCCAAGGCGCCGCACAAATCACCTTGGTCCAAGGACTGATCTGCGGCCATCTTGTGTGATCTCCGCCAAGGCGCGGTCGATTATCGGGTCTTTCATCCACCGCTGACTAGCGCGATCCTGCGCAGCCTGGCCGAGTTCCGCGCGGCGGGCAGGATCATCTGTCAGCGCCGTGATCGCTGCCGCCAAGGCTGCTGCATCGCCCGGCAGTGTTACCAACCCGCAGCCATCGACTTCGCTGTAAAGCCCGGTCCCCGGCTCTGTTGTCGCTACGACGGGGCGACCTGAGGCGAGCATATTGGTGAGTTTTGACGGGAGCACCAGATCGGCGGCGCCAGCAATCTGTGGCAGCAGGTGCAGGTCCGCCATGGTCAGCATCGCGCCCATCTTTTCCGCCGGTTGCAGATCGTGGAGCTGGATATTGCCAAGCCCCGCAGCAAGCCGTTCCAGCTCGGCCCGGTTTGGACCTTCGCCGCAAATTACAAAGCTGATGTCGGTGCGGTCCTGCAAAAGCCGCGCGGCCTCGACCAGAATTTCGATGCCCTGTTTACGGGCGATGTTGCCCGAATAGAGCGCAACTGTCTTGCCGGTCAGACCCCATGCGCTGCGAACCCGGGCGGCACCTGCCGGATCTGCGGCAAAGCGCGCGTCGGACCAGTTGCGCATTTCAAACACCCGGCCTGCAGCCACGCCCTTGGCAACCAGTTTGGCGCACATCTGCGGACTGATGGTTGAAACGAAATCGCCGCTCTTCAGGAACGCTCCCTCGACCCAGCGCGCCAAGCGGGCGGATAGGCGACCCTGATCCATCAATCCGGTGGCAAGGGCGGCTTCAACCTCAAAGTCCTGCACATGGATCCACATTTTTGCGCCAGATAGCCGCGCAGCGATCCAGGCGGTGAAAATGCTTAGCAAGGCCGGAGCAATCGCGATCACCAGTTCGGGCCGCTCGCCCTTGCCGCGCAGAGCGGCACGCAAGGCGTGGGGCAGGGCTGACAAGGCGAAGCTGGCGAGGTGGATTACGCGTTTTATTCCGCTCGGCTGAGCCGGAACGTAGTGTGGGCACCGGGTGACTTCCACTCCACCTTCGCTGCTGGTCAGCCAGCCGCCTTTGGCAAATTCGGGATAGGTCTGCCATTGCGGATAGTACGGTTTACCCGCCAACACACGAACCTGCGCACCGCGCGCGACCAGCGCCTCAGCCAACCCCTGCGTATACGGTCCGATTCCGACGGGTTCAGGAGCATAGTTGAGCCCGACGATCAGGACTTGCCGCCCCTTCATCGGTCGAGCCACTTGCTAAGTGCGGCAAGCTGGCGGGATTGGTCGCGCACATCACCATGCGCCAGATCACGCAGCGAACGCAGCGCACGGGACGCTGCCCAACCGAGCCTTCCGCCTTCGTGTCCGGTCTGGCGGGTAACTGCGGCCTCGCCCGCAACCTGGCGGCGTCCGGCTATGCGCTGAGCCAATTTGGCGGGACCCGCCTTCAGGGTCGCTGCGGCCAAACCGGCGCTGGCGCGGCGGTCCAGCTCCTGCAGCAGCAAATCAGGCGCAGCGGCCAAAAGGTCTGCCGGTGCGGGCCCACCCCGATCGGCGGAAAAATCGATGGGCGCACCTGGCCGATAAAGCGCGGTCAGTTCCAGCAGTAGACGCGCTCCATCGCGCCAGCCCTGCGCCGCGGCCTCGGTCCAGAAGCGCGGCCATGCGATCGGAGCAGCGCGCAGCAGCAGGTCGATATCTGTCAAAACCAACGGCCCGCAATCGAGCCGATGGCTGTAAACCGCATGGACTATCAGGTGGGCCAGCAGGTCTTGCGGGTCGAGATACCGCAAACCATCGGCGGCGATCAGTGCACGCCCGCGCGATCCCATCTCATCCCCAGTTGGGCTGGCATGATCGAGCCGCCCATCGCGCTCCCACAACCGGTGATGCAATTCAACCTGAGTGCCGCGCGGTGCGATCAGCGGGGGCATATGCTTGTCGAGCCGGACTACGTCATCGAGCGCCATCTCGCTGGTGCCAGCCTGCCGATAGCCGGCTGCCAGCAAGGCTTCGAATGCCGGAATGACCGTTTCCGGGCTAACCAGCAGGTCGATATCGCGCATTGGCCGTTGAGCGGCCTCGGGATAGGCAAAGGCGCTCAGCCAGGCGCCTTTCAAGGCGATTGGTTCAAATCCATTGCGCTCCAGCAGGCCAAATGTTTCAGCCAGCTCAGCCCGCTGCACCATGGCTCGCAATGCCCAGACACGGTGAGCAGCATGCCAGCCTTGGGCGACCGCCGGCGGGATCGCCCGATTGTCGCGCTGCTGGGCGTGAAGCAGTGGCTCTAGCCGGTGGAGCGCTGCAATCCGGTCAAGCTCGGCCCAATCGGCAAGGCCTAGCGGGGCGAGATCAGGTTCTGCGCCAGTGCCGATCAGCTCCAACAGGACGCGCCGCAGCGCCGGACGGTCCATTGCCGCAGTGACACTCAGTTGGATTTTTTGGGAACCGTGAAGGTTCCCGTAATCCGCCCACCGCGCGGTGCGGCACCGGTGCTGTCGCCGCCTAGCGCTGGCGATCCGCCGCCGACCCGGCCATCAATCGTGGACAGTCCTGAATTCAGATCAATCGTCAGGCGGCCACCTGTCAGCCGGTCGCTTCCGCGCATTAGCACGACGTTTCCGGCCAGCGTGATCAACCGCCGGTCAAAATCATAGATCGCGACATCGCCTGAAGCGCTCTGATTGCCCTTGACGATCCGTACTCCGCCCACGGCATCAAGCCGGTGGATCTTGAAGCCACCACCTTCGGTGGAAAAGGCCATCGTCGCCCGGCCTGCCCGAACAGTCAAATCGGCCTGGCTGATCACCACATTGCCAGCCAGAACCGCGCGATTGGCCTTGCCCTGCAATTCGCCATGATCGGCCCCAAAACTGACCGGAGCGTCGCTGTTGTGTCCGCCGAAAACTTGCTGCGCGGCCGAGGGCGCCAAAGTAAGGATCGCTGCAGTGCCAAGCGCCATTCCGCCGAGCAGCGAACGCAGCGCAGTGGCTTTAAGGCTGCGAAGGGGGCGGGATTGGCTCATTTCGGGATCCTGAAATTCATTTGTTCAAACCGCATTTTGACATTCCCATCAAGCGTCAGGATGCGGTTATCAAGGTCAGCACTTAGCCGTTCGGCACTGAATGTGCCAGCCGGAACCGCCCCGCTGACCCCGCCGCTTCCGGTAACCCTGCGGCCTCTGAGGTCAATCGAGACGTTCGCTGTTGTTATCCGGTACCCATCGGCTGCGGTAAAAATCACCGGGCCTGTGACATCTACGGTCTCGGTCGCATAGTTATAGCCGCCCCGCACCGCGGTCAGTTCGGCCGGACCGTCGGTCAACCGGATCCGGGCGGCCAGATTGTCCATCCAGACGATCGGCTCTTGCGCCGATACCTGCACTGCGCTTCCGGCTGTAAGCGTAAAGGGCCGGCCATCCTTGTCCTCGCCGCGGTACATTGCGTTGTTCACTCGCAGGCGTTCATTTGTGACCGCCACCTTGTTCCGGTCGAGCAGGAACGACAGTTCGCCGCCACTGAACAAAGGCCCGATGATCATCGCGGCGGCAACCACGCCGACCAGTCCCGGCAGCCAGACAGCCAGAATTCGGACCTTGCGATCATGCGAACCACCTGGAGCGGCCCAGTGGCGACGTTTGTCACGGATGATATCGGCGGACTGGGTCATCGCAGGGTTTATCAGGCCTCGTGGCTGAATAGGTCCTTTTCAGCCCAACCGGCCAGATCAAGTCGAGCGCGATAGGGCAGGAAATCGAACGCGGCCTGCGCCAGCTCGGTCCGGTGTTCACGCTCCAGCCGTTCGGCCAGGATGGTTCGCATCGCGTGGAGATAGCGCACATCGGACGCGGCATATTCGCGCTGCGCTTCGGAAAGGTCGGCCCCGCCCCAGTCGCTTGACTGTTGCTGTTTCGAGATTTCCTTACCCAGCAGTTCGCGGACCAGATCCTTCAGCCCGTGACGGTCGGTATAGGTGCGGACCAGCTTGCTAGCGATCTTGGTGCAGAACACTGGCGCGGCAACCACGCCCAGATAATGTTCTATCGCGGCCAGATCGAACCGTGCGAAATGGTACAGCTTGATCCGCGCCGGATCAGCCAGCACCGCCTTCAGGTTGGGCGCGGCAAAGCTCGAGCCGGGTGAAAACCGCACCAGATGTTCGTCCGGTCCCCCGTCTGATATCTGGACCAGACACAACCGGTCGCGCGGGGTAATCAGCCCCATCGTTTCGGTGTCGACCGCAACAGGGCCGGGTCCCAACGCATCGGCGGGGAGATCTTCTTCGTGGAGATAGACTGCCATAGGCCAAGGTGCTTAGGCTTTCCCGCGCGGAGAGGAAAGCCCGCAATGGAGGGCAAGGAAAAGTGACCCAATCCGATGCTATTCCTGCAAGCTGGCGCGCTGCGCTAGAACCAGTGCTGGCCAGTGCCAAATCGCGCGCGCTGGGCGGGTTCCTCAAGGCTGAAGAAGCCGCAGGCAAGGCGATCTATCCACCGCGTGGGAGCCGTCTGGCCGCCCTGACACTAACTCCGCTTGATGCAGTCAAGGTCGTCATTCTGGGGCAGGATCCTTATCACGGGCCGGGACAGGCGCATGGCCTCAGCTTTTCGGTCGAGCCGGGGGTCAAGGTTCCGCCCAGCTTGAACAACATTTACAAAGAACTCGCCGCCGATCTTGGACTGCCGGTGCCCGCCCATGGTGATCTGCGCAGTTGGGCACGGCAGGGTGTCCTGCTGCTCAACGCTGCGCTGACGGTGGAGGATGGAAAGCCAACTTCGCACCAGAGCAAGGGTTGGGAAGAAATCACTGACGCTGTAGTCGCTGCAGTCGCGGCCAAAACTGAACCGTGTGTATTCCTGCTGTGGGGCAATCACGCCCGCAAGAAAGCGGCTAAGATCACCGGGCTCGGCAAAGGCAGCCATCATCTGGTCCTGACCGCGCCGCATCCTAGTCCCCTATCAGCCTATGCGGGCTGGTTTGGCAGCAAGCATTTTAGCCAGACCAATGCCTTTCTGGAAACAAAGGGCCGCGGTGCAATTGACTGGCGGTTGTGACGTGAGGCGGCGGTTTGAACGTGCGCCAAAGCAGGGCGCGCGCGAAATATCGCAACAAGGAAACGCGGGATGGTGACAAGGCTGAATTACCTGTCTAACCGCTTCCGCGTGATCCCAATTGAGGAACCGATGTCCGCTCAACTGTCCGCTGCTCAAGCCACCACGCTTCCGCTCGAACCCCAGAAACTGATCCGCGCGCTGAGCGCATTCAAGGATCCGCGCCCGGTGCGCAGCGGACTGGAACTTGCCATTACGCTGGTGCCGTTCATGGCCTTGGTCACCTTGATGCTGTTCGCGGTACAGGCCGACAATCTCTATGCGTTGATGCTGACTCCGCTGGCGGGCTTGTTCCTGCTGCGGCTGTTCATCATCCAGCACGATTGCGGCCATGGCGCGTTTTTTGCCAATCGCCGCGGGAATGATTGGCTCGGCCGCGCGCTGGGTGTGCTGACTTTCACGCCCTATGATTGCTGGCGCCGTTCGCATGCGCTGCATCACGCAACGACCGGCAATCTGGATAACCGCGGGTCGGGCGATATCGACACGCTGACCGTGCGGGAGTTTTTTGCCCGCAGCCCGTTCCAGCGGTTTTTCTATCGGTTCTACCGCAACCCTGTGGTCCTGCTGGGGCTGGGCCCGGCCTATCAATTTCTGCTGCGGCACCGCCTGCCGGTCGGGCTGTTCAAGGATAGTCTGCGCTATTGGGTCAGCGCGATGGGGACGAACGCGGGGATCGCGCTGATCCTGTTCGGCCTGATCTATCAGTTCGGCTTCACAACCCTGATGCTGGTGTTCCTGCCGGTCCTGCTGATTGCGGCAACACTGGGCGTGTGGCTATTTTATATCCAGCATCAGTTTGAGAATGCCCATTGGGATAGCGCGCAGAACTGGGCATTCCACGATGCAGCGCTGATGGGCAGTTCGCACCTGGCGCTTCCAGCAGTCTTGCGCTGGTTTTCCGGCAATATCGGGATCCATCACATCCACCACTTGTCGAGCCGGATTCCATTCTACCGCCTGCCCGAAGCACTGCGGGCGTTGCCCAATCTTGAGAATTTGAACCGGGTTTCGGCGCTGCAAGCCTTCGCTTCGCTGCGGCTGGCGCTGTGGGATGAAGACCAGCGGCGGCTGATCACCTTCCGCGAAGCAAAACGGGCGATGGTCTGACCTTTGCGGTGTAGACGCAGGGCTGTGAACGCGGCAAGGTAAGCCATGACCTTTGAACTCCCCCTGACCGAAACCGCGACGCTGTTGCAGCAAAGCGTCCAGCGTTACCTGACCGATCATCCAAAGCCGGACTGGTCCGGCCTTGCCGAGCTGGGCCTTTGCGCTGTCGGAATTCCCGAGGATGCAGGCGGGATCGGCGGCGGCGCGACCGAACGCGCGGTGATTCTGGCCGAGCTGGGACCGGCTCTCGCTGGAGCCGACTGGCTTGCGCATCACCTCGGCGCCAGCCTGCTTGCACGGCTCGCTCCCGATCACGGCCTGCTTGGCGCACTGGCGGCGGGTGAGGTGCGGATCGCGCTGGTCCTTGGCGGCAGCGGCGAAGTGCCGCTGGTCGCAGGCGCTGCTGATGCTGACTGGCTGCTGCTGGCGGGCCAGACGCAGACCTTGCTGGTCGCTGCAAACGCTCCGGGTCTGTCGCGTCGCCGCCGCGCGATGATGGATGGCAGCACCGCTGCGGACCTCTCGATCGGCGCGGAGGTCGAAGCCGATACCGTGCTGGCCGAAGATGTCGATGCCGCCGCTGCCCTGGCTTGGGCCAGCGATGCCCAGAACGCCGCGCGCTGCGCCGAGGCGGCCGGGCTGATGGCGCGGATGCTGGCCGATACCGCCGCCTACCTTCAGCAGCGCAAGCAGTTCGGCGTGCCGATCGCCAGCTTCCAGGTCCTGCGCCACCGCCTCGCCGATATGCAGATGGCCGCGCTTAAGGCCGAAGGGCTGGCCGAGCGTGCGGTGCTGCGCGAAGGCACCGATGGTTGGGGCCATGCAGTCAGCGCTGCGGTAGTCGAAACCATCGATGCGGTGCGGCTGGTCGGCGAAGGCGCAGTCCAGCTCCACGGCGGGATGGGCGTGACCGAGGAACTGGCGCTTGGCGGCCAGTTCAAGCGCGGCCTCGCGATTGCGGCGATGCTGGGTTCAAAGAGCCAGCACCTCGCCCGCCACGCTGAGCTGGCTTAAACCAGCACCGCCCGTGCGATCAGATCGCGCTGGATCTCGTTCGATCCGGCATAGATCGTCGCCGCCCGCCCGTTGAGATAGCGCGGCAGCGCGGTCGCCAAAAGGTCAGGGCTCTGCCCATCGGCAATCGCCCAGCCGGCGGGCCCCGCAATCTCGCAGGCCAGCACGTCAATCCGCTGCGCCGATTCGGTGCCCTGCACCTTCAGGACCGAGGCATAGAGCGCCGCCTTGGCGTTCTCCCCGGCCTCGATCGCCGCGATCGACTTCAGCTCCAGCGCCTCCAGCGCTTCCAGCGTCACCGCCTCGCGCCGCAGTCGTTCCTGCAGCACCGGATCGTCCAGCGCTTCCTCCTCCAGCTTGGAGAGCTGCGCGAACAGTCCGGGGGCGTAGCGCCCGCCGCGCTCAAAAGTCAGGAGGTACTTGGCGACCGACCAGCCGTCGTTTTCCTCGCCCAGCCGGTTGGCAATCGGCACGCGGACATTGTCGAAAAACACCTGATTGAGCTCGTGCTCACCGGCCAGTGAAATGATCGGATCAACTTTCAGCCCAGGGGTCGCCATATCGATCAGCAGGAACGAAATCCCGGCCTGCGGCTTGCCTTCTGATGAGGTGCGGACCAGCGCGAACATCCAGTTGGCGAAATGGGCGTGGGTGGTCCAGATCTTGGAGCCGTTGAGGACGTAGTGATCGCCATCCCGCTCGGCCTTCAGTTTGAGGCTTGCCAGGTCCGATCCCGAACCCGGCTCGGAAAAGCCCTGACACCAGTAATGCTCGCCCGACAGGATCTTCGGCAGGAAGAACGCTTTCTGCTCGTCAGAGCCAAAATGCATCAGCACTGGCGCAACCATTTTCAGCCCCTGCGGCAACAGGCTCGGCGCGCCCGCCCGCGCGGATTCGGCCGCAAAGATGTACTTCTGCATCGGGCTCCAACCGGTCCCGCCATATTCCACCGGCCAGTCCATCGCCCCCCAGCCCTTGGCGGTCAAAATTTGCTGCCAGGGGATCGAATGATCGGGATGCGAAAACACCGAAGTCGCCCGCCGCCCGGCGCGGGCGAGTTCCGGCGTCAAACTCTCGGCGAGGAAGGCACGCACTTCGGCGCGGAAAGCGAAAAGATCGTTGGGTGACGTCATTCTGCAAACTTGCTGGTTTCAGATGGTCTGACAAGTGCAAATGAATGATATGACTTGTTTGAGCTACTGGATAAGTGGGTATCCGTGCGATAATTGGTTTTCGTCTTGCCGTTTAAAATTCCCATTTGAATGCCATTTGATTTGCATGACGATTTTTTATGACTTGAATCTGGTTGAAGCGCATTTGCCGTCGCAGCACCGCGATTTTGCCAAGTGTATCCGCAGATGGCGGGACGCACATTCCATCAGCTCAGACTTGAGCATTGCAGCAGACCTTCTTGAGCAAGCCCTTCGGTTAAGTCTGGCGCAAGGGGGTAAAGCTGATTTAACGCTTATGGCGCTAATGCACGCGGCGGTCATGGGATACTCTCGGGCATTGGAGCGCAAATCAAACCATCGGGGGAAAATTGCGATCTTAGGGAGACTTACGCCTGAACAAATCGCCATGCATAAAAAATTGGTCCACTTAAGGGATGAATCCATCGGCCATCATGGGCCTGCTGGTACGTATAAGGTATGGCATGAGGACCGTGCTTTACTCATTCAAGATGGTCTCACTTGGCAACCAGCGATCGCTTCAAGAATGGCGTTGTTTGACAAGAACTTTGCGGTTATTTTTCATGCGCATTTGTCCGAGCTAAGGCCAATTGTAGAGCAGATTGTGGAAGAGCGTCGCGGTGAATTCCAACGGATGCTGGATGAACGCGCAGTCCTAGATGAGGTTGCAGATGTGATCGAAAGGAGTGCGCTTGCACCAGATCAAGCTCGCCCGTTTGTCGGTCCACTCCTTAGTGGGCCTCGAAAGGGTCGTACGGTTGCGATTTGGAAGGACCAATAGACCTCCTTAAGCTACACCACCCCCAGCATCCCGTCCGCCAACAACCGCCCAAAGTCAGGCCCCTGTTCCGGGTACAAATACGGTTCGATCAGTTCCGCCTCGATTACCGCCAGTTGCCCGCTTTCCAGCCGGACCATGTCGATCCGCGCATAGAGCGGCGGCTGGGTGAAGGGCAGCATGGCCATCACCGCCTCAGCGGCGGCGCGGTCGGCGGGGGCGGGGTTCAGCGGCACTTCGGTTCCGCCATAGAGCGACTGGATCCGGTAGTCGCCCTGCGCCGCGCGCTTGATCAGCGCGTGGCTAAGTTGGCCGCTGACAAAAATGAAGCTCAGTTCGCCCTCGCTCTGGATCGCGGAAAGGAACGGCTGGATCATCGCGGGCTGATCCATGCGCCAGTCGGCGGGAGGCGGCGAAGCCAGCGTAAAGCTTTCCTGCCCGATCGCGCCCGCGCCGATGCGGCGTTTGACGACCACGCGGTCGGTACCGAAGCGGGTGAAGGCGGCGGTCACGTCGGCCGCATTTGGTGCCTCGGGCCACAACGTCGGGATTGAGGGCGCGCCGCGTTCTTCCAGTTCCTTGAGGTACAGTTTGTCGGCGTTCCAGCGGATCACTGCCACCGGATTGAAGACCCGCACCCCTGCGGCTTCCAACGCGTCAAGTCGGCCCAGGAATTCATCCTTGGCTTCGGTATAGTCCCACGGCGTGCCGAGGTAGGCGATGTCAAAAAGGGCCAACTGCTCCAGCGGTGCGCGCCAATCGATCGCAGTCAGCTCGGCCCTGCCAGCCAGGCCTGCGTTCAGTGCGTCGAACAGAAGGTCATGCTCAAACGCATCGCCGCGGCGTTGGGGGGAACCGGGCAGGGTCGTGGGGCAGGCGAGGAAGGCGATCTTGGACAAGGACAAACTTTCGTTGCGGGCTTGCTACTGCGTCCCATCTAGCGGCTCGGCAGACAAGTCTTATCTCTTGTAGGTAAGCAGGCCCCACGGCTGCTCTAGGATAGACCCGATGATCGAACTTCGCCCCTTTGCCAGTATCGGCGCCGCCAACCACGGCTGGCTCGATGCCCACCACCATTTTTCCTTCGCCAATTATCACGATCCGGCCCGAACCCAATGGGGTGCCTTGCGGGTCTGGAATGACGATGCGATCGCCGCGCAAAGCGGCTTTCCGCCGCATGGCCATCAGGACATGGAGATCATTACCTATGTGCGTAGCGGGGCAATCAGCCACCGGGACAGTCTTGGCAATGCGGGCCGAACCGAAGCGGGCGATGTTCAGGTGATGAGCGCCGGGACTGGCATCCAGCATTCTGAATTCAATCTGGAAGATCAGGAAACCACGCTGTTCCAGATCTGGATCCTGCCCGATAGCCGGGGCCATGCGCCTAGCTGGGGCGCGCGGCCGTTCCCCAAAGACAGCCGAGAGGGCAAATTTGTGGTGCTCGCTTCAGGGCTGGCGGGTGATGGCGATGCCTTGCCGATCCATGCCCAGGCGCGGGTCGCGGGCGCTTTCGTGAAAGCTGGTGAGACGGTGCGCTATGAAACCAGCGCGACCCGCCACCTCTATCTTGTCCCCGCCACTGGCCGGGTCCGGATCGGCGCAGTGGAAGCCGCAGCCCGCGACGGGGTAGCAATCACGGGGGAAGCGGGGGTCGAAATTACGGCGCTGGAGGACAGCGAACTGGTGCTGGTCGATACTGCTTAACGCGGCAGCTCGCTGACCCCCATCAGCATCTCGTCAACCGCGCGGGCGGCCTGGCGGCCTTCGCGGATCGCCCATACGACCAGGCTCTGCCCGCGCCGCATATCGCCGCAGGCAAAGATCTGCGGGTCGCTGGTGCGGTAGTTGCTGACATTGGCGGCAACATTACCGCGCCCGTCCAGCTCGACCCCGGCCTGATCGAGCAGGCCCTGTTTCTTGGGGCCGACGAAGCCCATCGCCAGCAGGATCAGATCGGCCTTCAGGACAAACTCGCTGCCTGCGACCTCCTGCATCTTGCCCGCAGCCCATTCGACCCGAATGCATTCAAGTCCGGTCACTTTGCCATCCTGGCCCAGAACCCGCTTGGCATTGATCGCCCAATCGCGCGCGGCGCCTTCTTCGTGGCTGGTCGAGGTGCGCAGCTTAAGCGGCCAATCGGGCCAGGTCAGCGCCTTGTCCTCGTGCTCGGGCGGTTTGGGCATGATTTCGATCTGGGTCACCGATGCAGCGCCCTGACGGTTGGAGGTGCCAACGCAGTCGCTGCCGGTATCTCCGCCACCAATCACGATCACGTGCTTGTCCGTGGCGAACAGCGACCCGCGCGGGGCAGCGCGAAGCTCGTCGTCACCGGCATTGCGCTTATTCTGCTGGGTCAGGAATTCCATCGCCAGCCGCACACCGGCCATCTCGGCACCCGGAATGGTCAACTGGCGTGGGTCTTCGGCACCGCCCGAAAGGACGATTGCGTCAAAGTTCTCACGCAGCGAATCGACCGAAACGTGGACCCCAACCTCGGTGCTTTCCTTCAGCACCACGCCTTCGGCCTGCATCTGCATCAGGCGGCGGCTGATCTGGTCTTTCTCCATCTTGAAGTCCGGAATGCCATAGCGCATCAACCCGCCCAGCCGGTCGCTCTTTTCAAACAGCGTCACTGAATGGCCCGCGCGGGCGAGCTGCTGGGAACAGGCCATCCCGGCCGGGCCAGAGCCGACCACGGCAACGGTTTTACCAGACCGCTTGGCGGCAACCTGCGGAACGATCCAGCCCTCCTGCCAGCCGCGATCAACGATCGCGCATTCGATCGATTTAATCGTCACCGGCTGGTCCGTAATGTTCAGCGTGCAGCTCGCCTCGCACGGCGCCGGGCAGATCCGCCCGGTGAATTCCGGGAAATTGTTGGTCGAATGCAGCACTTCCAGCGCGGCCTGCCAGTCCCCTTCGTAGACCAGATGGTTCCAGTCCGGGATGATGTTGTTCACCGGACAGCCGTTGTGGCAGTACGGAATTCCGCAATTCATGCAGCGGCTGGCCTGCGCCTTCAACGCGGGCTCGGCGTGCGGAATCACGAACTCCTTGTAGTGGTGCAACCGCTCTTTGGGATCTGCATAGCTGCGATCCTGGCGGTCAAGCTCGAGAAAGCCGGTTTCCTTGCCCATCTGTCTTACTCTGCTGCGACCGAAGCGGCTTCGAGCCGTTCGGTTTCCAATTGCTTCAGCGCCTGCGCATAGTCACGCGGCATCACTTTGACGAACTGGCCGACCGTAGTCGCCCAATCGTCGAGCAGCGCGCGGGCGCGTTTCGATCCAGTGTGGAGGTGGTGCCGTTCCAGCAGCACTTTAAGCCGTTCGGCGTCATGGCGAAGCATGTCACCCATACCGGTGTCATAGACGCTCGATGTCCGCTGTTGCGGTCGGCCCGCGCCGTCTTCTTCGTCGCGCACCGCCGAAATTGGCAGCAAGTCGACCTGTGCCGGATTGCACAGCGCGGAAAACTGGCCATCAGGATCATAGACATAGGCGATCCCGCCCGACATCCCCGCGGCGAAATTACGCCCGGTCTTGCCGAGTACCGCGACCACCCCGCCGGTCATATATTCGCAGCCGTGATCACCGCAGCCTTCGACCACCGCGACCGCGCCCGAATTGCGCACGGCAAAGCGTTCGCCAGCGACACCGTTGAAGAACGCTTCTCCGGCAATCGCGCCATAGAGCACGGTGTTGCCGACGATGATGTTCGCACCAGCATCGCGGTCGACATGGCCAGGCTGGCGCACGATGACCCGCCCGCCCGACAGGCCCTTGCCGACGTAGTCGTTGGCGTCCCCAGTCAGGTCCAATGTGACGCCATGGGCGAGCCAGGCGCCAAAGCTTTGTCCGGCAACGCCGCTCAGCTTGATCTTGACCGTGTTGTCGGGAAGCCCGGCGTGGCCATAGCGCCGCGCCACTTCGCCCGAGAGCATTGCCCCGACCGTGCGGTTGACGTTGATGACCTTGCGTTCGATCACCACCGGCGATTTGTGGTCCAGCGCATCGGCGGCGGCGGCGATCAGCTCGTTGTCGAGCGCCGCATCGAGGCCGTGATCCTGCGTGCCGCTCCAGCCGAGCGACGGGCTGTCACCCAGCGGCACCTGATGGAGAATGCGGCTGAGGTCGACGCCGCTTGCCTTCCAGTGATCAATGGCATGGCGCATATCGAGCTTGTCGACCCGGCCGACCATTTCGGCCACGGTCTTGAAGCCCAGCTCGGCCATTATCCCGCGCAGTTCCTCAGCAACGAAGAACATGTAGTTGACCACGTGCTCAGGCTGGCCGGTGAAGCGCGCGCGCAGCACCGGGTCCTGCGTTGCCACGCCGACCGGGCAGGTGTTGAGGTGGCACTTGCGCATCATGATGCAGCCCGCTGCGATCAGCGGCGCGGTGGCAAAGCCGAATTCGTCCGCGCCGAGCAAGGCCGCAACCGCAACGTCGCGTCCGGTCCGCAGGCCGCCATCGGCCTGCACGCAGATCCGGCTGCGCAGGTTGTTGAGGATCAGCGTCTGCTGGGTCTCGGCCAGACCGATTTCCCATGGGCTCCCGGCATGGGTCAGCGAAGTCAGCGGCGAAGCGCCGGTCCCGCCTTCGTAGCCCGAGATCGTGACATGATCGGCCCGCGCCTTGGAAACGCCCGCCGCAACCGTGCCAACCCCGACTTCGGAGACCAGCTTCACCGAGATCCGGGCGGTGTTGTTGACGTTCTTCAGATCGTGGATCAGCTGGGCCAGATCCTCGATCGAATAGATGTCATGGTGTGGTGGGGGCGAAATCAGGCCGACGCCCGGTGTCGAATGGCGGGTCGCGCCGATGGTCTTGTCAACCTTGTGGCCGGGCAGCTGACCGCCTTCGCCGGGCTTCGCGCCTTGGGCCATCTTGATCTGCACGTCATCGGCATT
>JAGNTK010000193.1:1939-3245 GCA_017987575.1 Novosphingobium sp. | reverse complement strand
TCCTCGATCAGCTTACCGGCGACGCGAATACGCTCGTTATAGCGGACCAGATGCGGCTTTGTCGCGGCGTGGACGGTGAGGCCTTCGGCCTCCAGTATCGCGCGCAGATAGGCGCAGGTGCTGCCTTTGCCATTGGTGCCCGCGACATGAAACACTGGCGGCAGGGCGCGCTGCGGATTGCCGAGCCGTGCCAGCAACTCGTGCATCACCTCAAGCTCGAGCCGCCCGGTCGGCAGGCTCAGCGCGCCCAGACGGGTAAGCTGGGTCTGGACGCCGGGGTGGGATGAAGTGGCGAAATCTCTCACAGCAATTCCTCCCCTTCAGGGGAGGGGGACCATCCGCAGGATGGTGGAGGGGCACCATCGGCGCAGCGCGACGATGAGAGGCAGGGCCATGCGGCCTGTGCCCATCCACCAGCTTCGCTGGTCCCCCTCCCCGTTCCGGGGAGGATCATCACGCCGCCTTCGCCGCGCCCAGATAGCCCAGCACGCTGGCCAAAGTCGTCTTCAGATCGCGGCGGTGGACGACCATATCGACCATGCCGTGTTCGTGCAGATATTCGGCGCGCTGGAACCCTTCGGGCAGTTTCTCGCGGATCGTGTCCTGGATCACCCGCTGCCCGGCAAAGCCAATCAGGCATTCCGGCTCGGCAATGTGGACATCGCCCAACATGGCATAGCTGGCAGTGACGCCGCCGGTGGTCGGATCGGTCAGAACGACGATATAGGGCAGGCCTGCACGGTTCAGCCGCTGGATCGCCACGGTGGTCTTGGGCATCTGCATCAGGCTGAGGATACCCTCCTGCATCCGCGCGCCGCCGGCAGCGGTGCAGATCACATAGCCGCACTTTTCCTTGATCGCCCGGTCTGCGCCCGCAACGAATGCCGCGCCAACGGCCATGCCCATTGACCCGCCCATGAAGGCAAAGTCCTGCACCCCCAGCACCAGCTTGTGGCCATCAACCGCGCCCAGCGCATTGGTCAGCGCATCGGGGTGCGGGTTGGCGGCGCGGGCGGCTTTCAGCCGGTCCGGATATTTCTTCTGATCCTTGAACTTCAGCGGGTCTTCCTTGACCTTGGGCGAATCCAGGATCGTGAAGCCTTCGTCGAGCAGTTGTGCGAACCGCGCATCGGCGCCGATCCGGCCATGATGCTCACACCGCGGGCAAACCGACTGGTTTTCCTCGTATTCCTTGGTGAACAGCATTTCCTTGCAACGGGGGCAGCTCGTCCACAGGTTGTCGGGGGTGTCGCGCTTGTCCTGAAAGGGCAGCGCTTTGCGAACACGGTCAATCCAGCTCATGCGG
>JAGNTK010000193.1:0-1839 GCA_017987575.1 Novosphingobium sp. | reverse complement strand
ATGTTGGCCTGCTGGATCGCCGGGCCATCGGCCATCGGATCGGTGAACGGCATCCCCAGCTCGATCACATCCGCGCCACCGGCGACGAGTGCGTCGAGGATGTCAGCGGTAGGCCCATCGCCCCCGGTGACGAAGGTTACGAGGGCAGGGTGGCCCTTGGCGAAGGCGGCGGTGAGGCGGGGCATCTTCATTAAGCCCTCTCCCCTTCAGGGGAGAGGGTTGGGAGAGGGGGCCGCATTTCGTCAATCACTGCCGCCAAGTTCATCAAAACACCTTCCAAATTCTGCATCACGTCACTATTCGAATACCGCACAACCCGGTAGCCCAGCGTTTCCAGAAAACGCGTCCGCAGCGCGTCGCGCGGATCGTCGATATCATGGGTATTGCCATCAATCTCCACAACCAGCTTCGGTTCGTTGGCGGCAAAGTCGGCGATATAGTCGCCAATCACTTTTTCCCGGCGAAACTTGACCCCCATGAACCGCTCAGCGCGCAATTGCAGCCACATCCGCATTGCCGGTTCGGACATTTGCTTGCGGTTGACCTTGGCAAAGGTGGTCAGACGTTGGTCGCGCATCTGCCCCTCTCTGCTGCGACTAGGCAGCAAGCTGCCAAGTCTCGCATCTCTCCCCTGAAGGGGAGAGAGTCGCGACGCCCTCTCCCCTTCAGGGGAGAGGGTTGGGAGAGGGGGACTGCGCGGACGGCAATCGCGAAAGCATGCTCGGGGCGTGTCATTTGCCCTTCAATCCCCAAAACCAACGAGACCACAGCAATGCCGTCGCTATCGCAAATGAGGCTATGATTTCTGAAACATCCAATAACGGTAAGACATCCTGGTAGTGGTTTAAGCTGGCCCTCGCCACTATGGAAACTGTCACAACTAACAGGAAATCAGAGACGTACTGCTTCACAACTCCACCCCCAAATGCTCCGCGACCGAGAAGATGTCCTTGTCGCCGCGTCCGCACAGGTTGACGAGCACGATCTGGTCCTTGTCCATCGTCGGAGCGACCTTCGCCACCGCCGCAATCGCGTGGGCCGGTTCGAGCGCGGGGATGATCCCTTCGGTGCGGCATAGCAGCTGGAATCCTTCCAGCGCCTCGGTATCGGTCACGCTGGTGTAATCGACCCGGCCAACATCGCGCAGCCAGGCGTGTTCCGGGCCGATCCCGGGATAGTCAAGCCCGGCGCTGATCGAGTGGCCCTCGGTGATCTGCCCGTCGCCGTCCTGTAGCAGGTAGGTCTTGTTGCCATGCAGAATGCCGGGCCGTCCACCGGCGAGTGACGCGGCGTGCTCCTTGTCCAGCCCATGTCCCGCCGCTTCGACGCCAAGCATCTTCACTTCGGGATCATCGAGGAATGGATGGAACAGCCCGATCGCGTTGCTGCCACCGCCGATCGCGGCGACCAGCAGGTCGGGCAGGCGGCCGGTGCGCTTGAGCATCTGTTCGCGGGCTTCCTTGCCGATCACGCTTTGGAAATCGCGGACCAGTTCGGGGTAGGGGTGCGGGCCGGCGGCGGTGCCGATGATGTAGAAGGTGTCATGGACATTGGCGACCCAATCGCGCAGCGCCTCGTTCATCGCGTCTTTCAGCGTCGCGGCGCCAGCGGTTACCGCGCGGACCTCGGCGCCGAGCAGCTTCATCCGGAACACGTTGGGGGCCTGACGCGCCACATCGGTCGCGCCCATGAAGATCACGCATGGCAGGCCGAACCGCGCGCAGACCGTGGCAGTGGCCACGCCGTGCTGGCCCGCGCCGGTCTCTGCAATGATCCGGGTCTTGCCCATCCGGATCGCGAGCAGGATCTGCCCGACGCAATTGTTGATCTTGTGCGCGC
>JAGNTK010000192.1 GCA_017987575.1 Novosphingobium sp. | reverse complement strand
TGGCCGAAGTGATCAACCTGCGCCTCGCCCGCAAGGCTAAGGCCCGGGCCAATTCGGCTCAGCAGGCCGCCGAAAATCGCGCGCTGCACGGACAGACGAAATCGGCCAAACAGACCAAGGCCCGCGAAGCGGCCCGTGCCGCCCGCCTGCTCGATGGCGCCAAGCGAGAGGAACCCTGATGCGCACGACCGATGATTACGCCAGCGTCCGGCTTTACCACCTTGATGGCGCAGCCGAAGGCGGGGCAGCCAACACCTTGCTTTATGGCACGCTGACCGAGGCGCTGCAGCTGGCCGAACAGCAACCGGCCGAAGTGCAGGAAGGCCTGTTTATCGCCACCGACAACGATGTCGTGGCCTATCTCGATCTGATCGGGCACTAATTCATATCGTCCATTCGTGGACCGGCATCCCGGACCGCTGATGCTCAAGGTAATCAGCGGTGAGCCGGAACAGGTCGCCGTATTTGGTATGGTGCGCCAGTTGCCAGCTCGCCCCGTTACGGCCCGCAGCGATGCGTTGCTCCACCACTTCGAGATAACGGTCAATCACAGCGCTGGCAGTGCCAAGCTGTTCAAGCCCGGAGCGCGCCAGCGGGAGCAACTCTGCCAGAGCCTGCCGCGCGGGTCGCGCTTCGCCATCCGGTCCGATCAACTCCGCGCCCAGCCCGTGCCGCGCCGCCGCATAGAAGTTGGCCCGCGCCGCCTCCAGCGACAAAGACGGCGGACGCTGCGCCAGCATCTGCACCGCGCCATAAAAGAACGCCGCATTGGCAAACATGTCGATTGTGGTTGGCCCGGCTGGCATGACCCGCTGCTCCAGCCGGACATGCGGGGTTTCGTCCGGGTCAAAGCCGACCAGCAATCGGTTCCAGCGCCAGATCGTGCCGTTGTGCAACCGCAGATGCGCCAGCCGATCCATGGCTTGGTCTGAAAGGATCGGCAGCAGCACCGGAAAATCGCTCAGGTTCTCCTCAAACAGGACCAGCGGATCAGCTTCGGCATAGCGGCGCGCGAAGAACACTCGGTCAGGCTGGTTCGCCCCGCCCATCGCTTGCTCAAACAAGGCAATCCGGGTTTCATGCCACAGGGGCCGACCAAACAGGAACGGCGAGTTGGCCGAGAGCGCCAGCAGCGGCCCCGACAAAGCCAGAGATGCATCGTAGACCGCGCCAATCCGGGCGAACGGGACTTGCAGATGGAGTTGAAATGAAGTGGTCCCGGCCTCCAGCATCACATCGACATGGCGCGAGCGCAGATGCCGTCCGGCGGGATCGGCGCAGTCAATATCCACCTCAACCGGCGCCTCGCCGCGCAGCCGCATCACCTCGCGGTTCAGTGCGGCATAGCGATTGGACGGTGTCATGTTGGAAAGGCTCAGGTCGCTATCGCGCAAGGTTGGCAAAGTACCGATGGCGATGACGGTATCGACATCGTGGTGCGCTGCGGTGATGCACCGCGCCCAGGTATCGGCCAGCTCCTGCTCCATTTCGAGCAGACCGGTACCAGACAGCCCGCGCGGCTGACCATTGAGTTCGATATTGAACCGAGACAATTCAGGCACAACCAGCGGATCGTTCAGGCGGTGCAGGAACGTCTGGTTGTGGGGTGCTGGATACATAGCTCGGTCGATCAGCCATGCCTCCAGCTCAAACCCGCCAATCGAGCCGATATCGGACAGCTGGCCGGCCTGGGCCATGTGCCGCAACAAGGCGGTTTCGGCGGACAGGTTGCGGGCAAACGCGGCGCGGCCAGCTTCGGTAAAATCGATGCCGTCGATCTCTTGCCCCATGGCCGCCCTTCCCCTGCTGGGCGCTTTCTGCAATGAGGCGCCGATGCCCCAAGCCTATCGGCCCAAATTCCCGCGTGCCTTGCCCTGGATCAAAGCGGCCGGGCTGATCGCCGCGCTGATCGCCGCCCCGGCATTGGCCCGCGATAGCCTGGGCATGTTCAACAGTTGGGCCGCATTCCGCGATCCGCAGGCGCCGCGCTGCTATGCCATTGCGATGGCCGCTCCTTCGACGATGCAGCGCGATTTTCAGCCCTATGCCGATGTCGCCTGGTGGCCACGGCATGGCGTGCGCGGGCAGGTGCATTTTCGGCTGTCGCGAAAATTGGCGCCCAATGCCGCTATTTCACTCTCTATTGGCGGCCAGAAGATCCCGCTGGTCGGCGGTGGCGGCGATGCCTGGGCGGCTGACAAGCGCGGCGATGCAGCGATCATGGCGGCGATGCGCTCCGCCAAGGAAATGACCGTTAACGCCCGCGATGCCGCTGGCCGGGGTTTTTCAAACAGCTACGACCTGCAAGGCGCCGCCACTGCGATGGACGCAGCGGCGGTTGGCTGTGCAGACCTGCGTTAGACGGTATTGCCATTCAGCCTAGAACCGGATCCCCAGCCCCGCGACAAATTGCTGGCCCCGCACCGTCTGGCCATAGTCCGAATAGCGATACTCCCCGCGAACGAACAAGCTCTGACCCAGATCGAGCTCAGCCCCACCGCCCAGAGTATAGCCGTGACCATCGAACGACGGCCCAGTGGCATAGTCGATCTTGTGGTAGGCATAGCCGCCCCGCACAAACACCCGCGTTGCATCTGTAACCGGTACCGCCAAGCGCACAGCGGCGCTGGCGAATACTGACTGCCTGGCCTGATTGCCGCCGTTGGGAGCCTTGGCGGTGGAATCGCCTAGATCGGCCTCAATCCCGGCCTTGATCCCGCCCAGATCCCAGTCGGCCCCCACCTGCACACCGTAATAGAGCCCGTCCTCGGCCCCGCTGCCGGGAGCGCTGTCAGTGCGCTCCAATCCGCCGATCACCGCCGCGCGTAACACCGGCGCCTCGGCGTGGGCAGGTGCGGCCAATCCAGTTAGCGCGGTCAAAGCGGCGGCGGCGTAAATGCGGTTCATCGTGAGGCCTTTCGGTTGTTCCACCTCTGGTTCGCTACCGAGCTGCCCTTGGTTACATCTGCTGCAAAATAGACAAGGCTGGTGATCCTGCTGCATTGTCCCTATAGGCCCGCGCTATGGCCGACACTCCTTTGATGACGATCCCCGGACAATTCGATCCGGTTCCGACCCCGCGTGAAGTGACACCGCGCGGCGATGGCCGGGTCGATCTGATCGGCTTGTCACGCTCCCGGATCGTGGAACTGTTCGGCGAAGCGGGCCTCGATGCGAAGGCCGCCAAGCTGCGCGCCAAGCAGGTATTCCATTGGCTCTATCACCGCGGCGTGACCGATTTTGAGGCGATGACCGATATCGCCAAGACTATGCGGCCCTGGCT
>JAGNTK010000007.1 GCA_017987575.1 Novosphingobium sp. | reverse complement strand
CCCATGGCCGGCTCTCCTCTTCCTGATTCTCTTGATTCTTTATGGCGGCGCTGGCCGCCGCGCCAGTCCTAGCCAATCTCGCGCGCGCTGGCGAGCATAGACAAAGGTCGTAACCGCCAGACCTAGGGTCAGGACCCATTAAATTGCTTGCATGAGGCGTGATTGGTTGATTCAATGGCAGCGTCAAGGAGGCGCTGTCGATGGATCATCCGTATTTGCTGAGCGAGGCGCAGATGCGCCGGATCGAGCCATATTTTCCGCTATCGCATGGTATTCCGCGGGTCGATGACCGGCTGATTGTGTCGGCGATCATCTTCGTCATCAAGAATGGCTTGCGGTGGCGTGATGCGCCGCGGTCCTACGGGCCGCACAAGACGATCTACAACCGGTTCATCCGCTGGAGCCGCCTGGGCGTGTTCAACCGCATCTTTGTCGAGCTGGCGGACAAGGCCGGGGAGCCTGACCGGATCATGATCGACGCAACGCACCTCAAGGCCCACCGGACGGCGGCAAGCCTCTTAAAAGGGGGGCTCTTCCCCGATGTATCGGGCGCACCAAAGGCGGCTTGAACTCGAAGCTCCATGCGGTCTGCGATGGCGAAGGTCGCCCGATCATGATGCTGCTGACCGAAGGTCAGATGAGCGACCACAAAGGCGCGGTTCTGCTGTTCGATGCCCTCCCGAATGCCAAGGAACTGCTGGGCGACAAGGGCTATGACAGCGACTGGTTCCGCGCCGCCCTGACCGCGCGCGGAATCACCCCCTGCATCCCGCCAAAATCCAACCGGAAGGTGCAATATCACTACGACAAGGCGGTCTACAAAAAGCGCCACCTGGTCGAGAACCTGTTTGCCAAAATCAAGGACTGGCGACGCATCCACACCCGCTATGACCGCTGTGCCCACACCTTCATGTCCGCCATCTGCATCGCCGCAACCGTCATCTTCTGGCTCAATCAATGAGTCCTGACCCTAGGTCGCTCTGCCACAAGCCGATCAACAGGCCCAACCTGACATGACCCCGAGACTCGAACATCGGGGAGGGAGCAAGGAGAGGGAAATGCAATTGGGACGAAAGGCATTGGTCGGCGGTCTGCTGGCTGCATCTGCGCTGATTGCGCCGCAGGCGGCCTGGGCCAAGCCCGCCACCTCGGTCGAGGCGCGGCTTGACCGGCTTGAAGCCGAAGTCAGCGGCCTGAAAGGCGAAGTCAGCACCGCCAAGGCCGAGAATGAGCAGCTCAAAGCCCGCGCCGAGCAGGCCGAGGCGCGCGCGCAAGCCGCTGAAGCGCAGGCCAGTGACGCCAACAAACGGCTCGCCGTGCTTGAAGCCAAACCTGCCGCAGCACCAGTTGCCGCTCCCGCCTCAGCCGATGGGTTCAAGTCCGCCGGCACCACAATCAAGATCGGCGGGTTCATCAAGCTGATCGCATCCAGCACCCGCTACAGCGATGGCGAAGTTGCCACCAATTCACTGGGCCGCGATTTCTATCTGCCGCAGACGATCCCGACCGGCGCGGCCCCGGCTAGCCGGGTGACCGATTTCAGCGCCAAACAATCGCGCTTCTGGCTCAATCTGGACACCAGCGTTTCGGGACATGCGGTCAAAGGCTATCTCGAATTCGACTTCCAGACTGCCGCTGGCACGCAAGGGTCACAGCGCACCACCAACGGCTATAACCCGGCGCTGCGTCGGGCCTATCTGCAGGTCGATCGCTGGACCTTCGGGCAGGACTGGAGCACGTTCCAGTACACGGGTGCACTGCCCGAAAGCACCGATTTCGTTGGCGGCGCCGAAGGCACGATCTTTGTCCGCCAGCCGCTGGTCCGTTACAGCGCGCCGCTCGGCAAGGGCACCACGCTGCACCTGTCGGTCGAGAATCCCGAATCCGGCACGGCCAATTCGGGTTCGCCCACACTAACCGAAAACGGCGATGATCACCTGCCCGATTTCGCGGTCCGGCTCGCCCATACCGGCAAGCGCGGCGAACTCTCGCTGGCTGGTCTGGTCCGGCAAGTCCGGGTCGAAAACGCCGGGGTTGCGGCGCATACCGGCGGCTTTGGCGTCAGCCTGGGTGGCAAGCTGTTCCTCAACGATGCGAAGACCGGCGATGCCCGGGTGATGGTCACCTATGGCCGCAACATCGGCCGCTATGTCGGGCTCAACTTTGCGCCTGACGCGGTCTATGTCCCGGCCAGCAACAGTCTGGAATCGGCCAGCACCTTTGCGGTGATCGGGGCGGTGCGCGTGCCGGTGGCAACGGGCGTTCGGATCAACCTGATGGGCAGCTATCAGTCGGTCGACTATGCCGACAGTCTGCTGCCCGCCAATATCGCCACTTTCAACAAACGTGCTTGGAGCGGGGCCGCCAACCTGTTCTATTCCCCGCTGAAGAACATCGACCTGGGGGTCGAGTATCGCCACGGGGAGCGCGAGCTGGTGAACGGCGCCGACGGATCGACTGACCGCATCGAAGTGGTCGCCAAGTACAGCTTCTAAGAGATCATAAGGGAGAGGGACGATGGATTTTCATGAAACGGCGGCTGACGTAGCCGCCTTACCAAAACACCATAAGCCGACCCACGATGAACGACTGGTGATTACCGCCAGCTCGCTCGGCACGGTGTTTGAATGGTACGATTTCTACCTTTACGGTCTGCTGGCCACCTTCATTTCGAAGGTGTTCTTCGCGGGCGTCAACGAAACGACCGGCTTCATCCTGGCGCTGGGGGCCTTTGCCGCCGGTTTCGCGGTGCGACCGTTCGGCGCGATCTTTTTCGGCCGGATCGGCGATCTGGTCGGACGCAAGAACACGTTCCTGGTGACCATGGGGATCATGGGTCTGTCGACCTTCGTGGTCGGTTTGCTGCCCGGCTATGAAACCATGGGCATCGCCTCTCCGATCATCCTGGTCTTGCTGCGAATCCTGCAAGGTCTGGCGCTGGGCGGTGAGTATGGTGGTGCGGCGACCTATGTGGCCGAACACGCCCCCAACAACAAACGCGGGCTCTATACCAGCTTCATCCAGATCACGGCCACCTTCGGCCTGTTCGCGGCGCTGCTGGTGGTGCTTGGGTTCCGCACCTGGCTGGGTGAGGAGGCGTTTGCTGCCTGGGGCTGGCGTCTGCCATTCCTGATCTCGATCGTGCTGCTGGCCGTTTCGATGTGGATCCGCATGCAGCTGAATGAAAGCCCGGTCTATCAGAAGATGAAAGACGAAGGCACCACTTCGAAGGCTCCGCTGACCGAAGCTTTCGGCCGTTGGAGCAACCTCAAGTTCGTGCTGATCTGCCTGTTTGGTGCTGGCATGGGCCAAGCCGTGGTATGGTACGGCGGGCAGTTCTATGCTCAGTTCTTCCTCGAAAAAACCATGAAGGTCGATGGTGCCACCACCAACATTCTGGTTGCAATTGCACTCCTGATGGGCACCCCATTCTTCGTTTTCTGGGGCTGGCTGTCAGACAAGATTGGACGCAAGTTCATCATCTTGGGCGGTTGCGCGCTGGCTGCGGTGACTTACTTCCCGGCATTCCACGCACTGTCAGAGGCGACCAACCCAGCGCTTAACGCCGCGACCGAATCCAGCCCGGTTTCGGTTACCGCAGCCCCCGGCGAATGCTCGTTCCAGTTCGACCCGATTGGCAAGAACAAGTTCGATAGCTCAAGCTGCGATATCGCCAAGGCCTACTTCGCCCGCAATGGCCTCAACTACGTCAACAACGAGGCTCCTGCAGGCACCGTGGCAACCGTCAACATCGGTGACAAGGTGATCGAGGTTCCCAATCCGGCAACTGTAACCGGCAAGGACCGCGATGCTGCGATCAAGGCATTCGGCGGCGCGATGACCACCGCGCTCAAGGATGCTGGCTATCCGATCAAGGAAAACCCGGCTGCAGCCAAGGATCCAAAGGCCGCCAAGCTGGTGTTCTTTGCCGATAAGGCCCAGATCAACAAGCCGCTGGCGGTAGCGATCCTGTTCTATCTCGTGCTGCTGGTGACCATGGTCTATGGCCCGATTGCGGCAATGCTGGTGGAACTGTTCCCCAGCCGGATCCGCTACACCTCGATGTCGCTGCCTTACCATATTGCCAACGGCTGGTTCGGCGGGTTCCTGCCAACCACCGCCTTTGCGATGGTCGCGGCCAAGGGCGATATCTACTACGGACTGTGGTACCCGGTAATTATCGCCGCGGTCACGGTGGTGATCGGCCTGCTGTTCCTGCCGGAAACTTTCCAGCGCAGCATCGACGATTGATCTAAAACCTACCCAGGAGTGCGCCGCGTCTTGATCTCGATCAGGGCGCGGCGCAAACCGTTTGGGCAGACGGGAATTTCAGGAAGGGGTAAGGGATGAGCGAAGCCTATCAGGCCGCCTGGCGGGACAGCATCGAAGATCGCGAAGGCTTCTGGTCGCGCGCTGCGGCGGCGATTGACTGGATCGTCCCGCCCACGTCAGCCTATGACGATGCGCAAGGCTGGTTCCCTGGCGGCCGACTCAACACCGCTTACAACTGCCTTGATCGGCATGTCGCGGCTGGACACGGCGATGCGCTCGCGCTGGCCTATGACAGCCCGGTAACCGATACGGTCCGGCGCTATTCCTATGCCGAGCTGACCGAAGAAGTCGGCCGGGTCGCGGCGATGCTCGCGCGCTTGGGCGTGACCAAGGGTGACCGGGTGATCATCTATATGCCGATGATCCCTGAAACGGTTTTTGCCATGCTCGCCTGTGCCCGGCTGGGTGCAGTGCATTCGGTGGTGTTTGGCGGGTTTGCGCCGCTAGAACTGGCCAAGCGGATCGACGACGCCACCCCCAAAGTCCTGCTGACCGCCAGCTGCGGGATCGAAGGTGCGCGCACGATTGCCTATCAACCGATGGTCGATGAAGCGCTGACTCTCGCCGCGCACCGGGTCGATGCGGTTGTGCTGCTCCAGCGGGAACGCTTGCGCGCCGATCTGGCCACAGGAACTGGCCACGATTGGGCTGAACTGCTGGGCGCGGTCGCCGCCGATCCGGTGCCGCCCTACGCTGATCTGGCCGCCGATGACCCGCTCTATATCCTCTACACCTCTGGCACCACCGGCACGCCCAAGGGCGTGGTCCGCGAAAACGGCGGGCACGCGGTCGCGCTGGCTTGGTCGATGGAGCATATCTACGGGATCGGCGCGGGAGATCCGTTCTGGGCGGCGAGCGATGTCGGCTGGGTCGTGGGCCACAGCTATATCGTCTATGGACCGCTGCTGGCTGGTGCGACGACGGTGCTGTTCGAAGGCAAGCCGGTCGGCACGCCTGATCCCGGCACTTTCTGGCGGGTGATAAACCGGCACGGCGTCAAAAGCTTCTTCACAGCTCCCACTGCAATCCGCGCGATCCGCAAGGAAGACCCCGATGCGCTGCTGTTGAAGCAGATCGGCACCGGAGACTGCCGGGTGATCTTCCTTGCCGGCGAACGCGCCGATCCCGATACGATTGCCTGGCTGGAACAGCACAGCGGCCTGCCGGTGATCGACCATTGGTGGCAGACTGAACTGGGCTGGCCGGGGGTCGCTAGCTGTTTTGCGCTGGATGACTTGCGCCGCAAACGCGGCAGCGCGGGCTTTCCTGTTCCGGGCTATGAATTCGCGATCCTGAGCGAAGAGGGCCAGCCGCTGCCCGCCGGACAAAGCGGGGCAGTCGCGATCAAACAGCCGCTCGCCCCCGGCGCGTTCCGCAGCCTGTGGAACAACCCCGCAGGCTTCGCCAAGAACTTCGCCACGTTCCCCGGCTGGTACGAAACCGGTGATGCCGGGCATTTCGATGATGAAGGCTTTCTGCACATCATGGGTCGGACCGATGACATCATCAATGTCGCCGGACACCGGTTGTCGACTGGCCAGATGGAACAGATTGTCGCCAGTCAGGACGGGGTGGCCGAATGCGCAGTGATTGGCGCGGATGATGCGATCAAAGGGATGATCCCGATCGCCTTCGTGGTCCCGCGCGCCGGGTTTGAAGGCGATGCCGGAATGGCGGCGCGGGTGCTCGCCGCGGTGCGGGCCGAACTCGGTGCCGTCGCGGCGCTCAAAACCGCCTATATCGTGCCGTCGCTGCCCAAGACCCGCTCTGGCAAGATCCTGCGCAATCTGCTGCGCAAGATCGTCAACGGCGAAGACTATGGCATTCCGCCAACGATCGAGGACCCGGCGGTGCCCGCCCTGATCGCTGCGGCGCTAATGCGTTAGGAAAGCGTCTGACGTTCAAGCACTTGCGTAAAGGCCGGGGATTGTGCCGCCCGCTGGCTTTGCGGTTAGGGTCCAAATATCGCAGCTAAGGCCGCGATGATTCTGATTGGGGCACGTTCACCGCTGGTTGTCGACTTTGAGGAGACGCTGGCCCGGCGCGGCATAGCTGTGGCCGCGGCGGTCAGCGTCAGCGGCGTGCCGCGCCTGCTGGACCGAAGCCGGTTGGTCGATCTGGCCGACTTCGACCCGCCTCCCGGTGCAACGTTCCTGGCCCCGGCTTTCGCACCGATGCGCCGTGCGGAATTGCTGGAACTGGGGATCTCGCTGGGTCTGACCAAGGCCGAGCCCTTGATCGATCCCAGTGCCGTGCTGCCGCGTTCGATCCGGATCGGGGCGGGCAGCTTTATCAATGCCGGGGTGGTGATCGGGGCCATGACGATGCTGGGCGAAGGTGTGCTGGTCAACCGTTCGGCCTCGCTCGGCCATCATACCGTGCTGGGCGATCTTGTCAGCGTCGGGCCGGGGGCAACGCTCGCGGGGAACATCCATGTCGGCGCGGGCAGCGTGATCGGCGCGGGCTGCGTTATCCTGCCCAATGTCCGGATCGGAGCCGGGGCGATCGTTTCAGCGGGCGCCGTGGTGCGCAAGCACGTGCCGGACGGAGTGCTGGTGATCGGCAATCCGGCGGTGGAGCGCCGCTTCAATCCACGCGTGTCGTCGCTCAATGTCGAGGACGGCGAATGACCGCGCTGTCCACCCGCAAGCTTTGGGATCAGGTGCTTGCTGGCGGCAAGGCGGAATTCTTGGCGCTGCCAGAAACGGCGGTCGATTTCGCCGGGCTTCAGCGCGCGGTTCGGCGCTGGCTGGCATGGTTCGATGCGGCGGGGCTGGCGGAAGGCGATCGGGTTCTGATCCGAAGCGGCGATGATCTGGTTGCCGCGACAGGCTTCATCGCCGCCCTGCTCGATGGCGTGATCCCGGTCCTGATGACTGGCGACACGCCAGACTTGCGCGCACTGGCTGTCGCTGGGACGGTCGAGGCCATGGGCTTCGTCTCGCTGGCGGGGACCATCCCCGACCGGCTGGATTCCCATGTGGCCCGACTGGAGCTGACCAGCCCAACACAACCCCCACGCAAGGGCTGGTTCGGCAAAGCCGCTGCGCCAGACCCGCTCGCCGGCCTGCCTGGACCCGCGCTACGCGATCCGCGCTTGCCCGATGATCCTGCGGGCCTCGCCTATATCCTGTTCACCTCGGGCACGACCGCCAGCCCGAGCGGGGTCCAGATTACGCGCGGCAACCTGTTTGCCAACCTCGCCACGCTGTCACGCCTGTTCGGCTATGGCCCGGACAGCCGGATCTTCAACGACATGATTCTGGCCCATGCCGACGGGATGATTCAGGGCCCAGTTCTGGCACTGGCCAATCGCTGCACTGTGATCCGTTCGGGCGGTTTTACCATTGCCGGGCTCGAGCCATGGCTGGAACGGGTCCGCCAGCAGCGCGCCAGCCATGTCATTACCGTGCCGACGATCTGGGCGATGATCGATGCCTATGCCGCGCACGATGACTACTTTGACGCGCCGGAATGCACCGCCCTGCTCTCGGTCGCGGCCAAGCTGCCGGTCGAACTTTGGGACCGGCTCGAAAGCCGCTTTGGCCGTCCGGTGTTCAATCAGTACGGCCTGACCGAAACTGTCGCCAGCGCGCTCTATGCCGGACCGCAGGCGGAAATGGGCGCGCGCGGCAGTGTCGGCCGACCGGTCGATTGCGAGGCCCGGATCGATCCTGCGGCAGGCGGCCTTGAGGGCGAATTGCAATTGCGCGGGGCCAACGTCTTTCCCGGCTATTGGCGCGACCCGGTGCGGACTGCGGCCAGCTTTACCGCTGATGGCTGGATGCACACTGGCGATCTGGCCCGGCGGCACGGCGATGGCAGCTATGAGATTCTGGCCCGAATCAAATCGGTGATCATGATGGGCGGATTCCTGATCCGCCCGGACGAAATCGATGAAGCAATGCTGCGCCATCCGCAGGTGCGCGAAAGCGTGACGGTGGGAATCGAAGACACACTGTTTGACGAGATTCCGGTAACTGGGGTGGTCTGCACCGCTCCGCTTGGTGAGGAAGCGTTGACCGCCCACGCCCGCGCCTGTCTCGAAGGGCAAAAGGTGCCCAAGCGGATTGTTGTGCTTGATGCGATTCCGCGTGGCGATAGCGGGAAGGCCCGGCTCGCAGCGCTGCGCGAGCAACTGGCGGCCGCAATCGGGATCAAGCATGTCGATCAAGCTGGCGGCGCGGACGATGATCTTGAAGCGGCGGTGATCGGCGTTGCGGCGGAAATCTTCCGAGTCGATCCGGCACAGATCGACGCCGATTCGCGGCCCGGATCGGTGCCCGGTTGGGACAGCTTTTCCCAGCTTAATTTCTTGATGGCCAGTGAAGACCGCTTCGGCGTGACGATCCCCGCCTCGCTGGTCGCCCAGATCGTTTCGGTTGCCGATATGGTGAAGGCGATCCGCCAGCTGCGAACATGACGCGGTTTGGCCTGATCTGCGGCTGGCTGCTGGGGCCGCTCGCCTTGCTGGCGGCCTTGCTGGTTGCGGCACGCATTGCACCAGAGCCGCAGGGGCGGTTTCACGGAGCCGATGTGGCGGTAATCGGTTCCTCACTTACCGCCTATGCCGTGCCCGAAAGCGGGCTTGGTTTGCTTGGCTCCGGAGTCCGCCATTGGCGGATCGGGATAGCCTTGCCCGCCGAAGCGCAACTGCTCGGCTTGCTCGATAGCGCGGTGGCCGAACGGCCAGGCCTGATTGTATTGGAAGCAAACGCGCTGGTCACCAGGCTGGCGATTGATCCCCGGCACGCGGCCTGTACTGCCCCTGCGGCGGGCCTGCGGCACCGAGTGAAGCAAGCCCAGCTGAGCGCCGTGGATGCGTTGCGCCACCTGTTTGGTGCGCGCCGCTCGCTCGAAGGGATGGGTGAACCGGTCTGGCTTGATCGCCCGCAAGTGATCGATCAGGCACTGATCAAGGCCTCCTATCCGCTGACTGTCCATCCGCCCTGCGATGAACCGCGCCTGCGCCGGGCGGCCGAACGGGCGCGCGCGCAAGGGACCAAAGTCGTGCTGATCGCGCCGCCGCGCGCGCCAGCAGCAGCGCGCTGGTTGGATCCGGTTCAGGCCGAGGCCGCGCGGGCCGAGGCACAGGCTTTGGCTGCCCGGCTGGGTGTTGCGCTGTTCGAACCGGCGGGGCCGTGGCGCGATGCTGTCTTCACCGATCACGCGCACCTCAACCGACAAGGGCGCGCGCAGTTCGTCGCGGCGCTGCGCCAGTGGTTGGGGCAGCAGCAATGATTGCCTTGTCCACGCTGATCATTCTGGCGGCCTTGGCAGCGATCCCGCTGGTCTGGTGGACGCCCCGGGGGCGCGGGATCGATGCAGTGGCCTGGCTGGGCCTGGCTGTGCTGCTGCTGATCTCACCGCCCAGCGCGGGATGGATGGCGGCTGCCACGGTGCTGGCTCCGCTGGGGATGCGGCTGGCCGATCGACTGCGCCGCCGGGAAGCTTTTGCCGCGCTTTGGACGCTGGTTCTGCTCACTGCATTCGTTGCGGCGCAGCTGACTCCCGGGATGATCTGGATCGGCGGCGCGTTCTTTACCTTGCGGCAGATTCACGTGATCGGCGATTGGTGGATGGGCAAACTGGCCCCGCCAAGCGTGGCTGCAAATCTGCGCTATCAGCTATTCCTGCCAGCACTGTTTGTCGGGCCGGTCCACCGGATCCAGAACTTTGAGCGGCAGTGCACACGCCGCCGGTGGGACCGCGAACAGTTCTTTTCGGGCGCTGAACGCGTGCTTCTGGGGCTGTTCTCGGCGGAAGTGATCGGCACTGCGGTGCTGACGCAAAGCCGTGTCGGGCTGCGCGATTTGTTGAAGGGCGCGAATCCGTTTCTGCAGGACTGGGCACTGGCCGCGTGCGACTGGATCGCGCTGTTCTTCACCTTTGCCGGGATGTCGGCGATCGCGCTGGGGTTGGCAGCGATGATGGGGATCCGGCTGGAAGAGAACTTCAACCAGCCATGGCGCGCGCGCAATCTGCTCGATTTCTGGCAGCGCTGGCACATCAGCCTGACCAGTTGGGTGCAGGATTATGTCTATCGCCCGGTGATGGCGCTGACCCGTTCAGCGCTGGCCGGGCTGGCGGCAGCGATGCTGGCGATCGGGCTGTGGCATGAAATTTCATTCTATTATGTGCTGTGGTCAATCTGGCAGTCGCTCGGCATTGTGCTGAACCGACTTGCTTCACCGTTGTTCGCGCGGCTGGTTCCGCAAGCGCTGCGGATTGCCCTTGCTCCGCTAGCGATCCTCGGCTGGCTCTCGCTCGCCCGCCCTGTGATCGAGCGACTGCTGGCGGTGCTGGCATGACTCCGCTTGCGCGCCTGCTCGCCCGCTGGCTGCCAGCACCACTGATCAGCCCGGTTCTGGCATTGGCCTATGCAGCCATGCTGGTCAGCGTGTTTATCGCCAGCGCCAACGAAGCGGCCCAGAACGTCTATGTCGATGTCCGGGGGCAATAGCGTGCGGGTGCTGATTCTGGGGGCGAGCTACGGCCTGCTGCCGGGGGTGCGACTGGCTTTGGCCGGGCACGCGGTAACGCTGATAGGTCGGGCCACAGAACTGGCCGCGATGGCGGAGGCGCCGCTGCGACTCAATATTACCGCGCGGCGCGGCGGTGGTAACATTGCGTTGGAAGTCCCGCTTGGCGGAAATGCAGCGCTATGCACGCCAGACGAAGCCCGGCCCGAAGCCGCCGATCTCGTGATTCTGGCGATGCAGGAGCCGCAGTACGGGCAAGCCGAGGTTGCTGCGCTGATGGCCCGGATCGCGGCGTCGGGCCGCCCATGCCTGTCCATCATGAACTTGCCGCCGCCGCCGTTTCTGGCCCGGCTGGGCGAGGTCGATCTGGGCAGGCTGGAAGGGGTCTATGCCAGCGCCGCCGTTTGGCAGCACTTCACTCCGGAGCAGGTCACTCTGGCCAGCCCCGATCCGCAGGCGGTGCGGCTTGATCCTGATCGACCCGGCGCTTTGACCGTGACGCTGGCCTCCAACTTCAAGGTTGCGCCATTTGCCCGCGCTGCCGATCAGGCCCTGCTGGAGGTGCTGGCGCGCGATTGGGCCGCGTTCAAGCATGCTGGCCAGCGGCCCCCGGTGCAATTGCTTGCCCAGCAATCGCTGCACGTCCCATTGGCAAAATGGCCGATGCTGATCGCAGGCAATTGCCGCTGCCTGACCGCTGGCGGGATCCGTTCGATTGCGGAAGCCGTGCACGATGATCTCAAGGTTAGTCAGCAGTTGTACGAAGCCGTACAAGAGTTGGCCTGGTCGCTCGGTGCGCGCGAGCAAGATCTGGTGCCGTTCGCGGCCTATGCAGCAGCTGCCAAGGGCCTGGCCCGCCCGTCTTCCTTGGCCAGAGCCTTGGCGGGCGGTGCCGTGCAGGTTGAAAGGATCGATCTTCTGGTGCTGCGGCTGATGCGGGCGAAGGGGCTGATGGGGGATAAAATTGAGCCGATCTCTGCGGATATCGAGCAGCGGTTGCGCGCAAACCGGCAAAGCGCGGCTTAGCAGAACCTGTCCGTTCGTACCCGATTGCACTTTTTAATCGAACGATTAAGAAGGTGCCAAGGAGAGAATTGCCGATGTCCATTCTATACGACGAGGGCCAGCAGGCCATCGCCACCGAATCCCGCCGTATCCTTGATGCGCGCGCCTCAAAAGATCGCCTGCTGAAACTGCTCGAACAGGTTGGCGAATGCGATCAGCCGTTCTGGGACACTGCGGTTGAGCAGGGCTGGACCGCGCTGGCGATTCCTGAAGAGCACGGCGGTCTGGGCCTTGGCCTGACCGAACTGGGACTGGTCGCGCAGGCTTGCGGAGCGGCCACTGCGGGCGCGCCGTTCCTGACCGGCGGGTACGGTTTGTCGCAGGCGCTGGTGCAGGGCAGCGACGCCGCATTGGCCGCTGAATGGCTCCCCAAACTGGCGAGCGGCGAGGCCATTGGCTGCGTCGCCTTTGCCGAAGGAAACGCCGCACTGCCGCCGGTTCCGGCTGTGACCTTTGCCGATGGCAAGCTGACCGGCGTGAAACCGGCTGTGACGGGCGGTTTGAAGGCCGATCTCGCGCTGGTCTGGGCCAGCAGTGCCGGAGAGCCGGCGCTGGTCGTGGTTGACCTTACCGGGGCGAGCCGCACGGCGGTCGATAGCTATGACAATTCGCGGCTCCATGCCGATCTCACCTTTGCCGATACGCCCGCGACGCTGGTTGCCTTGGGCGATGCCGCGCGGGCGCTGGCACGCGACGTGCTCGCCCGGATGGCCGTGGTTACCGCGCACGAACAGGTCGGCGGGGCCGAGGCGCTGCTTTATGTCGCGCGCGATTATGCGGTGACCCGCAAGGCCTTTGGCCAGCTGATCGGCGCGTTTCAGTCGATCAAGCACCGGATTGCCGAGATGTACGGGTTCGTCGAGATTGCCCGGGCCAATTGCATCCACGCCGCTGCACAGGAAGGGACCGACAAGTTCCTGCTGGCCGCCGCCGATGCCCGGATTTCAGCGACCGAAGCATATGATACCAATGCCCGCGATTGCATCCAGATCCACGGCGGGATCGGCGTGACCTGGGAAATGGGGCTGCACCTGCACATGCGCCGGGCCCGAAGCCTGGCGGTTGAATGCGGCAACCTGCTGTTCTGGGAAGATGTGCTGGTCAATGAATTGAGCGGAGAAAAGGCATGAGCGATCTGAACGCCTACCGGGCCAGTGCCCGCGCTTTCCTTGAAAGCATGGACGCCAAATACGGCCGCGATGCGCGCGTCGGCAACACGGTCGAACAAGACCTGGCGCTGGGCCGCGAATATATGGCGGCCAAGCACGACGCTGGTTTCGCCGGGATCAACTGGCCGGTCGATATGGGCGGTCAAGGCCTGACCCATCTGCACAAGATCGCTTTCGATGGCGAAGAGATGCAGTTCGGGATGCCGGTCGGCTTTTTCGGGATTTCGCTGGGTATGCCGGTGCCGATCCTGATGCACTATTGCGAAGACAAGGAGTTCGTGAAGGAGCGGGTCCGCAAGGCGCTGCGCGGGGAAGAAATCTGGTGCCAGATGTTCTCAGAACCTTCAGGCGGATCGGATCTTGCCGCACTGCGGACCAAGGTTGAACCAGACGGCAACGGCTGGAAAATGAACGGCCAGAAGATCTGGACCTCATGGGCGCAGTACTGCGATTACGGCGTGATCGTTACCCGCAGCGATCCAACGGTCGAAAAGCACAAGGGGCTGACCTACTTCTGGATCGACATGCGCTCCAAGGGCGTCGAAGTCCGCCCGATCAAGCTCGCGGGCGGGGACAGCCACGTCAACGAAGTGTTCTTTGATGACGTGCGGATCGAGGATTCGCAGCGGCTCGGCGCGGTTGGCGGCGGGTTCGGGGTATCGCTCCACACGCTGATGATCGAGCGCTACATCGCCACCGACAGCGGTGGGTTCGGTCCGCACCTCGATGAATTCGTCAAGACCGCCAAGGAAACCGATTTGAACGGCAAACCGGCGATCGAGGATGGCCGGATCCGCTCGGCGATCGCCCGCAACCACGCGATGCGCGCCGGGCTCGATTCGATCACCGCGCGGGCCTTTGCGATGATGATGGCCGGGATGCAGCCGGGGCCGGAAGGTTCGCTGCAGAAACTGGTCGCGGTGCGCAGCCGCCAGAAGCTGTCCGAACTGGCAATGGATATGCGCGGGGCCGAAAGCATGGCGTTCGATCAGCATGCCTTCGTCAAGACCGACTGGGGCACCTCATGGCTAAACGCGCCGACCGGACGAATTGCGGGTGGCTCAGACGAAGTGCTGCTCAACACTATCGCCGAAAAGATCCTCGGCCTGCCGCAGGATCACCGTCCGGACAAGGGTGTGCCGTTCAACGCCATTCCGGCCTGATCAACACCGCTCAAAGACAGAAACCCCCGGTCTGCCAGCGCAGGCCGGGGGTTTTTGATTCGATGCAGTTCAGGCCGTATCAGGCACAGGTCTCGGCACAGATATCGCACAGCGAATGGATAATCGCGCGGACCACAGGATCCTTCAGGCTGTAAAACCGGGTTTGCGCTTCGCCGCGGATCGTCACGATGTCCTCTTCGCGCAGCAAGGCGAGATGCTGCGAAACCGCCGATTGTGACAGGCCAGACAGCGCGACCAGTTCGTTCACCGATGCTTCGCCTTCATCAAGGCGGCACAGCATGATCAGCCGTTCGGGATGACTCATGATCTTGAGCCGCCCGGACATGGCGGTGGCATTGGCCTTCAGTTCGGCAAGATTGACAGGTCTGGTCATGTTGCCTCCTTGAGCAAAATTCCATCATCCCGCAAGACCACGTAGATCGCCGGGATTACCAGCACCGTAAGCAGCGTGGATGAAGCCAGTCCGAACAGCAGCGAAATCGCAAGGCCTTGAAAAATCGGATCGGTCAGGATGACTGCCGCGCCGATCATCGCTGCGGCCGCCGTCAGCACGATCGGTTTGAAGCGGATCATCCCGGCTTCGAGCAGGGTCTCGCGTAGGCTCTTGTCGGGCGCGCTGGCGTGGCGGATGAAATCGACCAGCAGGATTGAATTGCGGACAATGATCCCCGCCAGCGCGATGAACCCGATCATGCTGGTGGCGGTGAATGGTGCCTGGAAGATCATGTGACCCAGCACGATCCCAACCAGCGTCAGCGGGATCGGGGTCAGGATCACTAGCGGCAGACGAAAGCTTTTGAACTGACCGACCACCAGCACATAGATGGCGAGCAAGGCGACCATGAACGCTGCGCCCATATCGCGGAAAGTAACCCAGGTGATCTCCCACTCACCGTCCCACAGCACCGACGGTTTGCTTTCGTCGAGCGGCTGGCCATTGAACAGTACTTCGGGTTTGGTCAGCCCCGCCTTCTTCCAGTCGAACGCCTCGATCCCGTCGTTGACCGCGAACAGGCCATAGATCGGCGCTTCATAGCGTCCGGCAAGGTCAGCCATCACCATCGCCGCACCGCGACCGTCCCGGCGGAAAATCATCTGCCCGCCGGGAACCATTTCGGCCCGGACCAGTTCGCCCAGCGGGATCAGTTGACCGCCCGGGCTGATTGCGACCGGGGTTGCGGCGAGCGAGGCGGACCAGGTCCGCTGCGCCTGCCCCAGCCCCATTTCGATCGGCAGCGGATCACGGTCTGCCCCGCGCGGGACATAGCCGACGGTCTGGTTACCCAGCAACGCACCGATCGAATCGAACAATTGCCGCTCGGACAGACCGTACTGATCAATCTTGGCCCGATCGGGCACCAGCCGCAGAGTCGGGCGCGGCGCGCCGAACGAATTGTCGGTATCGACGATATAGGGCACCGCCTTGAACAGCTTTTCCACCTCAACCGCGGTGCGGCGGCGGCTCTCTTCGTCCGGGCCGTAAATCTCGGCCAGCAAGGTCGCCAGCACTGGCGGACCGGGCGGCGTTTCAACCACCTTGATTGATCCCCCAGCGGGCAGCGGCACCACTTTCAGCTGTTCGCGCAGGTCCACCGCAATGTCATGGCTGGAACGCGTGCGATCACCCTTGGGCTGCAGCGTGATCATCAGATCGCCCATCTCGGGCTGAGCCCGCAGGAAATAGTGTCGGACCAGACCGTTGAAGTTGAACGGCGCGCTGGTCCCGGCATAGGCCTCTAGCGCGGTCACTTCGGGCAGGCGGCGGGTCACAGTGGCGGCTTGCTCCAGCACCCTGCCGGTGGCCTCCAGACTGGTTCCTTCGGGCAGATCGACCACCAGCTGAACTTCGCTCTTGTTGTCGAACGGCAGCAGTTTGACCGTCACGGCCTTGAAGTAGAACATCGAACAAGCGACCAGCGTGGCTACGCCCACCGCGATCAGGAATCGCTTGGCGCTTTGCGGGGTGGCGATCACCTTGCTGGCATAGCGCTTGTACAGCGCGCCCAGCTTGCCGCCGTCGTGCGCTTCATGGTCATGGGTCAGCGCTTGTTTGGCAAAACGGACCATCAACCAAGGGGCGATGATCACTGCTACGAAGAATGAAAAGATCATCGCCGCGCTGGCGTTGATCGGGATTGGTGCCATGTAGGGGCCCATCAGGCCTGAAACGAACAGCATCGGCAGCAGGGCGGCAACGACGGTCAGGGTCGCGACAATGGTCGGGTTGCCTACCTCGGCCACGGCATCGACTGCCGCATCAATCCGGCTGCGCTCATCGGGCATGGCCCAGTGCCGGGCGATATTCTCGATCATCACGATCGCATCGTCGACCAGAATGCCGATCGAGAAGATCAGCGCGAACAGGCTGACCCGGTTGATCGTGAAGCCCATGATCTTGGAGGCGAACATGGTCAGCATGATCGTGGTCGGGATGACGATGGCGGTCACTGCAGCTTCGCGCCAGCCGATCGCAAAGCCGATCAACAGGACGATCGAAATGGTTGCCAGACCAAGGTGAAAGATCAGCTCGTTGGCCTTTTCATCGGCCGTCTCGCCATAATTGCGGGTCACGGAAATTTCGACGCTGTCAGGGATCAGGCTGCCTTTCAGCCCTTCGATCCGTTCGACTACTGATTCCGATATTGTCACGGCGTTGGCCCCGGCGCGCTTGGCGATGGCGAGGCTGACGGCTGGGGCCATGTCCCATTGGTTCGTGCCGCTGCGGGCCCAGCGCCATGATCGTGCCTGATCTTCGGTCGGGGCCTGAACTACGCTGGCCACGTCGGTCAGCAGCACCGGTGCGCCGCTGGCTGACCGGACGGTTAGCTGGCCCAGTTCCTCCGCGCTGCGCAGGGTCTGCCCGGCGGTGACCGAAACCGCCTGTCCGCTTTCGCGAACCGTGCCGACTGGAAAGGTCCGGTTGGCCTGGCTCACCGCCTCGATCACATTGCCAAGCGGGACCTGATGAACTGCTAGTCTGGCTGGGTCGGGCACCACCCGCAGGGCATTGCGCTGTCCACCGACGATGAAGGTCAGGCCAACATCATCGACTTTGGCCACTTCGGTACGCAGCTTGCCGGTGAGTTCGAACAGCGCAGCATCATTCCATTGCCCCGGCGCACCGGGTTTGGGGGTCAGGGTCAGCACCACAATCGGGACATCGTTGATCCCGCGCACGGTCACTTGCGGCGCAGGGATACCCACCGGGATCCGGTTGGCGTTGGCGCTGATCCGCTCGTTGATCCGGATCGCGGCGTCTTCCGGATTGGACCCTACCAGAAACCGCGCGGTGACCATCACCGCGTTGTCTTGGGCCTGCGTATAGACATGCTCGACCCCGCCGACGCTCTTGACGATGGTCTCCAGCGGCTTTCCGACCAGCTCGACCGCTTCAGGAGCGGACAGGCCTGGTGCCATCACCGAAATGTCGACCATCGGTACCGAGATCTGCGGCTCTTCTTCACGCGGGATCGTGATCGTCGCGATCAGGCCAACGATGATTGCCGCCAGCAGCATCAAGGGAGTTAGCGGCGACTGGATCGTGGCGCGGGTTAGCTTGCCCGAAATGCCCAGATTGGCGAGTGGCTTCATTGGGCTGGCCCGATCAAGGTGTCGCCCGGGGCAGCACCAGACAGCAGTTCGATCTTGCCGGCCTCAAGCGAAGCCGCGGTCTGAACTGGGACCTGCGCGGCGCTGCCATCCTTGGCCAGCACGGTGACATAGTCGACCCCGAACCGGGTAACGACGAACTGCTTTGGCACCAGCAAGGCCTTGCGGCTGGCCGTTTCAACCTTGGCCGCCATCCGCCGACCGATCAGGCTGTTGTCGATCCCCGGCATTTCAACATCGACGGTGACCTGTCCGGCGGTGATTGAAGGGTAGACCTTGATCACCCTGCCTTCGCTGCTCCCGCCACCAAAGGCAGTGGTCAGCACCCGCGATCCGGGATGGACCTGTCCGGCCAGCGATTCGGGCACTTGCAGTCGCAGGATCGTCGGGCCCGAAGTGATCACGGCAACCACCACGCCGGGTGCTACCGGAGCGCCAGCTGGAACCGGCACGCGCAGCACCCGGCCGCTGGAAGGAGCAACGACCGCGCCTTGTCCGGCGACCGCACCGACAGCGGATTGCTGAGCTTGCGCGGCGCGAACCTGCGCCTTTGCGGTTCCCAGCGAGGCAATCGCCTGATCCAGCCGGGCCTTGGCATAAACGCCCTTGTCATAAAGGTACTGGACCCGTTTCAGCTCGGCCTCAGCCTGAACGACCTGGGCCTGTGCTGCAGCGGCCTGCGCGCCATAGGCACCGGCCTGAAAGCCCAGCTGGTTGTCGACGATCCGCCCGATCACCTGACCCTTGCCGACCATATCGCCTTCGCGCACGGCCAGAGTGGTCAATACACCGGGGATCCGGGCAAAGACTTGTGCTTCCTTCAAGGTGGCGATCTCGGCCGGGACGTCATGCCAGCCGGTCGTGTCCGACAATTGCAGCAGCAGCCGCGGACCTGATGCGACTTGGGCCTTGGGTGCTGGTTCCTCTGTCTTGCCGCAGCCGCTCAGCATCCCTGACGCCAACAGCACTGCCGCCACGGTTCCTAGGAAAGCCCCCTTGCGCCGCATCACCCCCTCCTCAGACTTCGACCGAAAGGCCGGCGGCGCGCCATGCGCCGAAGCCGCCAGCCAGATGGGTATCGACTGCCGCCTGAGCGAGCGCACACTTTTCCAGCGCCATCGCCGAACGCCGTCCGGCGGCGCAGTTGAGCACCATCAGCTTGTCACCCGGATCGGGCAGCTGGCTGGCCCGAAAGCCTGAGAGCGGCAGATTGATCGCGCCCGGGATGTGACCAGCGGCGAATTCGTCGACCTCGCGCACATCAACCACCATGGCGCGATTGCTCCGAATCATGTCGTCGAGCTGACGCGGGTTGAGTTCACGGTGCTTGCTCTTGCCGAAACCGAGGAAAGACATGGCTGCTGTTCCTTTGAAGCTTGGCGGGAATCGCCCCACCTAAATATTTATGCTTGCTTATATGCGGTATCGTGCATATTAGTCAAGCAGCATATAACGAGCCGAGTCGATTTCCCCGCACAAATCCGGGGGAGACCGGCGGAAGGGAAGTGGACATGGCACAACCGGTAATCGTGGTTCTGGGCGCAGGCCTTGGCGGCACCATTGCGGCCTATGAGATTCAGGCCGCAACCAAGGGCAAGGCCCAGGTGATGGTCGTCAATGACAGCGAAGACTATTGGTTCGTGCCTTCAAACCCGTGGGTTGCGGTGCGCTGGCGCGAACCGGATGCAATCAAGGTTCACCTGCCACCCGTGATGGCGAAAAAGGGAATCGGCTTCACCTCGGTTGGCGCCAAACGGGTCCATCCAACCGAGAACCGGATCGAGCTGAACGATGGCAGCTCGCAGCCTTATGACTATCTCGTGATCGCTACCGGACCCGATCTGGCCTTTGACGAGGTCGAAGGGCTGGGCCCCAATGGGTTCACGGCATCGGTCTGCCGCACCGATCATGCCAGCGATGCCGCCGATGCGTTTGAACGCCTGGCCGCCGATCCGAAGCCGGTCATCATCGGCGCGGCGCAAGGCGCGTCCTGCTATGGCCCGGCTTATGAATTTGCCATGATCGTCGAAACCGAACTGCGCCGCCGCAAGGTTCGTGATCGTGTGCCGATGACCTTCGTAACTGCCGAGCCCTATATCGGCCACCTTGGGTTGGACGGGGTGGGCGATACCAAGGGCCTGCTCGAAAGCGAGATGCGCAATCGCCACATCAAGTGGATCACCAATGCCAAGATCGCCAAGGTTGAGGACGGCACCATGCACGTTGTCGAACTGGCTGAGGATGGCACCACCAAGGCCGAGCATACCCTGCCGTTTGGCTTTTCGATGATCCTCCCCGCGTTTCGCGGCGTTCCTGCAGTCTATGGCATCGAAGGCCTGACCAATCCGCGCGGGTTTATTCTGGCCGACAAGCACCAGCGCAACCCCACTTTCAAGAACGTCTACTCGCTGGGGGTTTGCGTAGCGATCCCGCCAATCGGGCCGACGCCGGTGCCTGTCGGCGTGCCCAAGACCGGGTTCATGATCGAATCGATGGTCACCGCGATTGCCGCCAATCTCAAGCTGGAACTGGCGGGCAAGGAACCTGCGGAAGAGGCAACCTGGAACGCGGTCTGCCTCGCCGATTTCGGCGATGGCGGGGTGGCCTTTGTCGCCCAGCCGCAGATCCCGCCGCGCAATCTCAACTGGTCGAGCGAGGGCAAGTGGGTCCATTTGGCCAAGATCGGGTTCGAGAAATACTTCATCCACAAGATCCGGAGCGGGCAAAGCGAACCATTCTACGAAAAACTCGCACTGCACGCGCTCGGCATCCGCAAGTTGCGCTTCAAGTAAGGACAGAATCCGATGACTCTCGATTCCGCCGTGTTCCGGTTCGCCGGGTTTGTCGTTCTGCTCAGTCTGACGCTGGCCCACTGGGTTCATCCGGGCTGGCTATGGCTGACCGCATTTGCCGGACTCAACATGCTGCAGGCCAGTTTCACCGGCTGGTGCCCGGCAGCGCTGATTTTCAAGAAGCTGGGTATGAAGCCCGGCGCGTCATTCGACTGACGCGGCGCCCGCATCCGCTCTTCCCCCTTGTCCTGCGTCGCCATAGCCCCCACCGTGGCGGCGCAGGGCATCTTCCCGATCAAAGGACTCGATCATGACCGACACGGTTCTTGCTCAAGCCATCCAGCAGGTCGAAGCAGCTCGGTCTGGCAGGCAAGTGCCGGTAGTGAAGACCTTCTTTGACGAGCCAACTTTTACGGCCACCCACGTGGTCCACGATCCCGCAACCCGGCGCGCAGCGATCATCGATTCGGTGCTCGATTTCGATCAGCCATCTGGCCGGACAAAGACCGCTTCGGCAGAAGCGGTGGTGGCCTATGTCAAGGCCGAGGGACTTGTGGTGGACTGGATTCTTGAAACCCACGCCCACGCCGATCACCTTTCGGCAGCACCGTTCCTTCAGGCTCAGCTCGGCGGCAAGATCGTTATCGGTGCGGCGATAACCACCGTTCAGCAGACCTTTGCCAAGGTGTTCAACGAACCTGCCAGTTTTGCCGTTGATGGCTCGCAGTTCGATCAGTTGATGGCTGATGGCGCGCCGTTCATGCTGGGCGCAATCCCGGCGATGGCGCTGCATGTTCCGGGGCATACGCCCGCCTGTCTGGCCTATATCATCGGCGATGCGGTGTTCGTCGGCGATACCCTGTTCATGCCTGACTATGGCACGGCCCGCTGTGATTTCCCCGGCGGCAATGCGCGCACGCTCTATCGCTCGATCCGCCGCCTGATGGAACTGCCGGACGAGACCAAGGTGTTCCTGTGCCACGACTACCTTGGCCCGGACCGTCAGGATTACGTTTGGGAAACCACCATCGCAGCGCAGCGGGATGGCAATATTCAGGTCCGGCAAGGCATCAGCGAGGATGCTTTCGTAACCATGCGTGAGGCCCGCGATGCCACTTTGGCGATGCCGCGCCTGATCCTCCCGTCAGTGCAGGTCAATATCCGTGCGGGCCACCTGCCCGAGCCTGAGGCGAACGGAGTCAGCTACCTCAAGCTGCCGCTCAACTTGCTGTGATAGATACTGCACAAGCCCTGCTGGCAGCTTTGAGCGGAGTGGCCGTGGGGTTCACGCTGGGTCTGGTTGGCGGCGGCGGATCGATCCTGGCGGTCCCGCTGATGGTCTATGTGGTCGGGGTCAAAAGCCCGCATCTGGCGATCGGCACTGCGGCGCTGGCGGTGGCTGTCAATGCCCTGGCTGGTCTTGCCAGCCATGCCCGCAGCCGCAACGTCAACTGGCGCTGCGGCGGGGCCTATGCCTTGGCTGGGGTGATCGGGGCGCTGGCTGGATCGACGATCGGCATGGCGGTTGACGGGCAAAAGCTGCTGTTCCTGTTTGCCTTGCTGATGCTGGTTGTGGCCGGACTGATGTTCCGTGGGCGCGGCGATGTCGGGATTGAAGGCGTGGTCTGCAATCGCGACAATTTCCCCAAGGTAGCCGGATTCGGGTTTGGTACCGGGGTGCTTTCGGGCTTTTTTGGGATCGGTGGCGGGTTCCTGATTGTGCCGGGGCTGATCGCATCGACGGCCATGCCGATCTACCGCGCCATCGGGACCTCGCTGGTCGCGGTCAGCGCATTCGGGCTGACCACCGCGCTCAACTACGCGGCTTCGGGTCTGGTCGATTGGGCGATTGCCGGCAGCTTCATTGCCGGGGGCGTGCTCGGCAGCCTGGCCGGAACCCGCGTGTCGACCCGGCTGGCGGGCAGCAAGGGCCTGCTGAACAGCCTGTTCGCCGTGATGATCGTAGTGGTCGCGCTTTACACGCTCGCAAAAAGCTGGCTCGCGATCAGCGCTTGAGCCCTTGTGCGAGGTCTGCTTTGCGCTACCAAGGCGCAAAGCAGATATTCCCGAGGGAGGGGAGAGCGTGAACACCCAAGCAGACGAAGCCATGACCATTCCAGCCAGCTGGCCAGCTTGCAGCGTGGCCGATGTGCAGAACCAGCTGTGCGCGCCGGGCATGCCGTTCGAAATGGAATGGGTCGAGATTCGCGGTGTGCCGACGCGGGTCTGGAAAAATGCCCATCCCAATCTGGCCGAACTGGCCCGGGCCGGGCGTCAGCATGGCGACGCCACCTTCCTGATCTATGAGGACGAACGGGTTTCGTTTGATGCCTGGTTTCGCGCCACCGCCCTGCTGGCGGCGCATTTGCAGGCCCAAGGTGTGGGCAAAGGGGACCGGGTCGCGCTGGCGATGCGCAACCTGCCCGAATGGCCGGTGGCGTTCTTTGCGATCGCCGCCATTGGCGCAATCTGCGTGCCGCTTAACGCCTGGTGGACCGGGCCAGAGCTGAGCTACGGCTTGTCGAACTCAGGTGCCAAGGTGCTGATCTGCGATCCCGAACGGCTGGACCGGGCGGCACCGCACTTTGCCGAACTGCCCGCGCTCGAACAGGTGTTGGTGGCGCGCGCAGACGGAGCAGTGCCGGGGGCGACCCGGCTGGAAGACATCATTGGCAGTTCGGCAGGCTGGTCCGCGCTTCCCGATACCGATCTGCCGGACGTCGCGATTGCCGCAGATGATCCGGCGACGATCCTCTATACTTCCGGCACCACCGGCAATCCCAAGGGCGCGCTCGGCACCCACCGGAACCTGACCACCAATATCCTGTCGAGCGGTTATGCCGCCGCCCGCAGCGTCTTGCGCCGGGGCGAGGCATTGCCAGCACCGACCCGCAAAACGATGCTGACCGTGATCCCGCTGTTCCACGCCACGGCGTGCTCTGCGACGATGATGGGTGCGATCGCCGGCGGGCACACGCTGATCTTCATGTACAAGTGGGATCCGGTGCAGGCCTTCGGGATTATCGAGCGCGAAAAGGTCAACGCAACCGGCGGGGTGCCGACGATTGCCTGGCAATTGCTCGAGCACCCTGACCGGGCGAACTACGATCTCTCCAGCCTTGAGACGATCGGTTACGGCGGCGCACCATCCGCGCCCGAGCTGGTCCGGCGGATTTATGAGGAATTCGGCGCACTGCCCGGCAACGGCTGGGGCATGACCGAAACCACCGCGACCGTCACCACCCATTCGGGCGAAGATTACTTGAACCGCCCGACCAGCTGCGGTCCGGCCGTGGCAACGGCTGACCTCGAGATCCGGGACGAGGACGGGGTTACGGTCCTGCCAGTCGGCACCATCGGCGAACTGTGGGCGCGCGGGCCGATGATCGTCGCGGGTTACTGGCAGAACCCGGAAGCGAGTGCGGCCACGTTCATCGACGGCTGGGTCCGTACCGGCGACTTGGCCTTTCTCGATGACGAGGGCTTCTGCTTCATCGCCGACCGGGCCAAGGACATTGTGATCCGGGGCGGCGAGAACATTTATTCCTCAGAGGTTGAAAATGCGCTCTACGATCACCCGGCGGTGATGGACGCGGCCGTGGTGGGCATTCCGCACCGCACGCTGGGTGAGGAACCTGCTGCCGTGGTGCATCTGTCAGCGGGCATGGCGGCCAGCGAAGCCGAATTACAAAGCCATGTCCGCGAGCGGCTAGCGGCTTTCAAAGTTCCGGTGCGGATCCTGTTTCATGGCGAAACTCTGCCGCGCAATGCCAATGGCAAGATCCTGAAAAAGGATTTGAAGGCGCTGTTTGAAGCGGTCTGAATTTACCATTCGGTAACGGGTGCAGGCTGATAAGCTGGCCATGGCCCGCGTCCTTGCCCTTGCTGCCTCCCGCCCGCTGCCCAATGCGGCGGAGCTGCTGCGCCAGTTTCTGGTGCTGGGCTGTGCGGCTGCACTGATCGCTGCCGGGCAAGCCCTGCCCGCGCTAGGCCTGTAACAGCTTCCACAGCGCGGCCACTGCGGCCAGTCCCAAGACACCGCCGGTAAAGGTCCGCCAAGCGGTATCGCTGACCTTGCCAAAGGCCAGATGTCCCAGCCAGTTGCCCAGCAGAACCGCCGGAAACAGCACAGCCGCAAAGGCCGGTTCGCGCCATGTTGCGACACCCAGCGCCAGTGCGGAAAGCACCCCTGCGATTGAGGTGGCCATGAAGATCGTCATCATCGAAGCCCGGGCGAGTGTCGGCGTGATCGCGCGGCGCAGATAATAGGGCACCACCGGCGGCCCCGGCATGCCGGCAAACCCGGTCAGCACCCCCGAAACCAGACCGGTCGCGCCGGTCTCGGCGGTGCCCGGAACATGATGCGCCGGCCGCTTGGGCAGCAGCACCAGCACGAAGGAGCCGAGCGCGATCAGCGCGATCAGCAGCCGCGCCAGCGCCGGATCGGTCACCGCCAGCAGCCAGACCCCGACCGGCGTCGCGGCCACCGCAACTCCGGATATGATGAAGGCGCTGCGCTCACTGGCGCCGATGATCTTTTTGAGGCCAACCAGCCCGATCAGCAGCCCCAGCCAGTTTGCCACCACCACCGCTTCGGCTGGCGGCACGGCGAGGCCGAGCACCGGGACCAGCAAGATCGCCATCCCGAACCCGGCCAGCCCGCGCACGAATGCCGCCCCCAACGCCGCCCCAAGGGCAACGCCGATCTGGACTTCGGTCAGGCCGAGGATCAACGCAGATCCGGCGGGCAGGCTTCACCCTGCAGCATCGCGATCGCCTCAGCCAGCGGCATGACCTTCTGGTATTCCGCGCCGAGCGTGCGGACCGCGACGGTGCCTTCTTCGGCCTCGCGCTTGCCCACCACCAGCAGGTGCGGGACCTTTTGCAGCGAGTGTTCGCGGACCTTGTAGTTGATCTTCTCGTTGCGAAGGTCGGTTTCGACGCGGATCCCGGCGGCCTTGAGCTGCGCTGTAACGTCTTCGGCATAGCCATCGGCGTCGGACACGATCGTTGCAACCACCGCCTGCACCGGAGCGAGCCAGACCGGCAGGCGGCCGGCGAAATGCTCGATCAGGATGCCGATGAACCGCTCGAACGTGCCGAGAATTGCGCGGTGCAGCATCACCGGGCGGTGCTTGGCCCCGTCTTCGGCGATGTAGTGCGCGTCAAGCCGTTCGGGCAGCACTCGGTCGGACTGAATCGTGCCGACCTGCCAGGTCCGGCCGATCGCATCGGTCAGGTGGAATTCCAGCTTGGGAGCATAGAACGCGCCTTCGCCCGGCAGTTCCTCCCAACCGTATTCGTCAGTCGCCCGGCCCGATGCGGCAACCGCGTCGCGCAGTTCCTGTTCGGCCTTGTCCCACATTTCTTCGGAACCGAACCGCTTGTCCGGGCGGAGTGCCAGCTTGATCGCGTACTTGTCGAACCCAAGGTCGTGATAGACGCTGTCGAGCAGGTCGCAGAAATCGCGGACTTCCTGAACCAGCTGGTCCTCGCGCACGAAGATATGCGCGTCATCCTGGGTGAACTGGCGGACCCGCATGATGCCGTGCAGCGCGCCGTGCGGCTCGTTGCGGTGGCAGCAGCCAAATTCGGCCATCCGCAGCGGCAGGTCGCGATAGCTGGTGATGCCCTGCTTGAAGATCAGCACGTGGGCCGGGCAGTTCATCGGCTTCAGCGCCATCCAGTCGGCATCGCCAGAGATAACCGGGCCTTCGTCCTCGGTGTTGGGTACCTCGTCAGGGATCACGAACATGTTTTCGCGGTACTTGCCCCAATGGCCCGATTGCTCCCACTGGCGTGCATCCATCACCTGCGGAGTCTTGACCTCAACATAGCCGGCCGCATCCAGGCGGCGGCGCATATAGGCCTCCAGTTGCCGCCAGATCAGATAGCCCTTGGGGTGCCAGAAGACCGAGCCATGGGCCTCGCTCTGCAGGTGGAACAGATCCATCTCGGCACCAAGCTTGCGGTGGTCGCGCTTGGCGGCTTCTTCAAGCCGGTGGAGGTGCTCCTCAAGCTGCTTCTTGTTAAGCCAGCCGGTGCCATAGATTCGGCTGAGCATCGCATTGGCCTGATCGCCGCGCCAATAGGCGCCCGAAACCCGCGTCAGCTTGAAGGCATTGGGATCGAGCTTACCGGTGCTGGGCAGATGCGGCCCGCGGCACATATCGAGCCAGTCATCGCCCGACCAGTAAACCGTCAGCGGTTCATCGCCCGGCAGTTCAGCGGCCCATTCGGCCTTGAAGCTTTCGCCCTGCTGCTTCCAGCGGCTGATCAGTTGCTCACGGCTCCACACTTCGCGGCGCAGCGGCTTGTTGGCGGTGATAATCTTGCGCATCTGCGCTTCGATCGCGGGCAGGTCTTCGTCGGTGAAGGCGCGGTCCTTTGGCGCGAAGTCATAGTAGAACCCGTCGTCGGTGCTCGGCCCGAAGGTGATCTGAGTGCCCGGAAACAGCGCCTGGACCGCTTCGGCCAGAACGTGGGCGAAATCGTGGCGGGCGAGGTCAAGCGCATCGGCCTCGTCACGCGCGGTGACCAGCGCGAGGCTGGCATCGCCGGTGAACGGCAGGGTCAGATCGACGAGCGCACCGTCAATCCGCGCGGCCAGCGCCGCCTTGGCGAGGCCCGGGCCAATCGCCGCAGCAACATCGGCAGGGGTCGAACCGGCCGGCATTTCACGCACCGAACCATCGGGAAGGCTGATCTTGAACTGGTCTGACATGGTTACTCTCGTCGTTCTTGCCGGGCGCTTTGGCACAAGCCGGGGCGCACCGGAAGGGGCGGCGTCAGGTTTGACAGGTTCGGGGGATACGAATGAGCCTGCTGCAATACCATTGACCCGCCATGACGGAGCCGATTTTGGTTCGTGGCGAGGCGCGAGGAGCGAGCGATGCCAAAGCATCGTGACCGACGAGCAACGCTGTCCACGCGGCAAAATCGGCCCGCCCCAGAGGGGTTGGGTTGCAAGAACCCGTGGACAGCGTTGCGGCTCTTGCAGGGGCAACCAGCCCCAGCTGCGCGCCGCGCCTTGCCACGGGTTCTTGCAACCCAATCAGGGCGGATCAATGGTATTGCAGCAGGCTCTTTCCGCCCGAACCCGGACGGCGGCGCTTGTCGCCTCAGGCGAAAGCAGCCCGCCTCGGGAAGCCCCGGGTGGTGGTAGTAGTCAGCGAAAAGGCGCGGGCCGTCTGCATGGACATGCTCCTAACACGGCAAGTGTAAAGGCTCAACCACCGGGCTTGTTCGGCGCTTCAGCCACTCAGCCAGGAGCCAGGCTGCGCTGATCGCGATGAACGGCATTGCCGGGTAGTGAAACCGGGTCTGGCCCGAGAAAACCAGACAGATCGCGGTCGGATAGGCGGCGATGCCATAGGGCAGCAGCCACCAATCGAACAGCGGCGTGTCCGAACGCCAGCGGCGGCGCAGCTGGACCACGGCGGCCACCGCAAACAGCCCCAGCAGAATCCAGTACCACGCCTGATTGCCCCAACGCACGGCGGCGTAGAGCCCGGCATGGGCGGGATAGCTCGCCGCACCCTTCTCATAGCTCCACATCGCTTCGCCGTCTGGCCCCCACAGTTTGAAGAATTTGACCGGCATCAGGGCGACGAATTGCCCCGGATTGGCCTTGATCCAGTCCATGCCCAGCTTCTTTGCCTCGGCATCGAACGCGATTTCATCAAGCTCACCCTTGCGGGCCTGCAGCGCGAGATAGGCAGGATCGTTATCGACATAGCCGCCAGTCGCGCTGGGGTTGTTGCCGGTGGCGAGCGTGACCCCGCCGTTGGTTGAAACCAGCACAAGCTGACCCAGCACCTGCTCGTTGCGCAGGCTCCAGGGTGCGACCACCAGTGCGGCAAAGGCGCCGAGCGCTAGCCCCTTGGCAATCGTTCCGGGCACCGCCGCCCAGAACCGTGGCGCGCGCAGCAAGGCGATCCCAAGTACCAGCGGCACCACCACCAAGGTTTGCGCTTTTACCAGTGTTGCCGCACCCAGCAGCAGTCCCGCGCCAGCCAGCCACAGCCAGCCACGCTGCTCCACCAGCAGCCAGCAGATCGCCAGCAGCAGCGTGGTGTAGAACACCTCGGTCAAGGCCAAGGGAACGTAGGCGGCGTTGTTGGGATAGAGCGCTACCAGCAGCAGCGCGAGCCGCGCGGCCAGTTCCGATCCCGTGATCCGCCGCGCCAGCAACAATAACAGAGCGGCGCTGATCCCGGCAAACACCAGATTGAACAGCCCGACCACCGGAACCGACACCCCGAACAGCTTGAACGGGACACTGAGCGCCAGCGGCCAGCCCGGCGGCCAGAAGGCGGTCGGCTGGCCCTCGGGCGAGATATAGCCCTGACCCGCCGCCAGTTCGCCAGCCCGCTCAAAATAGTAGGCCGCATCAGACCACGGCTGAACATCCAGCAGGATCAGCAGCGCGCGCGGGATCAGGTAGAGCGCCCAGAGTAACACCAAGGCAGCCCGCGTTGTGGCGAACCAATCGGTCAGTCGGGCGGTGTGCGTGGCCATGGCGCTTGCCATAGCGCAGAGCCCCTCAAGAAGCGGTAAACCGCCGCTGCCCGGCCAGTACGGTCATCCGCTTGGTTCCCGCAAGCGCAGTTCCGCGCTGGCGCACAGTGGTCAGAAATCGCCATTCGCTGGTCGCCGATTTGGGGGTCAGTTCGACGGCCATATAGCCGCGCTGCGACGTGTCGCACCATTTGAGCTGGCTGTTGCGGGCAACAATTTCAGCGGCCAGCGCATCGGGTTTGCGCCAGCGGACGGAACCTTCCGCACCCGGAGAAGTTACCGAATGCCCGGCCATCTCCACCCCGACGCGGCTCCCCTTATGTTCAAGATCAAACGCCCAGGCATTGTGGCTGTCACCGGTCAGGACCAGCAGGTTGGCGCCGGCGTTCAGGGAGGCTTGTTGCAACCTTTCGCGTGCAGCGGGATAGCCATCCCACGCATCCATATTCATCGGCAGGCCGTTCTTGGAAGCCGTGATCCCGACCGCGATCCGCTTTTTCAGCCAGTCAGCCGAATCCGCTGCCATTCCTTCAGCCAGATTGGTCGGCATCGCCAATTTGCCCATGATCACTTGCTGGGCCAGCACCTGCCAGGGCTTATGCGCTTTGGTTGAGGCCTTGAGGCCCCCCGCCAGCCATGCTTCCTGCCCCGCCCCCAATAGGCCGCGCGCCGGATCGCGCCAGGCGCCATCGCGGAATGCGGCCAGAGCAGCTTCGGCTTTTCCGGGTGCGGCGGCATCGAACACTTCATCCAGCTCGAACGGTTTGTCGCGTGCCGTGTGGCGCGTTTCGAGCCGGAACAGTGTGGCGAGATTGCCCACCTCGTAGGAAGCGTAATAGTCATCTGAGACCGGCAGCCATTCCCGGTAAGCCTTTTCCGAAGCGGCCTTGCGCACCGCCCAGTCGCCCTCGCTGGCGTCATGGTTCTCGGCCCCGCCGCGCCAGGTGTCGTTGGCCAGTTCGTGATCGTCCCAAATGGTCACCATCGGATACAGCTGATGCACTCGCTGGAGGTCGGGGTCGGCGCGATAAGTAGCAAAGCGTTCGCGGTAACCGGCCAGGGTGACCGCTTCGTTCACTGGCAGAAGCCGCTCGGCCAGTCCTTGCTTTTCGCTCGGGTAGGTTCCGCGTTTGTATTCGTAGAAATAGTCCCCCAGATGCAGCGCCAGATCGAAATCGCCAGCCTCGCAGGCGTGGGCATAAGCGTTGAACCAACCGAAGCCGTAGTTTGAGCAAGAGAACACCGCCATTTTGAAACGCGGCACCTTGCCAACCGGCAATGTCTTGGTCCGCCCGGCCACCGACTTTTCGCCGGTGGGGGCGATGAAGCGATAGTAGTACCACTGCCCGGGCTTCAGCCCCTTGGCCCAGGCCTTGGCACAGCAATCGTTGGCGGGGGAGGCGGTGCAATCGCCCGCTGCCGCGATTCTGATGAATTCGGCGTCGTCGGCCAGTTCCCATTTCAGCGCGGTTTCCTGATCGGACAGGTAGCGGGTCCACAGCAGTACCTGCGCCGGTCCCGGCTCACCGCTGGCAACGCCGTGGGTAAAGCCCTTGGCCTGCATGGCCGCAGCCGGCCCAGCCGTTCCAGCCCCAAACAGGCCGAGCAGTCCCAGCTTCAGCGCATTGCGGCGGTTTGCCGCCAGCAACGGGATTTCGGGCGCAGCATCTGGCTGACGGGTGGTCATCGCGGGTCTCCCTGAACTTTGTTTTAGCCTAGCCGGGATTCGTGACACCGCAATGGCAAGATTGATTAGTCGCCGTGGTCACGGCAGGAGGGCTGGCATGAGGCAAACCCGCTTTCACACCCTGCCCGATGGCCGCCGGATCGCCTTTCGCCAGACCGAGGGCAGCGGCCCGGCGCTGGTGTTCCTGCCCGGCTATATGTCCGACATGGCGGGCGGCAAGGCCTGTGCGGTGTTCGATTGGGCACAGGCCCATGGGCGAAGCTGTTTGCTGCTCGACTATTCGGGCTGCGGGGAAAGCCCAGGCCGCTTCGCCGATGGCACGCTCAGCCGCTGGCGCGATGAGGTGTTGGCGCTCATCGCGGCGTATTGCTCTGGCCCGGTGGTGCTGATCGGATCGTCGATGGGCGGTTGGCTAATGCTGTTGGTGGCGCTGTGCATCCCAAACAGGGTTGCCGCGCTGGTCGGGATCGCCACCGCTCCGGACTTCACCGCATGGGGGTTCAGCGACGAACAGCAGGCCGAACTGCTGGCCGGCGAAACCGTGCTTGAGGAAAACGCCTATGGGCCGCAGCCGACACCGACCTTTCCCGGCTTCTGGGCCGATGGACAGGGCAACCTGTTGCTCGATACCGAAATCGGCCTGACCTGCCCGGTTCGGTTGCTGCATGGGCAAGAGGATGGTGACGTGCCTTGGCAGGTCTCGCTCCGCCTTGCTGCAGCCCTGCGTTCAGGCGATGTGCAGGTGACCTTGATCAAGGACGGCGATCACCGCCTCAGCTGTGATGCTGATATTGCCCTGCTGTTGCGCACGCTTGCGGCGCTCGGCTGACCTGAACCACCGGATCTTGCCATGTCGCTAACGCTCTTGCTCCTTCCCCTGATCGCTCAGGTCGGTCCCGGCGGCGTTCTGCCGCAGGCGCCGCTGCAGATCCCCAAGCCAAAGAGTACTGCCGTGGCCGCGTCATCGACCTCACCGGAACTGCTGCAACAGTGCCTCGACCTGGCGATGACCCGCCCGTCCGACGCAATCGAAGTGGCGCAGAACTGGCTGACGACCGCGAAGACTATGAAGGACCGCGCCGGGGCCAAGCAATGCCACGCGATGGCCATGGTGCGGATTGAGGGCTTTGCCGAAGCTGCGCCGCTGTTCTTGTCAGCCCGGCAAGATACCCCCGCCAATGCAGCCGACGAACGTGCGCGGTTGGCGGCGCTTGCGGGCAATGCTTTACTGGCGGCAGACGATCCGACTGGGGCCCTGACTGCGCTTGATCTCGCGCGCGGCGATTCGCTCAATGGGCTCGACGCCAAACTGCGCAGCGGGATCGAGGTTGACCGCGCCCGCGCGCTGGTCGCACTGGGCCGGCCTGATGAAGCGGCTGTTGCTTTGGCCGAAGCCCGGATTGCCGCGCCTGCCAACCATCAGGCCTGGTTGCTGTCCGCCACACTGGCGCGGCGGCAGGGCAAATTGGCTGATGCCCAGCTCTATATCGAGCGCGCTGCACAACTGTTCCCGGTCGATCCTGAGATCGGGCTTGAAGCGGGCGTGATTGCCGTGCTTTCGGGACGCGACGAAGCCGCGCGCAAGTCCTGGCTGTCGGTGATCAAGGCCGCGCCAAACAGCCCTTCGGCAAAAACTGCGCAAGGTTACCTTGACCAACTGGGTCCTGAAGCCGCATCACCCTAGGCGTGACCCAACTTTCCGTCCTCGATCTGGTTCCGGTGCGCGAAGGTGGCACTATCGGGCAGGCTTTGTCCGATGCGGCGTTGCTGGCCCAGGCGGCTGAGCAGAACGGCTACAAACGCTTTTGGGTGGCCGAACATCACGCGATGGACGGCGTTGCCGGCGCGGCGACTTCGGTGGTGCTGGCCCACATTGGCGCGGCGACCCGCACGATCCGGATCGGCGCGGGCGGGATCATGCTGCCCAATCACAACCCCTTTGTGATCGCCGAGCAATTCGGCACGCTGGATGCACTGTTTCCCGGACGGATCGACCTGGGGCTGGGCCGCGCGCCGGGTGCCGATGCCCGGTTTGGGCAGGCACTGCGCAAAGATCTGGGGCGCGCGGCGGAACAGTTCCCGCAAGACGTGATGGAGCTGCGCGCACTGTTGAGTGGAGAGCCGGAATTGCCGGTTCGAGCGACACCGGGCTTTCGCTCTGCGGTGGAAATGTGGGTGCTCGGCTCCAGCCTGTTCGGGGCGTCGCTCGCCGCCGCGCTGGGGCTGCCCTATGCCTTCGCCTCGCATTTCGCGCCCGATTATCTCGATCAGGCGCTGGCGCTCTATCGTCAGCGGTTTGTGCCTTCTCCGGCGCTGGAGCGGCCGCATGTGATGGCGGCGATGACGGTGATTGCGGCGGACGATGACGAAGAGGCAGAGCTGCTCGGCACCTCGATGGATCAGAGTTTTGTCGCCTTGCGCAGCGGCACGCCGGGGCGGTTTAAGCCGCCCGTGCCGGGCTATCGCCAGACATTGCCGCCGGGCCAGTTGGCGATGCTGGAGCACATGCGTCAGGCCAGCGCGGTTGGCGGGGTGGAGAAAGTACGTAACGATATTGCCCGCTTTGTTGAACGGACCAAGGCGGATGAAATTATCGTATCGGGGGCTACTTTTGATCCTGCAATGCGGCGGCGTTCGCTTGAAATTACCGCAAAAGCGCTTGCTTAAGGCTAATTCCCTAGGGGCAAGGTGGTTGCGGTTGAGACTACATTGGCCTAGGGTGCGTTCAAATGCTGCATGAGTTAGCAACAATATAACACGCAGGAGTGGCGGCTTCGGCTGCCTGAGGAGCGGTCCCGATGAGTTCGCAGAAAAGTTCAAAGTCCGCCCTGACCAAAGCTCTGGCTGCCCGCCTGTCCGTCTCGCTGCTACCCGGTGACGCCCCATTTGCCGCAGGGGGATTGGACCGCGCCGCGGAATTCATGGTCGCTGCGGCCAGCGAACGGGCACCGGGCACTGCCGCTATTGCCATCGAATCCATCGCCGGTGCAGCGGGTGAGCGGTTCATGCGGCTTGCCCTGATTAACGACGATATGCCGTTTCTGGTCGATTCGATTGCCGCAACGATTGCCGCGCACGGCCTCGCCATAGATCGCCTGTTGCACCCGGTGCTGGCAGTGCGGCGCGACACCAATGGCAAGCTCAATGAAGTGGTCGAAGGCGAAGCGGCCGGCGAAAAACGCGAATCGATGGTCTATATCGAAACCAGCCGTGCTGATGCCCGCCAGCGCCGCGCGCTGGAACAGGCGCTTGAGGCGACTCTGGCCGATGTCCGCGTCGCGGTACAGGACTGGCCCAAGATGCAGGACCTCATGGCGATCGACGCCGATGGCTGCGCTGACAGCGAAGGTGCGGCGCTGCTACGCTGGTTCAAGGATGGGATGTTGACCCAGCTGGGCCACGTTACCCGTAATCGCGATGGCAGCCAGAGCGGAGCGCTGGGGATCTGCCGCAAGAGCGCCAAGACCCTGCTCGGCCCGATTTCCTATGACCGGGCCTTTGCCTGGTTTGAAGGCCAGCAAAAGGGTGCGCGGGTGCCGCTGGTGGTCAAATCGAACCTGATCGCGCAGGTGCACCGCCGGACCCAGCTCGACCTGTTCATAGTGCCGCGGTACGAAAAGGGCCGCCTGACCGCGCTATCGGTCCATGCCGGCATCTGGACCAGCGCCGCACTGGCGGCCTCGCCAACGCAGGTCCCGCGGCTACGCTCGCACCTGGCAGATCTAGCCAAGCGGTTCGGTTTTTCGGCGCATGGCCATGCCGGAAAGACCCTCGCCCATGTGCTGACCGAGTTGCCGCACGATCTGATGGTCAGCTTTAGCGATGCCGAGATTGAACGGATCACCACTGCGACAATGAGCCTGACCGACCGTCCCCGGCCCAAACTGGCGCTGGTCTGCTCGGCGCTCGAACGGCACTTGTTTGCGTTCGTATGGGTGCCGCGTGATATCATGTCGACCGAAACCCGGCTGCAAGTCGCCGCGATGCTGGTCGAGGCGGCGGGTGCACCGCTGCTCGACTGGAGCACTGCGATCGACGGCAATCTGGCCTTGATCCGGTTCGTGCTTGATCTGCCCGAAGTCGCGACCCTGCCTGATGAAGCTGCACTCGATGCCCGGCTGAAAGCGATGCTGCGCGGCTGGGGCGATGCGGTCGAAGCCGAACTCGCGGCCAGCGACGATCCCTCGCGCGCCGCCGCTGTGGCCAGCCGCTATGCCGAGTCGTTCCCGCTGGCCTATCGTACCGCCTATGGCGCCGCCGAAGCCGCGATCGACATCGCACGGTTGCGCCGCGTTGCGGGTGAGGGCGAAGAAGGCCCGTTGCGCGATGCGCGCCTGCATCTGGTCGCTGGGGACGAGCCCGGCGTATTTCGGCTCAAGCTCTATCAGCGGACCGGTTCGCTGGCGCTGTCTGATGCGGTTCCTGCACTGGAGAATTTCGGGTTCCGGGTGATTGAAGATGTGCCAACCGAACTTGACGGCGGCAAGTTGGGCACGATCCACGATTTTGTGCTGGCGACCCCCGCCGGGCTGGAGCCCGCCGCGCTGCTTGAGCGCGCCACAGCAATCGAGACGGCAATTTCCGACGTGCTCAATGGCACGGCCGAGGACGATCCCTTCAACCGCCTAATCACTGCGGCGGCGCTGGGCGCGCGGCAAGCCAACTGGCTTAGAGCATGGTACCGCTATCTGCGGCAGGCCGGGCTGAACTATTCGGTGCCGACGGCGGTTGATGCCTTGCAGCACGCGCCTGATGTCACCCGCGCGGTCATTGCGCTGTTCGCCTGCCGCCACGATCCTGCTTTCAAGGGTGACCGGGCCAAGGCTGAAACTGCTGCGCAGGAAGACATCCGCGCTGGTCTGGCTCTGGTCAAAGCGATCAACGATGATAGGCTGCTGCGCCAATTCCGTGCAGTGGTCGAAGCCACGCTTCGGACCAACGCCTTCGCTCCGGCTGGGGCCGAAGCCCTGGCCTTCAAGCTTGATTCCAGTCTGGTTCCGGGCTTGCCCAAGCCTCTCCCGTGGCGCGAGATTTCGGTCTATTCGCGGCGGGTTGAGGGCATCCATCTGCGCTCCGGTCCGATTGCCCGCGGAGGGCTGCGCTGGTCTGATCGGCGCGACGATTTCCGCACCGAAGTGCTCGGGCTGATGAAGGCGCAAAAGGTCAAGAACGCGGTGATTGTGCCGGCGGGCGCCAAAGGCGGGTTCTATCCCAAGCAGCTGCCCGACCCCTCGCGTGACCGCGATGGCTGGCTGACCGAAGGCAAGGAAAGCTACAAGCTGTTCATCCGCACGCTGCTGTCGATCACGGACAATATCGTCGATGGCAAGGTCGTGCACCCGGCGGGCGTGACGATCCGCGACGGCGAAGATCCCTATTTCGTGGTCGCCGCCGACAAGGGCACCGCGACATTTTCCGATACCGCCAATGCCATCGCCGAGGACCATGATTTCTGGCTCGACGATGCCTTCGCCAGCGGCGGGTCGAAGGGCTATGACCACAAGGCGATGGGAATCACCGCCAAGGGCGCCTGGCTTTCGGTTCAGCGCCACTTCCTTGAAATGGGCGTCGATGTGCAAGCCGATCCGGTCCGGGTCGCGGGCTGCGGCGATATGTCGGGCGACGTGTTCGGCAACGGGATACTGCTGTCCAAGGCGATCAAACTGATCGCTGCGTTCGACCACCGTCACATTTTCCTCGATCCGGCACCCGATCCGGCCAAGTCGCATGCTGAGCGCGCGCGGATGTTTGCGTTGCCGCGTTCGAGCTGGGACGACTACGACAAGAAGCTGATCTCGAAAGGCGGCGGCGTGTACCCGCGCAGCGCCAAGGAAATCAGTCTGAGCAAGGAAGTTCGCGAAGCGCTCGGGATCGAAGCCGAGACGATTGATCCCGATAGCCTGATCACCGCGATCCTGAAGGCAGAAGTGGATCTGCTGTGGTTCGGCGGGATTGGCACCTATGTCAAAAGCAGCGCCGAAAACAACGTTGCGGTGGGCGATCCGGCCAATGACGGCTTGCGGATCGACGGGGCTGATCTGCGCGTCAAGGTGATCGGCGAAGGCGCCAATCTGGGGACCACGCAAGCCGGGCGGATCGAGTTCGCGCTCCACGGCGGGCGGATCAACACCGACTTCATCGACAATTCGGCCGGGGTCGATTGCTCGGACAATGAGGTCAATATCAAGATCGCGCTGGCCGGGGCCAAGCGCGCCGGGCGGCTGACCGAACCGGCGCGGGTCAAGCTGCTGTCCAGCATGACCGACGAAGTTGCCGAGATCGTGCTCGAAGACAATCGGCTGCAGGCACTGGCGCTTTCGATTGCGCAGGCCGGTGGGCCGCAAGCGACCGCATCGCATCTGCGCTTGATCGAAACGCTCGAAGCCTCCGGGCAGTTGGACCGCAAGACCGAAGGTCTGGCCGATGCTGAGGTCTATCTGCGCCGCGCCGCCGATGGCCGAGGGCTGACCCGGCCCGAGCTGGCGGTTCTGTTGTCGAGTGCGAAGCTGGCCTTGCAGTCGGCGATCGAAGCCTCGCCACTACCCGACGATCCGGGGTTGGAGGCAGAGCTGCTGGCCGCCTTCCCCGAACCGATGCGGGTCAAGTTCAAGGGCGATATCCTCGACCACCGGCTACGCCGCGAGATTATCGCGACCAAGCTGGCCAATCGGCTGGTCAACCGGCTCGGGCTGATCCACCCATTCGAACTGGCCGAGGAAGAAGGCGCCAGTCTGGCCCAGACAGCCGCTGCTTTCGTCGCGGCGGAACAGCTGTTCGGCCTCGCCGAAACCTGGCAACGGATCGAAACCGCGCCAATGAGCGAAGGCGCCCGGATCATGCTGTTTGACCGGGCGGCTGCCGCGCTGTCGGACCATATCGCCGATCTGCTGCGGATCGGTGGCCACACCTGTGAGCCATCGAAGCTGGTCGCTGAATTGCAGGGCGGCGTCGCCGAATTGACCCGCAATCCCGAAAGCCTGCTGTCCCTCGAAGTCCGTGCCCAATCGGGCCGGATGCGGAGCGCCTTGGCCGAAGCTGGCGCGCCCGAAGCCGAAGCCGCGCTGGTGGTCCAGCTGCAAGATGTCGATGGATCAATCGGGATTGCCCGGCTGGCCCGTGAGACTGGCTGCACGGCGCGCGCAATCACCGCCGCGTTCGGTGATTTGGGCACCCGGCTAGGGCTCGACTGGGCTCAGCAGACCGCCGCGCGGATGAGCCCGTCTGACCCGTGGGAGCGCTTGTTGGTCAATGGCCTCGCGCGTGATTTCCAGCAGATGCGGATCGATTTTCTGCGTCGGACCATGGCCGGTAAATGCGATCCCGCCACCGCTGTGGCGCGCTGGGCCGAGGCGCAGGGCGAAGGCATCACCCAGTTCCGCCGGGTTGTTGCCCGTGCGCAGGCGGCGGTGCCTGTGGCCCCAGCGATGCTGGCGCAGCTAGCGAGCCAAGCGCGGAACCTGCTGGGACGTTAAGCGGCCAGTTCGCCAAGCGCCCAGCTGGCTGCCTCTGCGATGACTGGGTCGGGGTCAGTCAGCAGCGCCCGAGCCGGTTCGACCAATGTCGCATCGCCGCTGTTGCCGGCCGCGTAGAGGCAATTGCGCACGAACCGGTTGCGTCCGATCCGTTTGATGGGTGATCCCGAGAACAGTTTGCGAAAAGCTGTGTCATCCAGCGCGAGCAAGTCCGCCAGCTTTGGCGCGGCGAGTTCGGCCCGGGGCAGAAACTGCTTCATCGCGGCGGCGCTCTGGGCGAATTTGTTCCATGGGCAAACCGCCAGACAATCGTCGCAGCCATAGATCCGGTTGCCCAGCGCCTTGCGGAACTCAGTCGGCACGGCCTCCTTCAATTCGATCGTCAGGTACGAAACACAGCGCCGCGCATCAAGCTGATAGGGCGCTGTGAAGGCCTGGGTCGGGCAGGCGGTCTGGCAGGCCGTGCACGATCCGCAATGGTCCTGCCCCGGCTGATCCGGCTCGAACGCCAGGGTGGTATAGATCGCACCGAGGAACAGCCATGAGCCGTGCTCCTGACTGACCAGATTGGTGTGCTTGCCCTGCCAGCCGAGGCCGGCGGCCTGGCCCAGTGGCTTTTCCATCACCGGCGCAGTATCGACGAACACCTTGACCCCGGCAGGACCAAGCTTGCGCTTGTCCGCCTCTGCTACCAGCCAACGGGCCAATGCCTTCAGCGCCTTTTTGACCGTGTCGTGATAGTCACCGCCCTGCGCATAGACCGAGATCCGCGCCCGGTCGGGCGATCCGGCCAACGCCAGCGGATCGGCCTCCGGCGCATAACTCATCCCCAAAGCGATCACGCTGCGCGCCTCGTCCCACAGCCCTTGCGGACTGCGGCGGTGGTGCAGCCGGGACTCCATCCACTCCATACCGCCGTGCTTGCCCTCGCCCAGCCACTGTTCCAGCCGCGCGGCGGTCAGCGGGTCTTCGACGGCCGGAGCAATCCCGCAGGCGGCAAAGCCCAGCCGCCCAGCTTCAGCGGCCAGATCGTGCTTGAGACTTGTAATGGCTGCTGTGTTAACCAAACTTGCTGTTGCTCCTGTTCAGAAGCACTCCATAGTGGGCTTGAGCAATGAAGCTAGGGGACCATCCAATGACAAGCAACGCGGGCGCCATGGCGGATCGCCCGCTGGCAATCGAGGCGCGCGGTTTGATCAAGCGATTCGATGGTTTCACTGCAGTCGATGGGGTCGATATCTCGGTCCCCGAAGGTTCGATCTACGGCATCCTTGGACCCAACGGTGCGGGCAAAACCACAACACTGCGGATGCTGCTCGGGATCATCGATCCCGATGAAGGCATTCGCCGGGTGCTCGGTCATGACCGGCCGCATGAGATTGCCCACATGATCGGTTATTTGCCCGAAGAGCGGGGCCTGTATCCCGCTATGAAAGCCTATGAGGCGATCGGTTTTTTGGGTGCCCTGCGCGGGCTGCCGCAGGCCGAAGGGCGGCGGCGGGGCAAGATTCTACTCGAGGAGAATGGCCTCGGATATGCGATTGACCGGCAAATCCGTCAGTTGTCGAAGGGCATGGCCCAGCAGGTCCAACTGCTCGGCACGCTGGTTCACGAACCCCGGCTGGTGGTATTTGATGAGCCGTTCTCAGGCCTTGATGCGCTTAATCAAGGCAAGCTTGAACGGATGATCCGCGCGCTCGCCGCCAAAGGCACCACCGTGATCTTTTCCACCCATGTGATCGCCCACGCTGAGCGGCTCTGTGATGAAGTGGCGATTATCGCCGGGGGTAAGGTGCCCTTCGCGGGGCCAGTCGACGTGGCGCGCGATCGAATTCGCCCGCAAGTGCGGCTGGAGACCCGCGAGCAGGACGGGAGCTGGCGCGCGGCTCTCCCAACCGATGCCCGTCATGAAGGGCGTCACTGGTATTTCACTCTGCCCGAAAGCGGGATCGAGCCGCTGCTGCGCGCGCTGATCGAGGGTGAGGCGGGAATTCTCTCGCTGTCGATCGAACGCGCTGGGCTGCATGATGCCTTCGTGGCGATTGCCGGTGAAGCGGCGGCCCGCGCACTGGAAGCAGAACCTGAGGAGACCGGCCGATGAGCGATGCAGCACCTGGCGGGCGACTCTCGCGCCTCGCCGCAGCCTATGTGATCGCTCGGCGTGATTTCACCGCGATCCTGTTTTCGCGCAGCTTCATCTTCTTCCTGCTCGGCCCGCTGTTCATGATCGGGCTGATGAGCCTGGCCGGCGGGATCGGCCAACAGGTCCGCCAGAACGCCAGCCGCCCTGAACTGGGCGTGGCGATGGCGCCGGCCGATGCCGCCGCGATGGTTAAGGCGCAGCGGGTGCTGGCCCCTCAAATTGGCCCGGCGATGCCGACCTTGGTGGTGGTCCGCGAGGTCAAGCCTGGCGAAAAGTTCGATCCGGTCGCCGAAATGAAGAACAACCGCGCCAATCTGGCTGCGATCGTTTCCGGCACCTTGGAACGACCGGTGCTGACCGGACCCGAAGGGCGGATTGCCGATTGGCAGGGCCGTGTCGGACTGCTCGCGGCTCATGCGCTGGGGCGTGGGCCCGATGTGTTTCCGCCAGTCGCGCTGGCCGGAATCGCGACGTCAAAGGCCGATCAGACTTCAGGCCAACGCTCAACCGCGCAGATCGGACAGATGGTGCTGTTCATGCTGATGACCATTCTGGCCGGGATGGTGCTGTCCAATCTGGTCGAGGAAAAGGGCAACAAGATCATCGAAGTGCTCGCCGCTGCCATTCCGATGGATGCGGTGTTCATGGGAAAACTGTTTGCGATGTTGGCCGTCTCGATGGTCGGGATTGCAGTCTGGGGATTGGCTGGCAGCGCGCTGTGGTTCGGTGCCGGAAACGCGATGACACAGTACCCGGCCCCAGCGGTTGGTTGGCCGGCATTCCTGACGCTGGGAGTGATCTACTTCGCGATGGGCTATCTGCTGCTCGGCTCGATCTTCCTCGCGATCGGCTCGCTCGCGACTACGGTGCGCGAAGTGCAAACGCTGTCGATGCCGGTCACCGTCCTGCAATTGCTCAACTTCCTGTTCGCCAACTTCGCAGTGGCCATGCCGGGCACCTGGGTGGAGAAGCTGGCGATGGCGGTGCCGTTCTCCTCGCCGTTTGCGATGCTGGCCTATGGCGCGCAGAATGCTGCGCTCTGGCCGCATGCTCTCGCCATCTGGTGGCAACTGCTGTGGGTGGCGCTGCTGGTCCGCGCCGGGGCGGCACTGTTCAAAAAACGGGTGATGCAAAGCGGGCCAGCCGGAACCGAAAAGAAGAGCGTGTGGAGGCGGTTCCGTGCAACTTGACGCTGCGTCTCTTCACTTCGCCGAGCCACTATTGACATTTCGGTAAGTTAAGCGGGATAAGTCTCTCGAAGCAACGTATCCGCCGATGATGCGGGCAGTGGAGAGACGCGCAATGGCCACTCAGGCAACCAGCCCCGAAACCTTTACCTATCGCACTTCGCCGACTGCGAACGAAGCGTTTGAGGCCTGGCTCAAGGATCATGGTCAGGAGCTGCCCAAATCGACCCACCCACGCGACGTTTCGCGCAGCGACATCTATGTCGAAGACCGCTGGCAGCCGATCTTTGCTGAAATGCGCGCCAATGAGCCGGTCAACTATGTGCCCGAATCGCCCTATGGCCCCTACTGGAACGTCACCAGCTCCAAGGCGATCCAGCATGTTGAGGCACTGCCCGAGCTGTTTTCCTCGTCATGGGAACACGGCGGGATCACCATCACCGAGCCGCCCGAGGATGTAACGCCAGAGCAACTGGCTGAGCACCGTCTGCCGATGTTCATTGCGATGGACCGGCCCGAACACACCGGCCAGCGCCGCACGGTCGCCCCGGCCTTCACCCCGGCCGAGATCGAACATCTGGCAAACGAAGTGCGGATGCGGACCGCTGCGACGCTCGATTCGCTGCCCTATGGCGAGCAGTTCGACTGGGTCGACAAGGTTTCGGTCGAACTGACCACTGGAATGCTGGCGATCTTGTTCGGCTTTCCGTGGGACGATCGCCGCCTGCTGACCTTCTGGTCGGACTGGGCCGGCGATGTCGAACTGGGCTTTGCCCGCGAGCTTAATGAAACCCGCTGGGAAATCTTCCAGGAAATGGCGCGCTATTTCCAGACGCTGTGGATGGACCGGATGGGCAAAGAGCCGACCCGCGACCTGATCTCGATGATGATCCATTCCGATGCGATGAACCACATGAGTCCGCAGGAATTCATGGGCAACCTGATCCTGCTGATCGTGGGCGGCAATGATACCACCCGCAACACCATGTCGGGGATCATCCATGGCCTCGACAGCTTCCCCGATCAGCGCGCGTTGTTCGAAGCCGATCCTTCAGTGATCCCTAACGCGGTGCAGGAAATCATCCGGTTCCAGACCCCGCTGGCCCACATGCGCCGCACCGCGACGGCGGATACCGAACTGTTCGGCCACCAAATCAAGAAGGGTGACAAGATCATCCTGTGGTACATCTCGGCCAACCGCGATGAAGAAGTGTTCGACAATCCCGATCAGGTCATCCTGAACCGCGACAATGCCCGGCGGCACCTTTCGTTCGGCTATGGCATCCATCGCTGCGTTGGCGCGCGGCTGGCTGAACTGCAGCTCAAGATCCTGATGGAAGAGATGCACAAGCGGCGGATGCGGGCAAATGTCACCGGCAAGGTCGAACGGGTCCGCTCCAACTTCGTCCACGGGTTTCGCAAGATGGAAGTGACGCTGGAGAAGTTTTGAGCGCCTAGCGCGGCAGTACTTCCCAGACTAGCTGGCCGCTGGCCTTGGGCATCGGCACGGGCCTTAGCCAGGCCGGTGCCTGTCCGGCGCTGAGCCTGGCCATCAGGCCCTGCGGCGCCGCATCACGGTATAGCGCGGCTTCGGCCAGACCGGGGCAGATCGCGACATAGCGCGCGCCGCGCGCCCGCACGATCGCTTCAGCCTTGGCCGGATCAGCGGTGAAGGCAGCGATCACATCGTGCAGCGCCTGCGGGGCGCGGTGATGGGCAGTGGCGATAACCTTGTGCGGGGTGTGCAGCAGCAGCATCGGCCCGTTGTCGATCGGGGCGAAGATTGTCGCGGGAGCCAAAACGCTGAGCGCCGGTGCCGCCTTTGACACATCGCAAACGAATTGAGCCGACGGCGGCGCTGTGGGTTTGGACCGGTCAAGCCTGCGCGCGGCCATCAGCGGCAGATCGGGCATGACCACCAACACCACCAAGGCAATCACGCCGATCCGTTTGGGGGCGGAACGCATGGTCCGCGCGCGGACGATCCAGTCGCGCAGCAGCCAACCGAGCGGCACTACGCCGAGCGCTGCGGCAAACCCGGCCGAGCGGCTGACCACCAGCCCCAGCGCCAGGGCGCCGGCCATAATCACGGCATATTCGAACCAGAACCGGCGCAGCCAGCCGCCATTGCTCAACCACAACTGGACAGCAGCATAGAGCCCGACCAGCGGCGGAACCACCAGGCGCAGTGCCACACCAAAGTCTTGCCGCCAGACTGGCATGCCTTCACGAACATTGGCGTACCAGAATTTCTGGACCAGCGGATCGAGCATGACGAACGGCCCGCTGGAACACTGCGGCGCCAAGGCCAGCAACACAGCCGCAGCTGCCGCCGCGATTGCCGCCATGGTCAGCGCCATTGCGAGACGCGGCAGCGGCGGGGCCAGCCCGAGTAGGCTCAGCCCGCAGGCTACGGTCAACAGTGCGGCCAGGTAGGCTGGGGAAAGGGTATCGCAATGTGGCGCCAGATCGGCCAGCCCGCGCGTTGCGCCAAAAGCGAGCAGCGCGGTGACTGCTAAAGTGCGGATGTAGTGCAGGCACAGTGCCTTGCTCTTGCGATCAAGCAGCCAGCGCAGCGCCAGTACTGCGCCAATCAGCGCTGCGATCGGCAGCAGCTCAAGACTGATCGTCAGCCCCAGCGCCATAGCGATCCCGGCCAACCGTCCGCCGGTCTTCTCGCTCCGCGCGGCCAGGCCATTTAGCGCCGCCAGTACCGCGACAATCTGCCAGCCGTGATGATCGATCCGCAGCGGCTGCATTTGCCCAGTGACCGCTGTCAGCAGTGCCAGCAGCACACAGCTATAACCAATCGCAGCATCGCCCAGCATCCGCCAGGCCAGCCGCCCAGCCAGCAGCATCGCGCAAAACAGCGTCAGCAGCGGGACCAGGACCAGCGTGATAGTTTCGGCCAGCGCAGACCCGAACAGCGGTGCCAGCGCAGAATAGACCAGCCAGAGCGGTCCATCGACCAGCCGTGACCAGTGCATCGCCATACCGCCGGGCGGATTGACGCGGGTTTGCGTGAGATCGAACCAGTGCTGCCCGGCAACCAGATCGCGCAGCTGAACCAGCCGCAGACTGTCATCGGCATCGGGCAGTTGCAGCGCGGTTATCGCGCCCCATTTGGCAGCGATGAAAATCAGCGAGACCGCCAGCCAGATCGCTCCGACCCGCCACAGCAGCTCGGCAGTGAACCCGGCGCGGCGGCGCTCGACGAAAATCATTGCGCGCTGGCGGCGCGGAACACCACGCGTTCGCGCAGCAGCCAGGTCAGGACAAAGCTGGTGCCGATAGCGATCAGTTTTGCCAGTCGCGGATCGAGCCCCAGCGCGGTCCCGCCGCCGACGATAGCTGTGGTAACAGCCAGACCGGCCAGTGCAGAGCCAACGAACAGGGCCTTCTGGCGGCTGCGTTCCGGGCCGCGCAGGGCGACCCCTTGAGTAAACACCGCCCGGCTCGAAAACAGCCAATGCGCCAGAATGCCAAGGCCATAGCCCGCCGCAGCAGCCGGTGCGGCCGCTATGCCAAGCGCCAGCAGGGCGAGAAAGGTGCCCATATCGATACCCAGCGCAAAGGCACTGGCAGCGACATAGCGCAGGAAGACAATATCGGCGGCGCGGCGCAACATCGCGTCAGGCCGCGTCGCGTTTCTGATCCGGAACGATCCGTTCAGGGACCTCGCGAACCGAATTCAGTGCTGCAGCCTGATCCTCGCTCGGTGCGATGCGGGGAGCCAGATCGGCCTCGGCGCCTTCGGCCCCGGCCTCGTGATACTCGGCATCCTCGTTGACGCACCAGACGTCATAAACCCGCGATCCGGCCACGATGTTTTGGGTCGTCAGCATTGCGGTCATCATCGCGTGATCCTGATTGTTGTAGCGGTGCATCCCGTTGCGCCCGACCAGATGCAGGCTGGGATGCGCGGCTTCCAACTCAGTGCGCATCGCGGCAACGTGCTTGGCATAGTCCTCGTCATAGACCGGATAGGCCTTTTCCTGCCGCACGACCGCGCCGCCGAACACCTGCTCAGCCGAAACCAACCCAAGCTGGGCCAATTCGCGGGTGGCCAGTTCGATCAGCTCGTCATCGGCCATCGACCACAATCCGTCGCCCTCGAAGCAGAAGTATTCGAGGCCGACACAGGCAACGCCTTCTTCAGGCACCATTTCCGGCGACCACGAGCGGAAGTTCTGTATCCGCCCGACTTTCACCTTGCTGTCGTGGATGTAGATCCAGTTGT
>JAGNTK010000006.1 GCA_017987575.1 Novosphingobium sp. | reverse complement strand
ACCGCAGCGCCGCCCAGTGCTCCGCCCAGCCCGGTTGCACCGGGCAGGATGCTCGCCACCGATATTGCAAACAGCAAGAATCGCGAGGCATCCATCAGCTGCTGGGCAAGCAGAACGACGCCAAAGGCCCCCAACGATTGGGTCGGCTCAACAAGGCGTCTGCCCGGCCGGGTTAGCAGCATCTCCAGCGCCGCCAGCCCCAATGCCAAGACCGCCAGCATCCGCCGCACCGGGGGCGCCAGTTGCGGCGCAAAGCTGCCCGCGAGCCAGATCGCCGCAGCAGCCGCGAAGCCCGCACTAAGCAGCCCGACCAGCAACAAGGCCGGTCGTTGCCCCTGCTGAGCTGCGAAACTCGCCACCAGCATCTGGTCTCGCCCGCCAAAGCCGGCCAGGAAAGTAGCGATCAAGGCCAGCAAAAATCCCGTCATGCCGACTTGGTGCGCACAGCAAGGCCAGCCGGTCAAGCGGCACGGCTATGGCGAGTGCCTTTGTGCCGTTGCACCGGTGCATTGACGCACTGGCCTTTGCCGGTTTGCCAAGATAGCCGTACGGCTGTTTTGATTTCATCTGAGGCAGGGGGTTGGGTGAATGACCTATTGGCGTTGGACTGCGCTGCTGGCGCTCGGGGTTATCGCGATCATGCTCGGCTTTGGGGCAATTGATGGCATGAAGGCCTGCGGCGGGGGCGATCCCATTTTCGTATTTGAAATGGTACGATCACCAGCCGATGTTGACGCACTGTTTCAGGAAAATTGCCGCTCCGCCCTTGCCGCTGCTCAGTACAAGGGGCTGTGGCTGGATATTGCCGCTTTTATCTGGATCTATTCGGCCTTTCTGATTTGCGGAATACTGGCGCTCAGACAGGAAGCTGGTGCAGCCAGCTCAGCATTGGCACGCCTTGCGATCGGCCTCGTGGTGGTTGCCGCATTGGCGGACCAGTTTGAAAATTATATGCTGCTGCGGATTCTGGCATCCTTGCCTGGGCAGCAATCCGATATCGACGCTTTGTTCCTGGCACCCAGGATCAAGTTCGCTGTGCTGGGAGTCATTACGGCCCTGGCAGGCTGGTTGCATTTGCAAAGGGCGGGCTGGCGCAAACTGGTCGGCGCCGTGGCAATATTCGGGGGCCTCTGGTCCGCAGTCGGAGTTGTTGCCAACCATGAATGGGTTTTGAAGGGCATGACCCTTGGCTGGGTCGCACTGGCCCTTGTTGCAATGATCCTTTCATTCGGGCGCAGCAATAGAGCGGAATCGGTCTAGCTCGGCCGGTGGATCAGGGCGCCGAAGGCACTTGCCCCAGATCAGTCAGACAGTTTTGGGTAAGAATTTTAGTTTTACATGCGATTTCAATCGTGATCGGAAACTGGTTCGCTGCGTTGTGGCGTTCCCCAATCCGATCACAGAACAACACAGGTGAACCAAATGCGCATCCTTCCATGGGCGGCAATCTTGCTTGGACTAGCGGCCACAGGTGCCACGGCAGCTCCGCAAACCCGCGTCTGCTCCAAATATTCGACCATTCTGCTGAACGAAGGCGAAAGCGCCGAAGTGAACGGAGCAGGCGAATTCAGCCTGTTTCTGCTGATCAAAGGTCCGGCTGGCAGTTGGATCTTCTTTGATTCGATCAAAGCGCCATCAAGCAGTGACATTGAAGGCACGCTGGTTCTGTCAGCGCCGGACAAGGCCGCCTACCGGCGGAGCTTTCATAGCCAGATCTATGCGATTCAACCGGCCAAGTCGAAGCTGGTCGGAGGAAAGGCTGTAAGAGCCGGGGTGATGGGGGTCGATGTCATGCGTGAACAGCTCAACAATCCCGCAATCAAGGGTGATGATACAGATCTTGCCGTAATCAAGCGGGTCCTGCCAGGCGTGATCGGCAAGTGCGATTTGCGCTTTGTTGCGGGCCAAGGGCTCGTCCGCGCGCGCAAGAACTAGGGTTTGGCCAGCTGAAACTGCGAGCGGCTGCCAAAAGGCTATGGCACGATGGAGTGGACTGCGGTCCCTTCTGCAGCCGTGTTGATGACCGCTTGCACTTTGCAGCTGAAGTTCCGGCGCTGGCAAACTTCCTTAACTAGCTGCTTGGCTCGTTCAGGGCTGCGTTCCTGCGCAACGGCCAGGCCGGTGCTGTTTTCGGTGTAAATGACCATCGCCGAGTCCGACCCATATTGCGCGACTACGCATTCTCCGCCCGTATCTGCGCGGCATTTGGCAAGCGCGTCACTGCGGGCCAGTTCAGACGTTTTGCGGCCCGTAGCCGTCCAGACCCGTACCGGCGCGGTGACTGGGCTTTGCCAGACGACCGCGCCGTAGCGGCGATGCAATGTTGGTGAATTCTTGGGCACTTCGTAGCTCGGTTTGCCGTTCCCCCAGGGTGCCCGGAATTCCCGCAGAGTCTCGCAAACGGTAGCGCGTTTGCGGCATTCGTCTGCCATCGCCGTCTGCGCTTCTTCGAGCGAATTGGCCGAATGCATCAGCACCGCAATGCCATTTGCCATCTGGCCAAACACCACCGCGCCGCCCGACACCGACAGCGCGACCTTGCAGCCTGATGCCATCGTCTTGGTGCAATGCTGCAGCAAGACCGCTTGCATTTGGGCGGCATCGCCACCGCGACCAATCCAAAGCTGGCGGGCATCGACATGCCAGACAATAACCAGATGACCGGCCACACGCTCCTTCGCATCCTTTGCTGCCGAAGGAACGCAAAAGAGGCCACGGCAGCAGCGATCAAGGCCAGCATAGTCGCCCTTACCGGGGTGTTCATTTGACCGAGCCTGCACGGAAATGACGCGTGTCCGTCGCCAGCTGCCAGCAATCTGCTGTGGGTTCGAACAGCAGTTTCCCGTCCGTGCCTGGCCCGCCTGCAGCATAGGGCTTGCCATCGAGCGTAAAGGCTGTGCCCAGATCATCCCCACCTGATGATTTTCCATCATAGGTAACCCGGGTCCATTCGACGACGAAGGCCTCATTCTGTCCCTGGTTCAGCTCAATCATCACATGTTCGTCGGCACCTTTGCGCAGAGGTTGGGCGGCTTTTCGATAGTAATCGACCATGGTGATCGGAAAGGCCGTATACTTTTCCGCCTTGATCTCTTCCCGGCTGCCGACCGTAAAATCCGATTGGAGCTGAACATATTCGATCGATGCGGCACTGTACTTTCTCTGGACCGCGCGCGACTGGATGAAGGCATCAAAGAAAGCTTTGGGATCCTGGCGCTTGCAGGCTGTTTCCGCAGCCTGCATGCTGATCTTGTCAGATGCGTCTGATACGGTTTGGGCACCACCGGTTTTCCGCGTATTTGAATCAGATAGCTGGGCCTTCGCCGCGCTCGTCGCAGCCGCACTTTCGGTCATGGCATTTGCGGGTGTTCCGTCTGCGTTGCAGCCAGCACCGATCAGGGCCAATCCGAACAGGCCAAACTTTGAACGCAATAACAGCTGGCCGCACTGCCGCGAAGTCAACGCCTTGAAGTGCCTACTCATTCTTTGTTGCCTTTCCTTGCGGGAATTCCCGCCGCATCAACTTTGCAGAATGCTTGCTACGGGCTGTGGTCTTAGCCCAGCCTTGACGGGTCAGTTCATGGGAAGTGACGAAACGCTCACCCGTTCAAGAACGCCATTCTCAAAGAAAACGCGCAGATTGTAGGAATTGTTCCGACATGTGATGTCGCTGGACTGGTAATAGGTCGCGCCAGCACCTCCATCTTCGTCGTCCCATTTCTGAAATGCCAGCCCGGTTCCGCGCCTGACCTTCACCATGGCCGCCCCTTCTCGATCGCCGCCTTTCAAGCCAAAGGGTCCGATGGGCGAAGTCCGGGTGCCGAACGTCAGCCATTTGCTTTTCACGAACCCGTCTTCAACGAAATAGGTGATCGGCAGCTTGTCGCCCGGCAACGAGAAGCTGCATTGGCGCAGTGGAGCGCGCTTGTCGCAGTCGATCGCCCGGTAGCCCGCTGGCAGCCGGCTCAGTTTGTCACACATAGCTAGCGTGCCGAAATCGGCTTTGGGTTGTGCGAACGCAGAACTGGATACCGCAGCGAGCAGGACGGCCCCTGCATGTCTGTAGATTGCCCTCATGGAATTGGTGCTTCTCCAACCAGTTTATTGCGTCATCGGCGATTTCAATTGCGATAGCCAAGACGATTGACTTTCGTTTGTGCTCGGGCGTGACTCGACTGCCTTCCAACGATTGTGGCGCTGAGCCGCAACTCGAACTTCAATCGCAAAGCCATGAGAATCCAACCAATCGGAGACCGCAACTAGCCATCTGCGCTTGCTGGGACTCAGCAACTCGACGGGGGGCAGGAACAGGTAGTGTTGAAACGTTTGGCCCTCCGCATCGCGCAGAGTTGGATCGGCGCCCGCTTTCAACAACTTCAACACATACCGTGGCTCACCTATCAAGGCCGCGACATGGAGGGCGCTGTTCCCCGCCTCGTCGGTCAGATTGGGCTGCGCACCGGATTCCAATAAGAAACGGAAATGATCTGGCCGCCCTGCGATCATCGCAGTCATAATCGGCCGCCGCCCACTCGCTGGATCGACCACATCGACCACCGCCTTGTCCCACGAGATTAGGCGCCGCAACGATGCCACGCCTTGCTGCCGAATCACAGCATGCACATCTTCGCGGGCAGGCGGCACAAAGGCCCAGGCCTCGGCCGTGGAAATGGGGGCAGACACCGCCATCATGGCGAACGCCAAACCAAACAGAACGCGCTCTATCGGCATGGCTTGATGCTACCACAACCCGCGCAGCGCTCCGAACCTATGGGGATACCAGTACATGTTGAACGTTGAGCCTTTCCGTCAATCAGGGTCCAGCGCTTGGCTGTAAGCGATTTTCGCTACACCCCGCCGAAACAGGTTATGGCTCTCAGGTTGAACGAAACGGCGATCAAGGCATTGAAAAGAACTGGTGCGCCAGCGCGGCTTGGCAAATTGCGTCGCAACAGCACAATTCACCGTCGATCAGATTGAGGCAGTGAGGAATCCTGAGCGTGTCCACCGCACTGCATAATCGTGCTGTCACCGCTCCACCGGATCGTGCTTAAGAGCGTCATGGCCCTTTCAGATATTTCGCGAATTACATTGGATCGCGTTCGGCGGGCGAGGGAAGCGGGATCTGCGCCGTCGGGATCAACCGTGCGCGATGATTTTGACGCGGCATCCGAGATCAGACAAGCGGGTTCACGAATCTGGAACGTCCTGATTGCCATTGGTTATTTGTATCTCAGCGGGATGTTTACGCGGCTTACCGGCGGACTTTTGCATGCGTTCACTGTTTTCATTGTAGGCCATTTGGCCTTCATTATCGCCCTCTATTTCCATACACGGGTGTATCCCGGCGTTGTCCCGCTCCGACGGCTCATCGCAATGTGCGGGGACTTCGCCTCGCTGACCGTCGTCATGTTGCTCGGTGAAGAATTGGCAATGCCGCTGTATGGGCTGATCGTCTGGGTGACGCTGGGCAATGGGATGCGCTTTGGCCAGCGCTATCTGATCCTCGCAACCTTTATGGCGCAGCTTTCGATCCTTACCCTTTTTCTGTTCAGTGCCTATTGGCGGGCGCAGCCCTACTTGCTCACCACATTTGCGTTTGTCGCGCTTGTGTTGCCCGCATATGCGCGGCTGCTGCTTCGCCAGACTGCGGAAGCACGCGATGCGGCGCTGACGGCGATGCAGGCGAAAAGCCGCTACCTTGCTCACGCCAGCCATGATCTGCGTCAGCCGATCCACGCGATCGGGTACTATCTTGACCTGCTTCGCAACGCCAACAACACCCCCGATCGTGAGCAATTGATCGATCGGATCGAACGCGCAATCGGATCGGTTTCGCGCTTGTTCAAATCACTGCTCGACATTGGCCGTCTTGATAGCGGCACAGTTGTGGCAAACCCTGCGGTTGTCGCGCTGCAGCCACTACTCGCTGACATCGTCCAGCAGAACGAGCAAAGTGCGAGCTGGAACAAAGTCGAACTGCGCCATGTCAGGACCAGCGTAGCAGTCTCCGCCGATCCGATTTTGCTGACCACAATGATCCAGAACCTGCTTTCGAACGCGATCAAGTATGCGCGCGGATCCAAGGTCGTTTTGGGGGTCCGCCGCAAAGGCCTGACGGTTGCCATCGAAGTACATGACGCGGGCATCGGTATCAGCGACGAGCAACTGCCGCATATCTTCGAAGAGTTCTATCGGGCGCATGTGGAGGGCGATCATGATACTGAAGGCGTTGGGCTGGGGCTTGCCATCGTCAACAAGTTGGCGCGGCTTTCCAAATTTTCACTCGCCCTGAAATCACGTCGCGGGGCCGGAACGACCGCGGGCATCTACGATATTCCAGTGGTCATCGAACCGCCGAGCGAACGCGCACAGTCCGTTCAGGCTCGGCCTAAACCTCTGTCTGGCTATCGGGTCATCCTGATTGAGGACAACCCCGATGTCCTGGCGGCCACACAAGCCCTGCTTGAACAGTGGGGATGCGAAGTACAGCCGCACCTTGCGCTGCCAACCCATGTCGAACCCGCTGACCTGATCATCGCAGATCATGATCTTGGTCAGGAAACCCTGGGAACCGACGCCATCACCGCGATCCGGATCATGACGGGCCAGATGCTTCCGGCGATCCTGATATCTGGTCACGCTGAAGCAGTGATCAAAAAACAGAGTCTCGAAGCTGGGATCACGGTCCTTGCCAAACCGGTTCAGCCCGCCACGCTGCGATCCGTGTTGTCATCCATGCGCATTACTGGGCGCGATCAAGTCGAGCGCTAGCGCTCGATCATGGATCTGGCTGCGCCGGCGCACTTTCAGGCTGCGCATGATGATCGCAATGTGGTTTCGCACTGTAAAGTGCGACAGCCCCAGATCACGGGCAATCAATTTGGTTGGCCGATTGTCTTGCAGAAGGCGCAGAATCTCAACCTGACGCGGCGTGAATACCGGCTTGTCAAACGCTGCGACTGGAGCCGCTGGTGTTACGTTGATCACGAACTCGCCGGCGCGCACTGCGCGAATACCCTTTAGGATCTCTGATGAGGAAAGCCCCTTGCCGAGATAACCGTCTGCACCTGAATCCAGCATTTGCTTGGCGACCAGTTGATCCTCCAGCATGGTCACTACAATAATCGATGCCGCAGGGAATTCGCGCCGAATTTCGCCGATCGTGACCGGTCCTTCCATTCCGGGAAAAACCAGGTCGAGCACAAACAGCGAAGGCGGCCCGTGATCACGTGCCAACTTTAACGCGTCGGGCAGATTTTCGGCCTCGGCAACTGCGGCATCTGCATAGGCGTTACGCAGACTCTGCGCGAGAGCGTCCCGAAACATCGGGTGATCATCAGCGACGATAATTCGATCAGTAACCACAACGGACCTTTTGTTCATTGATCTGCCCGCAGGCAAGATGGTGTATCTTTGACTGAAAGATCAGTCGAATGCCGAGCCCGCCCGTTTGCCGAGCAGCGCGAAGCCTGCCTGCAGGCGTCCGTGATGATGATTGCCCCATACAAGCCACAAGGTCCGATAGACGACAAGTTGCATTAGCGGCAGATTAACCTGCGGCATCACAGCCCAGTTCCCGTTCAGCTTGCTGGATCGACCCAAATGGCATCAGACCGTTGCTGGCACGTTTAATAGCTCCCACCCTGGCGCCCCAGCATTACTCAAGGCAAGGTATGGCCAAAGACGCACTCGCGCCCGACGCACAAACTTGCAGCTCTTGCTTGGAAAACTGCGGTATTAGGTAGCAAACGCACCAAGCAGACGATCGGCTCTAACGATCACCTCGCGCAATGCGGATGGCCGCATCAGAACTAGGCCAGCATCCTTGGAAAAATGCGTCGTAAACCTCCTCACCCTGTCGAATTGGTTCTCCAGCGACAGCGAGCCAATCACCATGCACTTGATCTCCAACAACGATCCGACCTTCACCGCCGAGCATTTCTACTACGGTGAAGCCTTGGTCGTGCTGAACAACCAGCATTGCCAAATTTCGTGAAGCGAAAATTACCCGACCTGCGCGCATTTTGTTCCTCTTGTCCCGTTGATGCTTTCGATCTTGTAGCTATACGCGAGGTGATGAACACTCCGCTCCCCGGTTACGCCACTCTTGTGATACCATTTCCTTCTCAGGGTCCGTGGTTGAACGAAGGTGCATCTTATGACCTTGGCAGATTCGAAAACGGGCTCTGCTCAGGGAATCTGTATAAAACAGCAGACAATCAACTCTATGTCTTTGCCGAAGTCATGACTTGGCGAGATGCCTGCATCAAAGCTTACATCCCCCTCCGTGTTCCAGCGGAAGGTGAGGATGCAAGCATTTTACGCATACGTTGGGAGGATACAGGGGTGCGCCTTCAACAAGACGCCTATCCGCCCATTCATGCAGCTTGGCAGCCGCTTCGTTAAGCTCGGTATCGGTCATCTCCTCGGCTCCGCCAATGTAAGCGACGCCGAGTTCACGAAATCTGCGCTTCAAACGCTCGCTGACAAGCGGCGTAATGACCCGATCCGTCACGGTCGGTCCTTTCTACATATTTAGGGAATGTCGCCTTGAGCATCCTCCGGACGCAGCGACTATATGATCACGAACCCGCGATCACTTCGATGTCGCGAACATAACCCATTTCCGTTGAAATGTCAAGATCGTGCCTCTGTGCCAAGTGCCGGCAATCCAGAAGTCAACGCCGCCACATCGCATTTCATCGCCCGAGCCAGCTTCACCAACGCGATGAAAGTCAGGTTGTGTTCGCCCCTCTCGATCCGACCCACGTAGCTGCGATCGAGCCCCGCCTCGTGCGCCAGCCCTTCCTGCGATAGGCCAAGCTCCTTGCGCCGCTGGTGTATGCGTCGGCCGAGGATGTCGAGATAGGGGTCCACGCGCCCAAGTCACTGATTGGGTGACTATCGGTCCACGGAGTATGATGCCCGCTGTTAACCTTTGAGCGCTATATCGATCAGATGAGCCACATGGGAAACGCCAATGAGTCCTTGGAAATATCTTGCCGCGAGTGCCGTGCTTGCCGGAATTGCAATGCCTAGCGCTGCAAGCGCTGCACCTGTGTTTCTCAAGTGCGAGATGCCCAACGGACCCGGTAAGACCCTGCAAATGAGCGTCCAACTGAACGAGCAAGGCAGCACGGCGAGTTACGCATTCGCCAATGGCGACACATTCCGCACGGCTGCTATCTTCACCCCAAACGAAGTTACGTTCGGCACGTTTTCGATTGATCGATCGAACCTTGTCATCCGGAGGCGGAATGACGGCAGGCTTGCGCAATTGTCGGGTTTGCCACCGGTCAGCCAAGGCCAATGTCAGGTGGATCGCAAAGAACGCGCCTTCTAATCTGCTTCGAACACGCACTGGATGCGCCCGGTCGAGATCAACACGCCCCGGCAGACACCATCCTCGTCCGGCTTCGTCATGTGGCCGATCAAGAACTTGGCGCGTGTCGATTCCACGCCAACATCGCCAAGGTTGCTGAATGGTAGATCAATCTCAAGCGGTTGGTGCTGGCCGATCAGACAGACGCGGAAGGTTGCCATTACGCGGCTTCCTTCCGGCGCTGCCAGTAACCCTTCCACTGGCGCGACACCGGGTGGTGCGTCGTAAGGTTGAGGAGTTGGTCGTAGTTTTCCTCATTAGTGTAGCGCCGCCGATCCTCTCGCCACGAACTCTCGTTGGCGTAACCCATCAGATAGGGTCCGGCGATGTGGTGATGCGTCCCAAGCTCGGCGCGCCGCAGCCGTGAGAAATAGGACTCGGCCCAATTGGTCGAGATGTCGCCGTCCGCGTAGCGTTCGCTGTGATTGACGGTCCTGAGAACGTAGCGAGCGGCGATGCGTCCGAAATGGGTGGCCTGATCCGTGAAGATTTCGCTGCCCGGTTCGACGATCTGCTCGACGATCCGGGCGGCCTCATGCTCGTCCATCGCGAATGCCCGGCTGCGCCCGTTGCGTTCACGGAAGATGGTCACACATTGGCGCTTGCTGGCGCGGCGAGTGATGCGTCGGCGATCCTGACGGAGCGGACGGTTGTTGCGCGGGCGGATGTGGCCGCCGAAGTATGCGCCATCGATCTCGACTTTGCCGCGAAGCGTTCCCGAGTGCTGGCTGGTCGTGATGGCTTCGCGGAGCTTATGCTTCCACACGAAAGCGGTCTTGTAGGTCACCTCAAGTTCTTGGCTCATGCGGATGGCACTGAGCCCCTTCGCCGCATTGACGAAATGGGCAGCGAGCAGCAGCAGTTCACGGTAGGGGAGCTTCCGACTGGCGAAGATGGTGCGCGAGGTTGCTGAGAAATTCCGCCGGCAGACCTTCGAAGCGCACTTCCATGTCCGCCGCGTTGAGATAGTGTAGACCTCCTTGTGACCGCACCACGGACAGAACGGCTCACCATCGTTCTCGGCAAAGCGGATGGCGACAAACTCAGCGAAAGCCGCGTCATCCGATAGGCGATGAATGCGCTTCGTGCTGAGCGCTCTCGCCTGTGCCGAGAGAAGAAAGTGTTGCGTCGTCTGCTCCAACGTAAGTTGTTGAAGCGACGTAAGAGTGCATGAAAATACCCTCGGTCAACATCTCCTTTTCAGCATTAAGTTTCGGCAATTGGCAGCGGGTCTCCAAGGGGCCTCCGCCGCATTTTCAGCGATAAGATTCGGGCCAAATTCCACAATCAGCGAATCACCCGCCATTCCTTGGCATAGTCGCCGCGTGATTCGACGAGATCACCTTCATGGCTTTTGAGGTAATTGCCGAGCGAGTTGGCGAGCCGGGTTCGCTCCACTCTGTCCTCCGGATCATGTTCAATCTGATCGAGCATGATGGAGGCGACATCGAGCGGACGCATCCAGTCACCATGCTCGCGAAGGATGGTGAGAGCGATCCGTCCACGATCGCCGGGCTTGAACAGGCTGGTCCATTTCCGCTTGGGCCGGGGAGCCACCAGTGTGGGCGTCCAATCCGGGTCCCCGTGCATTAGGACCTTGGTGACAGCGGAAAGGACCTCATTAAGTTGAACCCGATGCCAATGTAGCTCTTCGAGGCGATCAACCGCCGTCTGGTAGCCTTTCAGGTCCTTTTCAGCCTGCTTGATTTCGCCACGCAGCGTGGCGTGGAGGTTTTCAAGGCCTAGGCGAAGGTTCGAGATTCCCATGCCGACAATGTAGGAAATCCGCGCAAAAGCGCTTGGTGCGTTTGCTACCTAATACCGGAAAACTGGAGCGGGCGAAGGGATTCGAACCCTCGACCCCAACCTTGGCAAGGTTGTGCTCTACCCCTGAGCTACGCCCGCTCGAACGTTTCACAGCCCACTTGCGCATTGCGCCAGGGCCGGGGTGAGGCGCGCGGTTAGCATCGGCACTTGCCCTTGCCAAGGGGAAAATTACGCAACCACGTAATGCGCGCTTTATCCCTTCACAATTGGGCGTAAAGGCCCACATTGACGCCAGCATGGCGCAGGGATGGAGTTGAAGACGTGGCAAGCATGGGGTTGAACCTGGAAGAGCAGAAGGCGGTCGACCGGTTCCGCAAGGATGTGGTCGAACCTTCGATGACCAGCCTGGTTATCCTCGATTTCTGGGCTGAATGGTGCGGGCCGTGCAAGGCGCTGACCCCGGTGCTGGAAAAGGTCGCTGCGGACTATGCTGACAAAGGCGTGGTGCTGGCCAAGGTCAATGTCGACGAAGAGCAGTTCATTGCCAGCCAGTTTCAGGTCAAGTCGATCCCAACAGTCTATGCGCTGTTTCAGGGCCAGCCTGTCGCCGATCTAACCCAGGCCCGCAGCGAATCGCAACTGAAGGCCGTGCTCGATCAATTGCTGGCCAAGCTGCCGGTTCAGCCCGGCGGCGCACCGGCGCAGGATATCGCGCCGCTGTTGGCGCTGGGCGAAGAAGCACTGGCGGCCGGTGACGGCGAACGGGCCGGATCAATCTTTTCGCAAATTGCCGAGATTGCACCGGATAGCGCAGCGGCGCTGGCTGGTGTGGTGCGGGCCATGACCCTACTGGGCGAAACCGCAGAGGCTGAGGCGGTACTGGCCTCACTTCCGCCTGAACTCGCCACCGATCCCGAAATCAGCCGCGCCCGTGCCGCGCTGGAATTGGCAAAGAACAAGCCCGAAGACAGCGTGCTGGCCGAACTGAAGAGCGCCGCCGCCACTGGATCGCCTGAGGCTCAGCTGGCCTATGCCGAAGCCGCGTTCGCCGCCGGGGACCGCGATGAAGCCGCCGCAACTTTACTCAGCATGATCGCCAAGGACCGCGAATGGAACGAAGGCGCGGCCAAGGCCAAGCTGCTGCAGATCTTTGAGGCGGTCGGGCTGGAAGACGCCTGGGTTGCGGCCCAACGCCGCAAGCTTTCCCTGATTCTGTTCGGCTGAACGGACCCATTGCGAATGCGCATCTCGATCTTCCCCCTGCCCGGCGTAATCCTGTTTCCGGGCATGCAGGTGCCGCTGCACATCTTTGAACCGCGCTACCGCGCGCTGGTCAAGGATGCGCTAGCCCGTGACCGGCGGATCGGGATGATCCAGCCGCAGCAGGCCAATGAGGCTGCCCCGCTCTATTCGATTGGCTGTCTGGGCAAGATTACCGATGTTGAGGCGCTCGACGACGGCCGGTTCAACCTGGTGCTGGAGGGTGAGAGCCGGTTCCGGCTGATCCGCGAGCTGGATGCCACCACCCCATTCCGCCAGATCGAAGGCGAGCTTATCGCGGATGAAGACTTTCCCGCACTGTCACCGATCGAACGCGCCGGGTTTGAACGCGAAGCGCGACGGTTCGCCGATGCGCAGGGCTATGCGGTTGATTGGGATGCGGTCACCCGGCTCGATGACGAATCGCTGATCGACGGAACCAGCCAGATCGTGCCGTTCGATATCGCTTCAAAGCAGGCGCTGCTCGAAGCTTCGACTTTGGCAGAGCGGTGCGAATTGCTGGTCCAGTTGATGCAGTTCTTCGGACGCCGCGATAGCGACGATCCCAAGGTCACTTTGCAGTAGCGGCCTTGACCCCGGCGCGGGTGAGGGCAATTCCGAAAATCAATTCAGCCGCAGCCACGCCCAGAATGACGGCCATGGTCTGTCCCGCCACCATAAATATCCCGGCGCAGCCGATCACGGTCAAGACAGCGCCCAACAGCCAATAAGTCCGATCGCCATAGGTCGTCTTGAACGGCAGATAGTGGGTACCGACCGCGATTGCGGCGACAGGAAACGCAAATTGCGGATCGTGCCGCAGCAGCAGCCATGCCGCCAGCAGGCAGCCGATCATCGCGATGGTGCTTTCCAGTGGCAACAGCCCCAGCGGGTTCCCGGCCGCAGACGCGCTCCGGCGAAAGATCGCTTTTGCGATCAAGGCCGAGACCGGGAAGATCAACATTCCGCCAATGAACAGAACCGTAAAGGCGGTCGCATGGTCGGTGCGCGATAGGGCCAGCGCAGCAGCGAACCAAACCAGCGAAGAAACGATTGCGCCGGGGCCGCCATGCACAAAGGCCTGCCGCATGGCCGCCTGCGCTTCACCAATCATCATAGGAACACTGCCTTCAGCCCATCGATCACATATTGTGCGGCCAGTGCCGCCAGCAGCACGCCGAGCAACCGGGTAATCACCGCCTCGACCCGGGTGCCGAGCAGCTTCATCAGCGGTCCCGCCGCAACCAGAGCGCCGAGCGTCAGCACCAGCACCGCGGCCATGGCTGTCAGCACCACCAATGTTTGTTCGGTCCCTTGCGCACGCGAAGTCAGCAGCATGATCGTGGCGATCGAACCCGGGCCGGCGATCATCGGCATCGCCATCGGGAAGACCGAAACGTCCTCAACCTCAGGGGTCGCCATGATCTTGTCAGCCCGTTCCTCGCGGCGCTGGGTGCGTTTTTCGAAGACCATGTCCATCGCGATGACGAACAACATGATCCCGCCCGCGATCCGGAACGAATTGAGCTCAATATGCAGCGCACCGAGCAGATCTTCGCCAAACAGCGCAAAGACCAGCAGGATCAGCGCGGCGATCACCGTGGCGCGGACCGCCATGGCGGTAGCTTGGCGGTGGGTCGCACCCTTGACCAGCCCGGCATAGATCGGTGCGCAGCCGGGCGGATCGATCACCACGAACAGCGTGATGAAGGCCGACAGGAACAGGTCCCACATCATTTGCTGGGCGGCGCCTCTACCTGCAGATCCTGCACTGTGGCGCGCGCGCCATCAGCCTGCATCGTCACCACAAACCGGCGCGCGCCTTGCTGGGAAACGGTAACTTCCCAGCCCAGCGAGCCATCGAGCGATTGTCCGGTGCGGCGCGCCGGATCGAGCGGCGGCGGGTTGCCCTTGAAATCCTTCACCTTGGGTGAACGGCGCGCGTTATAGCCTGCAGGGCAATCGGCCACCTTGGCGACGATCATGTCCGGCGCATCGAGCGGCATCGGCAGTTCCTCGGCCTGATCGAGCACCCATTTGTACCGGCCGTTCTTCTGGAGTTGCCAGACGGTGGTGAAATAGCCTGCTTTGGAACCATCCTGCCAGGCCCCGCGAGTGACCGCGAGGGTACCATCGCAGCTCGACCAGACCTGATGCGGCTGCCATTTGACCGCTTGGGCGGGGTCGGGCTTCCCTTTTAGGAAACCCTGCGCATAGGCCATCTGAGGCACGAACATCACCGCGTCCTTGGTCGCGGTGGCACGGAAGGCCGTCCATTGGCCCTTGTCCTGCGCCATTCGGGCAAAGGCGATTTCCTCAGCGATCACAGCACTGGGATTGGCGTGGCCGCGGGTCAGCTCATCGCTGCGATCGCGGGACAGGGCGGGCACGGCAGCCAGCGAAACCGCAAGCCCCCAGAGAATCATGCGTTTCATGGGGCCGAACTTACAGCGCCCCGTCGGCCAGCGCCACCCCAGCGTTACGGTGCGCCGCGACCAGCGCATTGCGCAGCAGGACTGCGATAGTCATCGGTCCGACTCCGCCCGGGACAGGGGTGATCGCAGCGGCCACTTCCACTGCTTCGGCATAGGCGACATCGCCAACCAACCGCCCTTTGGCCTGCCCCTCTTCGGGCGGCAGGCGGTTGATCCCGACATCGATAACGACCGCGCCGGGTTTGAGCCAATCGCCCCGGACCATTTCCGGGCGGCCAACGGCCGCCACAACAATATCGGCGCGGCGGACCACATCGGGCAGGTCCTGGGTGCGGCTATGCGCGATCGTGACCGTGCAGCTTTCCGCCAGCAGCAGCTGCGCCATCGGTTTGCCCACGAGGATCGAGCGCCCGATCACCACGGCATCAAGTCCAGAGAGCGAACCTAGCCGGTCCTTCAGCAGCATCAGCGAACCGAGCGGCGTGCACGGAACCAAGCCCGGCAGTCCCAACGCGAGCCGTCCAGTGCTGATCGGGGTCAGGCCATCAACGTCCTTGTCCGGACTGATCCGCGCCACCACCGCCTGCTCATCAAGGTGACCGGGCAGCGGGAGCTGGACCAGAATGCCATCGACCATGGGATCGGCGTTGAGCTGATCGACCAAGGCCAGCAGCGTGTCTTGCGCGGTGTCTTCGGGCAGCTTGAATTCAAAACTGGCCATACCGCATTCGGCGCAGGCCCGTCCCTTTGAAGCGACATAGACCTTGCTGGCGGGATCCTCGCCGACCAGCACTACCGCGAGGCCAGCCTTGCGGCCCGCGCTTTGTTCAAAGGTAGCAGCAAATTCGGCGACCCGCGCCCGCAGGCCTGCTGCAAAGGCCTTACCGTCAATAATCGCAGCGGTCATCACATGCCCCGATTAGAGACTTCGACCAACACGTTCTGCAGGATCGTCAGCCCGAAGATCAGTACCATCGGGGAAAGATCGAGCGGGCGGGTATCGGGCATGATCTTCTGGATCGGACGCAGGATTGGATCGAGCAGCATATTGCAGGTCCGCCAAATCGCCCCGGCGATCTCATTGTGCGGATTCACCACGTTGAACGCGAACAGCAGACTGACCACAAATTGGACGATCACCAGCGCGATCACAACCTGAACCAGCAGCGAGATCACGCTGATCAAAACAAAGAGCACAGACCTATCCTTTTTCCGTGGGCTGGTTGCTGATAGCCGAAGGTGTATTGCCTGAGCAATGCAGAAAGCCGCAAGGCGCTGATCAGGCGTGGATCAGCGTCCCCGCCCCGCGTGCCGTGAACACTTCGATCAGCATCGCGTGCGGCACCCGGCCATCCAGCACAACTGCCGCCTCGCACCCGGCTTCGACCGCATGGATGCAGGTTTCAAGCTTGGGGATCATCCCGCCGCTGATCGTTCCGTCGGCCTGCAGGACCGCAATGTCAGCGGGGTTCAGGTCGGTCAACAATTGCTTGTCCTTGCCCAACACTCCAGCGACATCGGTCAGCAAGAACAGCCGCGCTGCGCCCAGCGCCGCAGCGATCGCGCCCGCCATGGTATCGGCGTTGATGTTATAAGTCTCGCCATCCTCGCCCACCGCAATCGGCGCGATCACCGGGATCATCCCGGCGTCCGAGATGGTCTTGATCACCGAGGTATCGACCGACTTGGGCTCCCCGACAAAGCCCAGATCGACCACCTGTTCGATCTGGCTGTCGGGATCGCGGGTGGTGCGGGTCACCTTGCGCGCAGTAACCAGCCCGCCGTCCTTGCCCGACAGGCCGATTGCCTTGCCCCCGGCCCCGGCGATCCAGCGGACGATTTCCTTGTTGATCCCGCCCGACAGGACCATTTCGGCTACTTCGGCAGTGGCCTTGTCGGTTACCCTGAGGCCATCGACGAATTGGCTTTCTACGCCGAGCTTTTTGAGCATCGCCCCGATCTGCGGCCCGCCGCCGTGGACCACCACCGGATTGATCCCGACCGCTTTCAGCAGCACCACATCCTCGGCAAAATCGCGCGCCAGTTCGGCATCGCCCATCGCGTGGCCGCCATATTTGACCACAAAGGTCCGCCCGGCATAGCGCTGCAGATAGGGCAGCGCTTCAACCAGCGTTTCGGCTTTGGCGAGGATCGCAGGATCGTGATTGTGCGGCATAGTGCGGGCGCTTTAGCCCGGTTTGTCGCGAAATGAAGCTTTTTTAGGCCGGCGAGCGATCCAGCCAGCGCCCCAGCTTGACGAACACCACGATCAGCGGCGGCACCATGATCGTTGAAAGCACCAGCTTGGAGAGGATCTGTCCCTGCATGATCTGACCGATCGGCATGTCCTGGCCGTAGAAACTGATCGTGATGAACAGAATCGTGTCAACGATCTGGCTGAGCAGGCTGGCGATCCAGGCCCGGAAAACCAGCGCCTTGCCCTGTCCGCCCGCGATCCGGCTGAACAGGTAGACGTTGAGCGTTTGCGAGGTGCCATAGGAAATCAGCCCGGCGAACTGCATCCGCACGCCTTGGCCGAGCAATTTCGCAAAGGCATCCTGATCGGTCCAGAACGAGGCAGGCGGCACCGCCCGGATCACAATCGTCAGCATCACCATCGAGACGATCAAGGGCACAAAGCCATAGCGCACCAGCTGATTGGCTCGCGCCTGCCCGAACAATTCGGCGACAGCGCTCGATATGATCACCAGAAACAGGAAGGCGAAGATTCCGCTTTCGACCGCCAGATCGCCCAGTACCGGCCAGGTGCCGAGCGAGGCCAGCTTGACCCCCATCACCCCGGCCAGAACGCACAGCCCGCCATAGAGCAGCGAAAACATAAACAGCGAGCGCGGGAAAGCTTGGGTCTGGTTCTGCATGAGCAAGGTCTAGCGAGCGTTTTTTGAATTGGCAAAGTGCCGCAACCATTCTTCCCCCAATCCGTAACCGCGTGGATTTGACTGCGCCGTTCAAGCCGTTACCAACAGCGCCCGAGACTATTTCCGGGGAATCCACCACACTATGTCGCACCTGATGAGCCTGCTGGGCATCACGCTGATCCTTGCCATCGCCTATGCGCTGTCGTCAGACCGCAAGGCGATCCGTTTGCGAGTGGTCGGGGCGGCCTTTGCCTTGCAGGCCGGATTCGCGGCGCTGGTGCTCTATGTTCCGGCGGGCAACCAGTTGCTGCAAGGGATCGCGGCCGGGGTTTCGGCGCTGCTCAGCTATGCTGGCAAGGGCACCGAGTTCCTGTTTGGCAAGCTGGCGACGGACGATCTGGGCCAGAACTTCGCGATTCAGGCCTTGCCGGTTATCATCTTCTTCGCGGCGCTGATTTCCGTGCTCTACTATGTCGGCATCATGCAGCTGGTGATCCGCTGGATCGGCGGCGGTTTGGAAAAGCTGACCGGGGTCAGCAAGGTCGAAAGCCTCTCGGCCGCGTCCAACATCTTTGTCGGCCAATCGGAAAGCCCCTTGGTGATCCGCCCTTATCTGGCAGCGCTGACCCCTAGCCAGCTGTTCTGCCTGATGACGGTCGGCATGGCCGGGGTCGCGGGCACCATCCTGGCGGCCTATGCCTCAATGGGCATCCGGATCGACTATCTGGTCGCCGCCGCCTTCATGTCGGCCCCGGGCGGGATCCTGATGGCCAAGATCATCATGCCCGATCCCAAGGGCGAAGTGATCGTCGAACCCGACGAGATCGTGATTCCGGACGAGGAAGAGCGCCCTGCAAACGTGATCATGGCCGCCGCCCAGGGCGCGCAAACCGGGGTCAAATTGGCGGTAATGGTCGGCGCGATGGTGCTGGCCTTTGTGGCATTGGTGGCGCTCGCCAACGGGATTCTGGGCGGGATCGGCGGCTGGTTCGGCTATCCTGATCTGTCGTTCCAGATGATCCTGGGCTATGCCTTTGCCCCGATCTTCCTGTTGCTGGGTGCGCCCGATTGGGCCGAAGCGATGCAGGCGGGCGGCTTTTTCGGCACCAAAGTGGTGCTGAACGAATTCGTCGCCTTCATTGATCTGGGCGCGGCGCAGGGCCTGTCTGAGAAGACCTTGGGCATTGTCACTTTCGCGCTGTGCGGGTTCGCCAACTTCAGCTCGATTGCGATCCAGATGGCAGTCACCGGCGGCCTCGCTCCCAACCAACGCCCGATGATCGCAAAGCTCGGACTGAAAGCACTGGTCGCCGGCAGCTTGTCCAACCTGATGAGCGCGGCTTTGGCCGGTCTGTTCCTCAGCTTGTAAGGCGCAGAATAGCGGGGATTGTTCCTCCAGATCGGAGCAAAACCGGGTATTTGTCCGGATAGGCTTACCCGCCCACAGCGGGCCATGCGGCGGGCATGGCCCTATCCCTGCTCACCCTCGCTGCCGCCACCTTTGCACTTTGCACCGACGCCCCGCGCATCAATTGCGTGGTCGATGGTGATACCTTTTGGATCAACGGCGAGAAGATCCGCCTGGCCGATATCAACGCGCCAGAGACGCACAGCGCCACCTGCGCCGCCGAACGAGCGCTGGGCGAAAAAGCAACCCGGCGCTTGATCGTACTGCTCAACTCTGGACCCTTCAGCCTTGAGACCGAAGGCCGCGCGACCGATCGCTACGGCCGAGCCTTGCGCGTGGCCAAGCGCGGTGGGCAATCGCTGGGGCAGCAACTGGTGAGCGAAGGCCTGGCTGAGCCCTGGCGCGGGCGGCGGTCGGATTGGTGTGTAATGCTTGCCGCGCGTTAAGCGTGCCCCTACCGCCGGACAATGGTCTGGCCCCGCCGAACTCCAAACTATGGACGCGTCTTGCCCACTCACCGTTGGCAGGGCCAATCGCGCCTAGGGCGGTTGTGGGCGGCACTGAAGTGGTGGCTGGGTGCGGCCTTGCTGATCGCCGCCATGGGACTGGTCGCGCAGCAATGGCCGGGACGGATCGCGCCAGACGCGATGCCGCCCGGCCCAACCGAAGCCATCTCCGGCCCGTTCGTGCGCTGCGGTCAGGGCCGCGCGGCGGGTTGCGTGCCGGATGGCGATACGCTGATTATCGGGACGCGAAAAATTCGGATCATCGGGATCGATGCGCCCGAGCTGCATCCCTCGCGTTGCCCTGCTGAAGCCGAACAGGGCGAGGCCGCCGCGCAGGCCCTGCTGACGCTAGTGAACCAAGGTCCGTTCACGCTGGCCGGCCCCTCCCCGGTTGTCCACGATGAATATGGCCGCGAGCTACGCCATCTGTTGCGCGTGCGGCCTGATGGCTCAGTCCAGTCGATCGCCGACGATCTGGTCGCCACCGGAACCGTGCGTCCGTACTTGCATGGGACCCGCGATCCGTGGTGTTAGAGAACCGAACAAGGATGGAGAGAGCGATGCTGTTGATCGAGGGCTGGATTAAGCTGGCGACGGGTGAATTTGAGAAGGTCCGCGAACAGGGGATTGCGATGGTTCAGGCCACCAATCAGGAGGATGGCTGCCTGCACTATGCTTTTGCCCAGGATATTGCAGACCCCGATCTGATCCGGATTTCGGAACGCTGGGAAAGTCAGGAAGCCCTCGCCGCTCATTCGGCCAGTCCGCATATGGCCGAATTCAACAAGGCGATGGGAGCCGTGACGCGCGAAGGCGCGGACCTGCGGCTCTACACAGCGGATGAAGTCCGGCGGCTGATGTAGCCTGTCAGATTTCCACCCTTGTCCGGCTTCGGCAGCGGGTGCAGGAAAAATGCGGCAGAGTTTTGAAGGAATGTTTCATGCGCCAGATCGATCATTTTATCCACGGCGGCACCGCCGGTCTGATCGCCACCCGCAAGGGTGCGGTGATGGACCCCAACAATGGCGGGCAGCAGGCCGAGGTTGTGCTGGGCGGCGCTGACGCGCTCGAACGTGCCGTGGCTGCAGCGCAGGCCGCTCAGCCCGAATGGGCCGCCATGAACCCGCAGCGCCGCGCCCGGGTGATGTTCGAATTCAAGCGCCTGTGCGAAGCCCATATGGACGAGCTCGCCGCAATGCTCTCGGCCGAACACGGCAAGGTGATCGCGGACAGCAAGGGTGACATCCAACGCGGGCTGGAAGTGGTCGAATTCTGCTGCGGGCTGCCGCATGTGATGAAGGGGGACTACAGCGGCGGCGCAGGTCCGGGGATCGATGTTTACTCGATGCGCCAGCCGCTGGGCATCGGCGCCGGGATCACTCCGTTCAACTTCCCGGCGATGATCCCGCTGTGGATGGGCGCGGTGGCGACTTCCGTGGGCAATGCCTTCATCCTGAAGCCCAGCGAGCGCGATCCATCGGTGCCCAACCGGATCGCCGAGCTGTTTCTGGAAGCCGGCCTGCCAGCCGGGATCTTTCAGGTGGTCCACGGCGACAAGGAAATGGTTGACCTGATCCTTGATCACCCGGCGATTTCAGCGATCAGCTTTGTCGGTTCCAGCGATATCGCGCAGTATGTCTATTCGCGCGGCGTTGCCGCCGGAAAGCGCGTGCAGGCGATGGGCGGGGCCAAGAACCACGGAATTGTGATGCCTGACGCCGATCTCGATCAGGTCGTCGGCGATCTGTGCGGCGCGGCCTTTGGCTCGGCCGGGGAACGCTGCATGGCGCTGCCGGTGGTGGTGCCGGTTGGCGAGGATACCGCAGAGCGGCTCAAGGCCAAGCTGATCCCGGCGATCGAGGCGCTGAAGATCGGCATTTCGTCCGATCCCGATGCGCAGTACGGCCCTGTCGTCACCGCGATGCACAAGGCCAATATCGAACGCTGGATCCAGACCGCGGTCGACGAAGGCAGCGAGCTGGTAATCGATGGCCGGGGCTTTAGCCTGCAGGGTCATGAACAGGGCTATTTCATTGGCCCGACGCTGCTCGACCGGGTCACTCCAGGCATGACCAGCTATCAGAACGAGATCTTTGGGCCGGTCCTGCAGATCGTCCGCGCCAAGGATTTTGAAGAGGCGCTCGCGCTGCCCAGCAAGCACCAGTATGGCAACGGCGTCGCGATCTTCACCCGCAACGGGCATGCTGCACGGGAATTTGCCGCGCGCGTGAATGTCGGCATGGTCGGGATCAACGTGCCGATCCCGGTCCCGGTCGCCTACCACAGCTTTGGCGGGTGGAAGCGATCCGGCTTTGGCGACAGCGATCAGTACGGCATGGACGGCATCGGTTTCTGGACCAAGAAAAAGAAGATCACCGCGCGCTGGCCCGATGGCGGCGGCGATGGATCGAACGCCTTCGTCATTCCGACGATGGGGTAAGGTGCCGGTTTTCCGCCTGTTTGCGGCTCTGGCCCTTGCGCTTGCCAGCACACTCGCCGGTGTGCCAGCCGGTGCCGACAAGCGGATTGCGCTGAGCTTCGATGATGTCCCGCGCGATGCCGGCGGACTGCTAACGCCTGACCAGCGGACCCGGCGAATCATCGCCGGGCTGCGCAGCGCCAAGGTCCGTCAGGCGGTGTTCTTTGTGGTGCCTGGACAGATCGGCCGCGGCGACGGGATCGGCGGCGAACGGCGGATTGCGGCCTATGTTCGCGCTGGCCATGTCATTGCCAACCACAGCTGGAGCCACCGGCAGTTGACTGCGGTGCCAGCGCTCGAATACCTCGACGATATCGACAAGGCCCATGCCTGGCTGCGTCCCCAGCCCGGCTTTCGCCCATGGTTCCGCTTTCCCTATTTGAACGAAGGCCGCAGCGACAAGGCGAAGCGCGACCTGGTTCGGGCCGGTCTGGCGCAGCGCGGTTTGCGCAACGGCTATGTCACGGTGGACGCCAACGATTGGCACCTTGAAGCAATGCTGGCGAAGGCGATGCAGGCCGGCAAAGTGATTGATCGTGCAGCGCTTCGCGAACTCTATGTCGAGACCCACGTGGAAGCGGCCAATTTCTACGACGCTCTGGCGATCAAGGCGATTGGCCGCGCGCCTGCCCACGTTCTGCTGCTGCATGAAACCGACCTGGCCGCGCTCTATATCGGCGATCTAGTCCGGGCCCTGCGCGCCGATGGCTGGACCATTGTCACCGCCGACGCCGCCTATGCCGATCCGATTGCGACTGAAGCGGCCACGATCGACAATCCCAGTGCGCAAGGCACCTTGACCGAAGCGCTCGCCTGGCGAAAAGGACTGCCAGCACCGCGCTGGTATGCGCGCAACGACATGAAGCTGCTCGAACGGCTGTTCGCTGAACGGGTGCTCAAGGAAAAGCCGGAATGACTGACCAATTTTCCCTCACCGAAGACCAGCTTGCGATTCAAGACATGGCGCGCAAGTTCACCGCTGATAGGATCACGCCGTTCGCCGCCGAATGGGACGAGAAATCGCACTATCCGGTCGACGTCTGGAAGGCGGCGGGCGAGCTTGGCTTCGGCGCGATCTATGTGTCCGAGGAATCGGGCGGGATTGGCCTCAGCCGCCTCGATGCGGCGCTGATCATGGAGGCGATGGCCTATGGCTGCCCCGCCACCAGCGCCTATATCTCGATCCACAACATGGCCGCGTGGATGATCGATACCTTCGGCTCGCCAGACCTCAAGCATCGCTTCCTGCCCGAACTGGTCAGCATGGAAAAGATCGCCTCCTATTGCCTGACCGAGCCAGGTTCAGGCTCTGATGCGGCGGCGCTCAAAACCACTGCGCGGCTGGATGGCGATCACTATGTGCTGAACGGCACCAAGCAGTTTATCAGCGGCGCGGGCTATAACGACATTTACGTCTGCATGGTCCGGACCAGCGATGACCGGGCCAAGGGCATTTCTTGCCTTGTGGTCGAAAAGGACACCCCCGGGCTGTCATTCGGCGCACCGGAAAAGAAGCTGGGCTGGAACGCGTCTCCCACCGCGCAGGTCGTGTTCGAGGATTGCCGCGTGCCGGTGGCCAACCGGGTTGGCGCAGAGGGCGAAGGGTTCCGCTTCGCCATGGCAGGGCTCGATGGCGGTCGGCTCAACATCGGGGCTTGTTCTTTGGGCGGTGCCCAGCGCTGTCTGGACGAGGCGATTGGCTATACCAAGGACCGCCAGCAATTCGGCCAGCCGATTGCCGATTTTCAGAACACCCAATTCATGCTGGCCGATATGGCGACCGATCTGGAAGCGGCCCGCGCGCTGCTCTATCTCGCCGCCGCCAAAGTCAGCGCGGGCGCCCCTGACAAAAGCCGCTTTTCGGCGATGGCCAAGCGGCTCGCGACCGACAGCGGCAGCAAGATCGTCAACGATGCGCTGCAGCTGTTCGGCGGCTATGGCTATCTGCGTGACTATCCGATCGAACGCTTCTGGCGCGACCTGCGCGTCCATTCGATCCTCGAAGGCACCAATCAGGTGATGCGGATGATCGTGGGCCGGGACTTGCTGCGGCAATGAGCGGCGTTCGGCTGGGCATGATCACGCTGGTCGTGCCGGACTATGATGAGGCAATTGCCTATTTCGTCGGCAAGCTGGGTTTCACCTTGGCCGCCGACCTGCGCGAAAGCGAAACCAAGCGCTGGGTCGAAGTGGAAGCCGGTTCGGGCCTGCGTCTACTGCTGGCCAAGGCCGCGAACGAGACTCAGGCGGTCGCAATCGGCAACCAGACCGGCGGGCGCGTCGGTTTCTTCCTCTACACCGATGATTTCGAAGCGAGCTATCAGGCGATGAAAGCCAAAGGCGTGGTCTTTACCGAGGCACCGCGCCATGAACCCTATGGGACTGTCGTGGTGTTTGAGGACCTTGTCGGCAACCGCTGGGACCTTCTGCAACTCACGGGAACGAAGACATGACCGACGAAGTCCTGATCCGCCGGGATGGAAGCGCCGCTTTCCTCTCGCTCAACCGGCCAAAGGCGCTCCACGCGCTGACGCAACCGATGGACCATGCGATGACCGAGGCTCTGCTGGGCTGGCAAGATGATCCATCGGTCGGCTGCGTGATCATCGACCATGCCGAAGGGCGCGGGTTTTGCGCCGGGGGCGATATCGCCTTTCTGCGCAATTCCGCACTGAACGACGGCGGGCAATCGGGGCGGCAATTCTTCTACGAAGAATACCAGCTCAACCATCTGCTGATGACCTATCCGAAGCCGGTGGTGGCCTTCATGGACGGGATCACCATGGGCGGCGGCGTGGGGATCAGCCAGCCGGCGAAGTACCGCGTCGCGACTGAGAACACCCGTTTCGCCATGCCGGAAACCGGGATCGGCCTGTTTCCTGACGTGGGCGGCGGCTGGCACCTGTCGCGGCTCAAGGGGCGGATTGGGCCGTTTCTGGCGCTGACCGGCGCGCGGCTCGACGGGGCGGAATGCCTGTGGGCGGGCCTTGCCACGCACTACTTGCCGAGCGAAGCGCTGGCGGAAGCCAAGGCGCGGATTGCAGCGGGGGAGGCGCCCGAGCAGGTGCTGACCGCCCTCTCCGCAACCCCACCCGAAGCCCGGATCGCGGCCAACGCAGCGCTGATCGCCCGGCACTTTGCCTCGGATCGCTACGAGGACATCCTCGCCAGTCTCGCCGCCGATGGTGGCGACTGGGCCGCAAAAGAACTGGCCACGCTGCAGACCAAATCGCCCCAGACCTGCAAGGTCGCGCTGCGGCAACTGGCCGACAGTCTGAACTGCACCGATTTCGCCGCCAACATGGTGATGGAATACCGCATCGCCTCGCGCGTGCTGACCCGGCCCGACTTTGCCGAAGGGGTTCGCGCGGTGATTGTCGACAAGAGCATGGATCCGAAATGGGATCCGGCCACCCCCGAAGGCGTGACAGACGACCTGATCGACAGCATTTTTGCCCCGCTGCCTGCGAATGAAGAATGGAAACCTTTGCCATAAGCCTCGTCACCCTGAACTTGTTTCAGGGTCCATCGTGCCGCAAGGTCAGTGCATACGAGATATGCCGATGGATTCGGTTTGATCACGCAAGGCTTCAGGGCCAGACGAGAAATGGACCCTGAAACAAGTTCAGGGTGACAAACTTTGGAGTTGGTTTGAATGTCAGCTTACGAACAGATCCTCACCGAAACCCACGGCGCAGTCACGCTGATCACGCTCAACCGCCCGCAGGCACTCAACGCCCTCAACGCAGCGGTGCTGGAAGAACTGATAACCGCCTTCGCCGCGTATGAGGCTGATCCGGGCCAGCGCTGCGCGGTGCTAACCGGCGCGGGAGAAAAGGCGTTTGCCGCCGGCGCCGATATCAAGGAAATGGCCGAAAAGCCGGCTGCCGATTTCTATGCGCAGGACTTCTTCAGCCGCTGGACCAGCCATCTGGTCAAGGCCACTCGCAAGCCGTGGATCGCGGCGGTCAATGGTTTTGCACTGGGCGGCGGGTGCGAACTTGCGATGATGGCCGACTTCATCATCGCGAGCGAAAACGCCCGGTTCGGCCAGCCCGAGATCAAGCTTGGCGTTGCACCCGGCATGGGCGGCAGCCAGCGGCTGACCCGCGCAGTGGGCAAGGCCAAGGCGATGGAAATGTGCCTGACCGGGCGGATGATGGGTGCCGAAGAGGCCGAGCGCTCGGGCCTCGTCGCCCGCGTCGTGCCGCTCGCTTCGCTGATCGAAGAGGCCCTGAAAACCGCTACCGAGATCGCCGCGATGCCGCCGCTCGCCGCGATCGCCAACAAGGAAATGGTCAACGCCGCGTTTGAAACCGGGCTCGATCAAGGGATCCTGATCGAACGCCGGATCTTCCAGGTCCTGACCGCGACCGAAGACAAGGCCGAAGGCATGGCTGCGTTTATCGAGAAGCGGGCCGGGGTGTGGACTGGAAGATAACAAATCCCCCTCCCACTTGCGGGAGGGGTTAGGGGAGGGCGTGTTGCCCTCGCATCGACATTCCTGATCGGGACAGGCCCTCCCCCGGCCCCTCCCGCAAACGGGAGGGGAGTAAGACATGAAAATCGCCTTCATTGGTCTCGGCAACATGGGCGGCGGGATGGCCGCAAATCTGGTCAAGGCCGGGCATGATGTCCATGCCTTCGACCTCTCACCCGAGGCCCTCGCCCGCGCCAAAGACAACGGATGCGCGACCTACACTTCGGTGCGCGAGGCGGTTCAGGGCGCAGACGCGATCGTGTCGATGCTGCCCAACGGGGCCATTGTCGAGAGCGTCTACAGCGCCGACGTGATCGGCCATGCCCCAAACGCGGCCCTGTTGCTCGATTGCTCGACCATCGACGTGGACACTGCCCGCAAGGTAGCCAGTGCCGCCAGCGCGGCAGGCTATGCCATGGTCGACGCGCCTGTTTCCGGCGGGATCGCGGCGGCCAATGGCGGCACCCTGACCTTCATGGTCGGCAGCAGCGATGAAGCCTTTGCCCGGGCCGAACCGATCCTTGCCGCGATGGGCAAAGCCGTGATCCACGCCGGGGCAAGCGGCGCTGGCCAAGCCGCCAAGATCTGCAACAACATGATCCTGGGCGCGACCATGATTGCGACGTGTGAGGCCTTTGCGCTCGCCGAAAAGCTCGGTCTGGACCTGCAGACCTTCTATGACATTTCCAGCAAAGCCTCGGGCCAATCATGGTCGATGACCTCTTATTGCCCGGTCCCCGGCGTCGGCCCGGCCAGCCCGGCGGACAACGGCTATCAGGGCGGGTTCGCCGCTGCACTGATGCTGAAGGACCTCAAACTGGCAATGGAAGCCGCCCAAAGTGTCGGCGCTCAGGTGCCACTGGGGACACGCGCCGAAGCACTCTATCAAGCCTTCACCGCAGCGGGTAACGGGGGCACGGACTTTTCAGGCATCATCAAGACGCTCTGAGGTTTGGTCCTTCGGGAAGCAGGATGAGCCGCCACCACAGCCTGATGCCATTCCTGGCCGTATTGGCGGGGATCGCCAGCTTTTCCGTGATGGACGGACTGATGAAGGGCGCCAGTCTGGCGGTCGGCGCCTATAACGCGATGCTGTGGCGATCGCTGCTGAGCGCGGTGGTGATGGTTCCGATCTGGAAGCTCAGCGGCGGGATCTGGCCGCGCGGCGAAATCATGCGGCTCCACGCCATTCGCGGGCTCAACAGCGCCGCCATGGCCACCAGTTTCTTTTGGGGGATCAAGTATCTGCCCTTGGCCGAAGGCATGGCGATTTCGTTCATTGCGCCGCTGATCGCGCTCTATCTGGCGGCCGTGATGTTGGGCGAAAAGATCAGCGGCAAAGCGATCTTCGCCTCGCTGCTGGGGCTGGCCGGCGTGGTGGTAATCGTCAGCGCGCGGCTCGGTGAAGGCGGCTACAGTGCCGACGCGGCATGGGGAATCGCTGCGATACTGGCCTCGGCGGTGCTCTATGCCTGGAACCTGATCCTGCAGCGCCAGCAAGCGCAATTGGCCGATCCCAAGGAAGTCGCAACCTTTCAGGCGGTCTTCACCAGCCTGTTCCTGGGCCTGCTCGCCCCCTGGTTGGCGCAATTCCCCGCGCTGCCAGTCTGGACCGGAATCGCCGGTTCGGCGGTACTCGCAACGATATCCTTGATGCTCATTTCGTGGGGCTATGCCCGCGAGGAAACGCAGGTCCTGTTGCCACTGGAATACACTGCCTTCATCTGGGCAGCGCTGATCGGCTGGTTTATGTTTGACGAGGGCCTGACCCTGCCGACCGTGGCCGGAGCCGGGCTGATCGTGATCGGCTGCTGGATCGCATCGCGCAAGCACATCGAGGCGACCGCACTTTAGTCTAATACGGAGCTTCCCACCCTTGACGCGAGGAGGATTCCCGCGCATCGGCAGCGCCGACAACCGGCCCTGCTGCCGCTGCAAAGCGCAGTCCCCCTGGGCCTCCAAATCAGGAGATCACGCGGCATGACTCAGGTCGGACAGGACACGCTCGGAACCCGTTCCACGCTCAACGTTGGGGGCAAGGATTTCGCCTATTATTCGCTGGCCAAGGCCGCAGCGAAATTTGGCGATATTTCGCGCCTGCCGTTCTCCATGAAGGTCCTGCTGGAAAACCTGCTGCGCTTTGAAGACGGCGGCTTCACCGTTTCGACCAGTGATGTTCAGGCGATTGTCGATTGGCAGAAGAACCCAGCCGAATCGTCGAACGAAATCCAGTACCGCCCGGCCCGCGTGCTGCTGCAGGATTTCACCGGCGTACCCTGCGTGGTTGACCTTGCCGCGATGCGCGATGCGATTGCGACGCTGGGCGGCGACACATCTAAGATCAACCCGCTGGTGCCGGTCAATCTGGTGATCGACCACTCGGTCATGGTCGACGAATTCGGCCATCCCAAGGCTTTCGAAGAAAACGTAGAGATCGAATATCAGCGCAATATGGAGCGTTATGACTTCCTGAAATGGGGTTCAAAGTCGCTCAACAATTTCTACGCGGTGCCCCCCGGCACCGGGATCTGCCATCAGGTCAACCTCGAAAACATCGCCCAGACGGTCTGGACCAGCACCGATCAGGACGGCGTCACCGTGGCCTATCCTGACACCTGCGTCGGGACCGACAGCCACACCACCATGATCAACGGTCTGGGCGTGCTCGGCTGGGGCGTCGGCGGGATTGAGGCTGAGGCGGCAATGCTCGGCCAGCCGGTTTCGATGCTGATCCCCGAAGTGGTCGGGTTCAAGTTCACCGGCACTCTGAAGGAAGGCGTCACCGCCACCGATCTGGTGCTGACCGCAACCCAGATGCTCCGCGCTCATGGCGTGGTCGGGCGGTTCGTGGAATACTACGGCCCCGGCCTCGCTGGCCTGACGCTGGCGGACCGCGCCACACTCGCCAACATGGCCCCCGAATATGGCGCAACTTGCGGCTTCTTCGGGATCGACGACAAGACACTCGATTACCTGCGTCTGACCGGCCGTGAAGAAAGCCAGATCGCTCTGGTTGAAGCCTATGCCAAGGCGCAGGGTTTCTGGATCGACCCGGCGGTTGAGCCGATCTTCTCCAGCACGCTGGAGCTCGATCTCGGCACCGTGGTGCCTAGCCTCGCTGGCCCCAAGCGCCCGCAGGACCGCGTTTCGCTGCCCGATGTTGATGACGTGTTTAACCGCGACATGGCCGAAACCTACAAGAAGGCCCAGACCCGCGTTGCGGTCGACGGCAAGGACTTCACCATCGGCGATGGCGACGTGATGATCGCCGCGATCACCAGCTGCACCAACACCAGCAACCCCGGCGTGCTGGTCGCGGCCGGCCTGGTCGCCAAGAAGGCTGATGAGCTCGGCCTGAAGCCCAAGCCTTGGGTCAAGACCTCGCTAGCCCCCGGCAGCCAGGTCGTCACCGATTACCTCGTGAAAGCCGGGCTGCAACAGCACCTCGACAATATCGGGTTTAATCTGGTCGGCTATGGTTGCACCACCTGCATCGGCAACTCAGGCCCCTTGGCCGAGCCGATCAGCAAGGCGATCAACGAGAACGGCCTCGTCGCCGCCGCGGTGATCTCGGGCAACCGCAACTTCGAAGGCCGCGTTTCGCCGGATGTGCGCGCAAACTTCCTCGCCAGCCCGCCGCTGGTGGTCGCCTATGCGCTGAAGGGTACCGTGATCGAAGATTTCGTCACCACCCCGATCGGTCAGGGCAGCAATGGTCAGGACGTCTATCTGAAGGATATCTGGCCCACCAACGCAGAAGTCTATGCTACGATGACGGCTTGCGTCGATCGGGCGATGTTCCAGGCCCGCTATGCCGACGTCTACAAGGGCGACAAGCACTGGCAGGCGATCAACGTCACCGGCAGCGAAACCTATCAGTGGCGCGCTGGTTCCACCTACGTGGCAAACCCGCCGTACTTCGAAGGCATGACCATGACGCCTGCCCCGGTGCAGGACATCGTCGATGCCAAGCCGCTGCTGGTGCTGGGCGATTCGATCACCACCGATCACATCAGCCCGGCCGGCAACATCAAGGCCGATAGCCCGGCGGGTGAATGGCTGATGCAGCATCAGGTCGCCAAGGCGGACTTCAACTCCTACGGCGCGCGCCGCGGCCATCACGAAGTGATGATGCGCGGCACCTTTGCCAACATCCGGATCAAGAACGAAATGGTTCCCGGCATCGAAGGCGGGATGAGCAAGTATGGCGGCGAAGTGATGCCGGTGTTCGATGCGGCGATGAAGCACAAGGCCGATGGCACCCCGCTGGTCGTGGTTGCCGGCAAGGAATACGGCACCGGTTCCAGCCGTGACTGGGCCGCCAAGGGCACCAACCTGCTCGGCGTGCGGGCTGTCATCGTCGAGAGTTTTGAACGCATCCACCGCTCCAACCTGGTCGGGATGGGCGTGCTCCCGCTCCAGTTCAAGGACGGCGACAGCCGCACCTCGCTGGGGCTTGATGGTGATTGCACCTACACCATCACCGGCGTTGCCGAGATGAAGCCGCGTCAGGATGTCGAAGTTGCGGTAACCCGCGGCGATGGCAGCCAGTTCAGCTTCACCGCGCTGTGCCGGATCGATACCGCCAACGAAGTCGAATACTTCATGAACGGCGGGATCCTGCAGTACGTGCTGCGCAAGCTGGCGGCGTAAGGCAGCCACGAATGCTGAAAAAGGCCCCGACCGGCACGCGCTGGTCGGGGCCTTTTCATTGCTGGATGGGTGAACACAACGGAAAAGGGCGGCCCTTCCGGACCGCCCTTACCCCCCAGGCTGATCAATAAGATCGCCTGATAATTCAGTCTGCTTTCTTGGCCAGCCGCTTGCGGCCAAGGACGGCAGCTGCGGCAGCGCCGAACAGCAGCATCATTGGCGGAGCCGGAACATCGTGTCCGCCCGAGCTGTGCCCGCCCGAAGTGTGTCCACCAGAGGTGTGGCCACCCGATGAGTGCCCGCCGCTCGAGCTGGTCGAGCCCGACGAAGAGGTCGAGGTTGAAGAGCTGGTCGACGTGGACGAGCTGGTCGACGACGAGGTGCTGGACGAGGTCGAGCTCGACGACGTTACGTTGCCCGACGTCGATGACGAGGTTGACGAGTAGTTGCCCGACGAGGTCGAGACATTGCCCGAGGTCGTGGTGCTGGTCACCCCACCGGTCGAAGTCGAAACGCCGCCCGTGGAAGTCGAGACACCGCCAGTCGAGGTGGAAACGCCGCCCGTGGAAGTGGTCGAGCTGGAGGTCACGCCGCCGGTCGAGGTCGAAACACCGCCCGTCGTGGTCGAGCTGCCACCCGAGGAGGTCGAGGTCGAGCCGCCCGAGCTGGAGCTGGTGATGCCGCCGGTGGTGGTGCTGGTGACGACAACGCTGCCGCCGCCGCTGCTGGACCCGCCGAAGAAGCCGCCAAAGAAGCCGCCGCCAAAGCCCATACCGCCGCTGCCACCAACGATTACGGTCTGTCCGCCGCTGCCACCTTCGGGCATCGGCTGCTGCGGCAGCATCGGGATCATCGGCACGGCGGCGACCGCCATTTGCGGCGCAGGTGCGGCACAGCTGTATGAGCGGGTTACGACGCGCCGGATCTTGCGCTGCTTGACCGGACCAGCCTTGGCAATCCGGCGCACGGCCGGCTTACGCTTGACCTTGGTCTTGGTGGTCTGCGCCGTGCGCTTCGCGTGCTTCACATACTGGGTCTGCGCAGCGGGGGCTTCTGCAGTGTGAACTGCGCCGCCACCAATCACTGCACCGCCAGCGGTAAACGCCGCGAGCTTCACTAGGGCCATCCGAACCGACATAAGCTCTGCTCTCTTTATTGCCTCATTGGGGCAGTTGCGGAACGACCGAACGTCGTCTGCAGGCCCCTGTAGAGCCAAAAGGGCAGAGGATCGTTAAAGCGACAATCGCGTTAACCGTGATTCCGGGGTCCCAATGCGGGAAATGTGCAGATTGTGTGTGGGTAGAACCCGGACTGTCCCATTCTGGAACTTAACCGCCGGGAATCCCGAACCTTTGGTTACCAGATCGGCCTAGTCTGCGGCGGTATCGTCCGAATCGAACAGCCCGGCCTGGCTGCCGCTGGGCGGCGTGATTCCCAGGTGCTGCCAGCCGCGATCATTCAGGCAGCGGCCCCGCGCGGTGCGGGCAATCAGGCCCAGCTGGATCAGGAACGGCTCTATCACATCCTCAATCGTATCGCGCGGTTCACTGAGCCCAGCGGCGAGCGTTTCGACGCCTACCGGCCCGCCTTTGTAGATATCGGCAATCATGTGCAGGTAACGCCGGTCCATTGCATCCAGCCCCAGCGCGTCCACTTCCAGCCGGGTCAGTGAGGCATCGGCAATATCGCGAGTAACCGTGCCGTCGCCTGCAACATGGGCAAAATCGCGGACCCGCCGCAGCAGCCGTCCAGCGACCCGCGGCGTACCGCGTGCTCGCCGCGCAATTTCGCGCGCGCCGCCTGCATCGATCCCGATGCCGAGCAGCCCCGCGCCGCGCGTAACCACCTGGCCGAGCTCCTCTTCAGTATAGAACGCCAGCCGGACCGGAATGCCGAACCGATCGCGCAGCGGCGTCGTCAGCAGGCCAGCGCGGGTGGTTGCACCGACCAGCGTGAACGGCGGCAGATCGATCCGCACCGAGCGCGCCGATGGCCCCTCGCCAATAATCAGATCAAGCGCGCGGTCCTCCATCGCCGGATAGAGCACCTCTTCCACCTGCGGATTGAGCCGGTGAATCTCGTCAATGAACAGGACATCGCCCTCTTCCAGATTGGTCAGCAGCGCGGCCAGATCGCCGGCCTTGGCGATCACCGGGCCGGAAGTGGCGCGAAACCCAACCCCCAGTTCGCGCGCGACAATCTGCGCCAGTGTGGTTTTGCCCAGCCCCGGCGGACCAAAGAACAAGACATGATCCATCGCCTCGCCGCGCGATTTGGCGCTTTCGATGAACACCCTGAGGTTGTCCTTAGCGGCTGCCTGCCCGACGAATTCGGCAAGCGTTTTGGGGCGCAAAGCGGCGTCGGCGTCGTCAGGGAGGCGCTGGGGGGTGAGGTGGGGGTTGTCGGTCACTTGCGCCACTGACTTAATCGATCGCCCAATACCAATAGGACATCAATGTTGCGTGCGGTTTCGATCGCGTGGCTCCGCTTTTCATCAATTGAGCTGAATCTTTCAAATCGCTCGTCTGGATTAGTGCTGTCTAGAAAAAGTGTGCACCTGTGATGAAACTCTACCACCAAATCCGCGGCCCATGGATCGAGTTCGCCAACACGCTGAATCGCACGCTCCAAGCCATTTAAGTATTCGCGCTTCGGAAAGATGTGCAGGAGATCGCCATTCCAGTCAGCGGACGATGCATTGAGTGCGACTTGATTCGCTTCAACATGATACTTTTGATCTCGAATAAGTGCAGTGAGGAATCTTGCGTGTGCAGCGATTTCCGATTCCAACGAAGCCTTGTTGCGCTTCCTGTTACTCCGACGATCAAATATCCCGAACACACCTGAGGCGGCTGCGCCGACGAATGCCGCGAGCATTTCCGATAGTCCTAATTCCATCACCCCGCCGCCCTCTTCAACGCCACCCGCACCAGCGCGTTGAGCTCTGCACCCTCACCCAGTTCGTCCAGCGCCCGCGCCACCGCTTCGGTCGCCACGTTCGGTTTGAACCCCAGGTTTTGCAGCGCCGAAACGGCATCGCTGCTGGCCGAACCCGCCGGAGCCGCCGCCAAAGCTGCGCCCGCCACCGAAGGCAGCGCACCGGCCTTGTCCTTCAATTCATTAACGATCCGGCTGGCCAGTTTCGGCCCGACGCCTTGCGCCCGCGCGACCATCGCGGCATCGACCCCGGCGCAGGCGCGTTGCAATTCGTCGACGGTCAGCGCCGAAAGCACCGCCAGCGCCATCTTGCTGCCGACGCCTTGCACGCCGGTCAGCAGGCGGAACCATTCGCGCTCGCCCCCGCTGGCAAAGCCGATCAGCCGCATATCGTTTTCGGAAACCTGCATGTCGGTGTGGACCGAAACCCGGTCCCCCCGAATGCCCAGCGCATCAAGCGTCCGGGCCGAGCACTGGACCAGATAGCCCACCCCGCCCACGTCGATTACCGCCCAGTCAGGGCCGAAGTCATCGAGCAATCCGGTCAGCTTGGCGATCATGGTTTGTTCTATGGACTGGCTTGCCGCCAATCGCAAGCCCGCGCAGGAGCACCCACCCCTAACCCCTCCCGCAAGCGGGAGGGGGATTGCCTCGCGTCTAATTGCTCCCCGCCCGCTTGCGGGAGGGGTCGGGGGTGGGTCTGTTGCCTAAAACCGCCCGATCGGCATATCCGCGCCCAACTTGCAGGCAAAGGCCGCCGCGCCGACTTGCAGCAGCACTTCGGCATCATTGACCTGCCCCGCCACGCGGACCAGATCGCCCATCGTCAGTGGGCCGTCTTTGTTGTAGTAGCGCGCGGCTTTGGTCAGGCGGTCAACCTGCCCATAACTCAGGTGCCCGCGCAGGAATTCCGCCGCGCAGCCCGCCTGATTTTCGTTGAGGCCATAGCGCATCAGCGCGTCGGAAATCTGATACCGGCTGGCGGTGCAACCCGACAGGGTCAGGCCCGCGATCGCGGCGAGAGTGAGCAATTTGAAACGCGGCATGGGCGACTCCGAAATAGTTGCCGACCGGCTACCCGATCCGCGATGAACCTGCGCTGGCCGGCCCCATCAGGTGCGCGTGGGCAATCGCCACGGCCAGGGCATCGGCAGCATCGGCCCCGGCCAGTTTGGCCCCCGGCAACAGCACGCCGAGCATGGCCTGAATCTGCGCCTTTTCTGCGGCTCCAGTCCCGACAATCGCCTTCTTGACCAGCCGGGCGGCATATTCCGCCACCGGCATTCCGCTGCGGGCCAAGGCTAGCAGGCAGACCCCGCGGGCCTGCCCCAGCTTGAGCGTCGACTGGGCGTTGGAGTTGACGAACACCTCCTCCACCGCGCCGGTTTCCGGGCGGTGTTGAGCGATGACTTCGGCCAAGCCGCTATCGAGCGTGACCAGCCGCTGGGCCAGACTGGCTTTGGGATCGGTCTTGATCTGGCCATTGGCAATATGGCTCAGCCGGTTGCCCTGTTTGGCCACGATCCCCCAGCCAGTGCAGCTGAGTGAGGGATCAAGGCCGATGATGATCAACCCAGCTTTTCCATCACTTCGTCAGAGATGTCATAGTTGCCCCAGACGGTCTGAACGTCATCATCATCGTCGAGCACGTCGATCAGTTTGAGGAGGGTTGCCGCCGAGGCTTCGTCCACTTCGACCTTCAGGCCCGGCTTCCACGCCAGCTTCACGCCGACAGCTTCGCCCAGCGTCTTTTCGAGTTCGCGCGCGACCGGGTGCAGGTTTTCGATGGCGACCCAGATCGCGTGACCGTCTTCATCGCTTTCAACATCGTCGGCGCCGGCGTCGATCGCAGCCTCAAGAACCTTGTCCTCGTCGCCCGCCGCAATCGTGTATTCGATCAGGCCCAGCCGGTCGAACCCGTGGCTGACCGCGCCGCTCGCGCCCAGATTTCCGCCGTTCTTGGCAAAGGCGGTGCGGACATTGGTGGCGGTGCGGTTACGGTTGTCAGTCAGCGCTTCGACAATCAAGGCAACCCCGCCCGGGCCGTAGCCTTCGTAGCGGATTTCTTCGTAGTTATCGCCTTCGCCCTTGCTGGCCTTGTCGATCGCCCGCTGGATATTGTCCTTCGGCACCGATTGCGCCTTGGCGGCATTCACCGCTGCGCGCAGCCGCGGGTTAAAGTCCGGATCGGGCATGCCCATTTTGGCAGCCACGGTAATTTCGCGGGAAAGCTTGGAAAACAAGCCGGCGCGCTTCTTATCCTGCGCACCTTTGCGGTGCATGATGTTCTTGAATTTGGAATGGCCTGCCATGGATCACTTCACGGTCTGAATGGACGGATGCTGCGCCCTAGCCAAGCGGGGCGGTTAGAGCAACCTTTGCCACCAGCTGGTATCGCGCCAGGCGCCCATCTTCCAGCCGACTTCGCGGTACACGCCTACGGGCGCGAACCCCATCGCCCGGTGCAGCGCGATCGAGCCATCGTTGGGCAGGGCAATCCCGGCGAAGGCGGCATGAAACCCGCGCTCCGCCAGGATCGGCAGCAACTGGGCATAGAGAGACCGCCCGATGCCGCGCCGTCCGAAGGCCGGATCGACGTAGATCGCGACATCGCACGACGTGCCATAGGCGGCGCGGGTGCGGTGGGCGCTGCCATAGGCATAGCCTGCGATCACGCCGTCGACCTCCGCCACCAGCCAGGCGTGGCTGGCGCTGATCGCGGCGATCCGGCGGGCCATCTCTGCTGCATCCGGCACTTCGGTCTCAAAACTGACCCAGGTATCGCGTACGAACGGGGCATAAATCGCGGCGCAGGCCGCTGCATCACCGGCCACTGCGGGCCGGATCACGACGTCGCTCAAACGACGACCGCAGTGCCTGAGGTGCTGACCATCAGCATCGAGCCATTGGCGCCGATCACTTCATAGTCGATATCGACCCCGATCACGGCGTTGCCGCCCAGCTTCGCCGCTTCGGCTTCCATTTCGCTGATCGCCTGGCGGCGGGCATCGGCCAGCACCGTTTCATAGGAACCCGAACGGCCACCGACGATGTCGCGGATCCCGGCAAACAGATCGCGAAAGATGTTCGCCCCGACGATCACTTCGCCGGTGACAATGCCCAGATAGCGCTGGACCGGCTGGCCTTCGAGCACGGCAGTGGTGGTGGAGATCATGGTCGGGTCCTTTCCCGGTGGATGGTCCCACCGAGATAGGACCCCGCCGGCCTGCGTCAACCCAGCCCGAGCGCTGCTTTACCAGCGGGCGCAGGCGCTAGCCGAGACCGAGCGCTGCTTTATACGTGTCCAGGATCGCTTCCATTTCGGCGCGGTCATCGGCGGACATTTTGCGCAGGCGGACAATCTGCCGCATGATCTTGGCGTCGTAACCGACCGCCTTGGCCTCGCCGTAGACATCCTTGATATCGTCGGCGATGCCCTTTTTCTCTTCCTCGAGGCGTTCGACGCGCTCGATCAACAGGCGCAGGCGGTCGTCAGTGGCATTGGCCATGGGGAAGCTCCGGTAAGAAGTGAATCAGTTGACCGCGCGGTAGCGAGGGCAAGTGATTCAGGCAAAACGAAGGTTGTGGAAATCGTAAGTTCCTCCCCATTTTCACATAGTGCAAATGGGGAGGTGGCTCGGCGAAGCCGAGACGGAGGGGTATCAACGCCAGCGCCGAAGCCCCTCCGTCTCGTCCTGCGGACGATCCACCTCCCCATTTGTCGCATTCGCGAAAAATGGAGAGGAACTTAGCTCAATTCCGCTTCAAACTCTCCGCCATCCGCTCCAATTGCTCTGGCGTTGCCTCGCTTTGAAACCGGTCTTTCCATTCCGCGCTGGGCATTCCGTGGATCAGCGCGCGGGCCGCCTCCTTGTCGAGCTCAGCCCCGGCATCCCGGATCCAGTCGGCCAAACAGTTGCGGCAAAACCCCGAGAGGCCCATCAGATCGATGTTCTGGGCGTCATGGCGGTGACGCAAATGGCGGACAAGACGGCGGAAAGCGGCGGCGGCGACCGCATCGTCGAGGCTTTCGAGCAGATCGCCAACGGTCGCATTCGTATTTTCAGAGCAGCTCATCGGGGATTCCTTGGGTTTGCGCTGCATCTTTGCCATAGAGCGGGATGAAACAGGAAGAGGCAACAGTGGCAAAAATCGATCCGCGCGGACGCAAAGTCAAAATCCTAGCAACGCTTGGCCCTGCCAGCCGCACCCCGGAAATGATCGAAAAGCTGCTCCGCGCCGGGGCCGATGCGTTCCGTGTCAACATGAGCCACGGCGATCATGAAACCCACGCCGCGACGATCGCCGCGATCCGCGAGGTTGAAAAGGCAGTTGGCCGCCCGGTTGCAGTTCTGTGCGACTTGCAAGGGCCAAAGTTGCGGGTCGGCCAGTTCAAGGACGGCAAGGCGGTGATCCGCCATTCGGGCCACTTCACCTTTGACCGCGACCCCACCCCCGGCGATGAAAGCCGGGTCTGCCTGCCCCACCCCGAACTGTTCAGCGTGCTGAACAAGGGTCAGCGGCTGTTGATCGACGACGGCAAGCTGCGGCTGCGGGTAATCGAGGCCAGCGACGACAAGATCCTCTGCTCGGCCGAGGTCGGCGGGGTCATTTCGGACCGCAAGGGGGTCAATGTCCCCGATGCCGTGGTGCCGATCCCGGCACTGACCGAAAAAGACCGCCGCGATCTGACCTTCGCGCTCGATCAGGGCGCGGACTGGATCGCGCTATCGTTCGTCCAGCGGCCCGAAGACGTCGCCGAAGCGCGCAAGTTGATGGGCACATCGCAGACCGCGCTGATGGCCAAGATCGAAAAGCCCGCTGCGGTCGAGCGGCTGGAAGAAATCATCGAACTGGCTGACGGGATCATGGTCGCGCGCGGCGATCTGGGGGTGGAGCTCAATCCCGAGGAAGTGCCGCCGATCCAGAAGCGGATTGTCGCCATCACCCGGCGCAGCGGCAAGCCGGTAGTGGTCGCGACGCAAATGCTCGAATCGATGATCGAAAGCCCGGCCCCGACCCGCGCCGAAGTGTCTGACGTCGCCAATGCAGTCTATGACGGCGCCGACGCCGTAATGCTCTCGGCCGAAACCGCCAGCGGGGCCTGGCCGGTCGAAGCGGTTACGATCATGCACCGGATCTCCGCCCAGGTTGAAAGCGATCCCGGCTATTCCGAGCGGATCCACTTTACCGTGGTCCGGCCCGAGCCAACCACCGCTTCAGCTCTGGCTCAGGCCAGCGCGGCGATTGCGGAAACCATGACAGTGGCCGGGATCATCATCTTCACCGGATCGGGCAGCACCGCCCGCCGCGTGGCGCGTGAGCGGCCCCGGGTGCCGATGTTGGTGTTGACCCCGTCCAGCCGGATCGCCCGCCGCCTGGCCTTGCTTTGGGGCACCCATGCGGTCACCACCAAGGACATCGGCAGCTTTGAAGAAATGATCGGCAAGGGCAAGCGAATGGCGCTGCGCCAAGGCTTTGGCACCGCCGGATCAAAGCTGGTCGCGCTGGCCGGGGTGCCGTTCGGCACGCCGGGATCCACCAATTTGCTGCATGTGGTTACGCTGAGCGGGGATGAGCTGAACAAGCACGGGGGGTGAGGCATCGTCGTCCCGGGCTTGACCCGGGACCGCTGGCCGCGTCAATCTGCCCTCAATGGACAAGGGCGGCTACATCTACATTCTCACCAACCGCGCGTTCGGGGTGCTCTATGTTGGCGTAACAGCTGACATTGAAGAACGCATCTGGCTGCATCGCACTGGTAAAGGCTCTGCCTTTTGTCGGCGCTACGGCCTTGACCGATTGGTTCTGGTTGAGGAGTACCCAACCATTGTGGAGGCAATCACTCGGGAAAAGCAGCTTAAGAACTGGCAGCGAGAGTGGAAGATTGCATTGATCGAGGCCGCTAATCCGGAATGGCTGGACCTGATGCCTAAGCTCTAATGATCAAGGTCGCGCCGCGAGGCCAGCGGTCCCGGGTCAAGCCCGGGACGACGAATTTCTAACCCCGCACCCCAAACAACGCTGATCCAACCCGCACATGGGTCGCGCCGAGCATCACCGCGGTCTCGAAATCGCCCGACATGCCCATGCTGCGGCCATCGAGGCCGTGATCACGCGCCAGCTTGTCGAGCAGGGCAAAGAACGGCGCAGCTTCGATCCCTTCAGGCGGCACACACATCAGGCCGATCACGGGCAGATCCGCTGCCTTCGCCTCGGCCAGCAGCGCGGGCAGTTCGGCGATCGCGCAGCCGCCCTTTTGCTCTTCGGCGCCGATATTGACCTGCACGAAGCACGGCACGCGGCGGCCGGCCTTGTCCATTGCCTTGGCCAGAGCGCTGACCAGACTGGATCGGTCGAGCGAATGGATGCAGTCGAACAGCGCAACCGCCTCGTCGGCCTTGTTCGATTGAAGCTGGCCAATCAGATGCAGTTCGATGCCGGGATGCGCCGCGCGCAGCGCGGGCCACTTGGCCGCGGCTTCCTGCACCCGGTTTTCGCCAAAGACGCGCTGTCCGGCTGCAATCAGCGGCTCAATAGCAGCAGCGTCATGGGTCTTGCTGACTGCGATCAGGGTCACTTCGCCAGCTTTGCGCTGGGCGATCTTGGCAGCCTGCGCGATACGGGCGTGAACATCGGCTAGCAGGATGGCTGGATCGGTCATGGCGCGCTGCTATAGCGAGGCGATGCGCAAGTGCCAGCCCCTGCCCGCAATCTGGCTGATTTCCGATGCCCGCAACGATGCGGTGCTGGAAACCGCACTGCTGCGCCTGCCGCGTGGCAGTGGGTTCATCTATCGTCACTACCACCTGGGTGAGGCCGAGCGGCGGGCGCGCTTCGCTCAGCTGTGCCGGATCGCGCGGGCGCGCGGCCACCTGGTAGCGTTGGCGGGAAGTGCAGCGCAGGCCCGGCGCTGGGGGGCGGACAAGGCCTATGGCCCGGGCGGGCAATTGGTCCCGGTCCACTCCTTAAGCGAACTCCGCAACGCCGCCCGCGCCGATGCAGTGCTGCTGTCTCCCGCTTTCCCGACCCGCAGCCATCCCGGTGGCAAAGTGCTTGGACCTTTGCGCTGGCGGCTGATCGCAGCGCGGGCGCAAATACCAGTGATCGCGCTGGGGGGGATGAACCCGCACAGCGCGAAGCGGCTCAAAACCGCGCACTGGGCCGGGATCGACGCCTTTTGCGGTGAAGTGAATCCTCGGATTCTCAAGGATTCTTGACGCGGAGTCACCCGCAGGCGCATAACCCGACTTCAGACTAGGGGAAGCACGATGGCATCACGTCCGGCAACAGCCAGCCACCGCGGCGCGCGGGTTGATTGGCGCGCGGCGATGAAGCGTGCCTTGCGCCGCAGTGCCGAAATTGGCGGGGCGATTGTGTTGCTCAGTGGCATGGTCTTTCTGGCCTTTGCGCTGATGAGCTATAGCCAGACCGATCCTTCTGCCTCCACCGCAGCGGCAGGTCCGGCCAAGAACTGGATGGGCTCCGCCGGAGCCTGGGCGGCAGAGCGCGCGCTGTTCTTGTTCGGGTGGAGTGCCGTGCTGCTGCTGCCGATGCTCTATGTCATGGCGCGCGGACTGTGGCGGCTGGTTGAGGAGGAAGATCAGGAACTCGATCACGCCGATCACGCCTGGTGGCGCCCGGTCGCGCTGCTGCTGTTCGCGATGAGCCTGATTTCCACCACCGCGTCGCTGGCAATCGAACGTCCCAATGATTACCCGGCAGATTGGGGCGGCATTGCTGGCCTGCTTGGCGAAGGCGCGGTGCGCTATCTCGCCGCGCTGTTGCCTGAAACTGGCCGGACCATCGCCGTTTTCGCCGCTGGTCTGATCAGCCTGATCGCTGGTGGCGCCATCGCTGGCCGGGTCTTCGCGGTCGATTGGGGAAATCTGTTCACTTTGCCCGGATTCCTCGCCCGCCGTCCGGCGCTGGCAGGCAGCTTTGAAGATGTCCGGCCCGCTGCCGCCCGCGCCAGGAAGGAGCGCGCCGCGCCGTTGATGCCCTTGGGCGAACCGCGCAAGGCGCCAGAAATTTCCGACCCATCACGTCCGGCCAAACCTGCTCAGATCACGTCGAGCAGCCGCCAGGGCGATCTGTTTGACAGTTATGAACTGCCAGCGCTGGCTCTGCTGGCCGATCCACCGCCCAACTCCGCGCCCAAAGTGGATAAGCTGGCATTGGAGCGCAACGCCCGGCTGCTCGAAACGGTGCTGGATGATTTCAACGTCAAAGGCACCATTGATGCGGTTCGCACCGGGCCGGTAGTGACGATGTACGAGCTGGAGCCCGCGCCCGGGATCAAGGCCAGCCGGGTGATCGGGCTGGCCGACGATATCGCCCGCAACATGAGCGCGATTTCCGCGCGTGTCTCCTCGATCCCCGGGCGCACCGTGATGGGGATCGAATTGCCCAATACCAACCGCCAGATGGTCAGCTTCAAGGAGCTGGTCGCCTGCGAAGCTTTTGCCGCCAGCAAGGCCGCGCTGCCAATCATTCTGGGCAAGGATATCGCCGGCGAACCGATTGTCGCGGACCTGGCGACCATGCCGCACCTGCTGGTCGCAGGGACCACCGGTTCGGGCAAGTCGGTCGGGCTCAACACGATCCTGCTCTCGCTGCTGTACCGGCTGACTCCGGCGCAATGCCGCCTGATCCTGGTCGATCCCAAGGTGCTCGAGCTCAAGAGCTACGACGACATCCCGCACCTGCTCTCGCCTGTGGTCACAGAACCGGCCAAGGCGGTCCGCGCGCTGAAGTGGGCGGTTGAGGAAATGGAACGCCGCTACCGGATGATGAGCGAGCTGTCGGTCCGCAATCTGTCCGGCTTCAACGACAAGGTCCGAACTGCCGCCGCCAAGGGCAAGCCGTTGGGCCGCCGGATCGCGATCGGGTTCGATCCGGATACCGGCGAGGAACTCTACGAGGACCAGCAGCTCGATTATCAGCCGCTGCCGCAGATCGTGATCATTGTCGACGAATTGGCCGACTTGATGGTCACCGTCGGCAAGGAAATCGAAGTGCTGATCCAGCGTCTGTCGCAAAAGAGCCGCGCGGCGGGGATCCACCTGATCATGGCCACCCAGCGCCCCTCGGTCGATGTCATCACCGGGGTGATCAAGGCCAACCTGCCGACCCGGATTTCGTTTGCCGTGACCAGCCGGATCGACAGCCGGACCATCCTGGGCGAACAGGGCGCCGAGCAGCTGCTGGGCAAGGGCGATATGCTCTACAAACCCAATACCCAGCCGGTGATGCGCGTCCATGGGCCGTTCGTGAGCGACGAGGAAGTCGAGCGGATCGCCGATTTCTGGCGCGCGCAGGGCAGCCCCGAATATGTCGACAGCGTCACCGAGGAGCCCGAGGACGGCGGCTTCGGTTTTGACGATCTTGATGCCACTGCCAGCGACAATCCGGACGAACGCAAATACCGCCAGGCCTGTCAGATCGTGTTTGAAAGCCAGAAAGCTTCGGCCAGCTGGCTCCAGCGCCAGCTCGGCGTGGGGTACAACACCGCGGCCAAATGGGTTGAGCGGATGGAGGCAGATGGCTTCGTCGGCCCGGCCAACCACGTCGGGCGGCGGGACATCTACCGCGACAAGGACGGCAGTCCGCTTTAAACTCTGGTCTGGCTGCGCGCAGCCAGACCAATCAGCGGAATTGCCAAGAGCGCCAAGGCGTCAGCCCCCAGCAGCGGCCAGGTCCAGCTATGGGCTGAGCCTGCCCGGGCGAGGAAATCGCTGGCGTAGCCCACGGCCAGGGCAACGCCGCCGATGGCAAAGATGTTCAGCGCCAGAATATTGAACCCGGTCGAGGTGGCCTTGAGCCGCTGCGGTAACTCTTCCTCGATCACAGCAAACAGCGGGCCGTAAATCACCGTCATGAACAGGATCGACCCGGCCATGCCGACCAGCAGTAGCCAGGAACCGCCTGGCGCGAGCCGGTAGAGCACCAGCAAAGGCGCGAGCACCAACAGGGTTCCAAACACTGTGAGCGCCCGGTCCCAGCCGAACCGCCGCTTCGCCCAATCCCCAAGCAGGCCAGCTCCGAAGGTTCCGATCAGGCCAAAGACAACGAACATCAGCCCATAGGTCCGGGCGGCATGAGCCGGATCAAGGCCCTTTTCACCGACCAACCAGAGCTGGACAAACGGATTGGTTGCGACGTGACAATGGACGACGATCATCGCCAGCGAGGCATAGAGCAGGCGCGGCCTCACCCGAAAGGCCGCCCACAGCTCCGACAAGTCGCCCAAGACCGTCAGTTTGCCGTTGGACACTATCGGATCGTCCTTCAGTCTGGTCACCGCGAACAGCGCGATCAGCCCCAGCAATCCCATGGCAATGAAAGTGCCCCGCCATCCCAACAGTGGGCCAAGCAGCCCGGCAATCAGAAAGCCTCCGCCGATCCCCAGCGGAATTCCCGCAAAGAACAGCCCCAGCGCCGCCGCCTTGTGCCGGTCTGGGGTGCGGGACAGGATTACGTTGGTAGCGGTCGGAACCAGCGTTGCCTCTCCCGCTGCAACAAACGGCCGCGCCGCCAGCAGGGTCCAGAACCCTTGCGCCATTCCGGCAAGCGCAGTGAACAGGCTCCAGATGCCGACCCCGGTGGCCAGAACCGGAACCCGCCCGATCCGATCGGCCAGCACCCCGGCCAGTAACGCAGCGAATGCATAGACGCTCGAGAACGCGAGACCTGCGATCAGCGCGAACTGGCCGCGGCTCAAATCCAGATCGCGGATAATATCCGCAGCAAAGGCGCTCACCAATTGCCGGTCAATCTGGTTGAGAATGTGCAGCGCCAACAGAAAGCTCACAAGTCCCCAAGGTGTGCGGCGTTCACCTGTGGAACTGGTCATGAAGCCGCTTGTTCCGTCATCCACCGTCTCCGAGCCCTGAAAGGAACTGCAATAGCGCCTCGGTGACAGCTTGGGGAGCCTCCTCTGGGGCACCGTGGCCGATAGCCGGAAGCAAGGCCTTGATCCGCAGGTCGGTGTACGTACGTTCAAGCTCGTCATACTGCGCGCGAATCAATTCAAGCGCTGGGTCCGCATCGCCACCGATAAACATGCTCGGACAGGTAATCTGCTGTCCGGACCATGAAGCGGTCAGCTCCCAGGTCAACTCACGACAGCGATAGTGCGCCAGCGGCGGCGCGAACCCGGTTTCTGCGTACTGCCGGACATACTCGTCCAGAACGCGCTGCGGTAGCCATGCCGGCAGGCGATCCGCCCCGGGGTCGGGCATCGTGTCGCAGATGGTCTCGCCGGGACGAGTCAACAATCGCCAACGCTCAGCCCCACGCGCGTCACCCGAGATGGCGTGATAGATTCCGCGCAGCGAACTGGCGATGTCTGCATCCAGCTCGCGCTCGGCCTGGCCCGGTTCCTGGAAATAGTGATGGTGCATTTTCCCGCCGCGTTCGCGCTCAATTCGCTCCCAGCCCAAACTTGGGCGTGCCGCTTCGCGCGGACCAACCGGGGTACTGAGAATCGCAAGAGCACGGAACAGGTCTGGCCTGAGCCGGACCCCTGCTGCGGCAACCCAAGCCCCCAGATCATGCCCGACCAGCACCGCGCCTGGTTCGCCGAGCGCGGCCACCAATCCAACCACATCGCCTGCGCTGTGCAGCATTGTGTAGTCTTGCGCGCGCGCAGGTTTACCGCTTTGTCCAAAGCCGCGAATATCGGGTGCCACCACCCGGTAACCGGCAGCAGCCAGCGGACCGATCTGGTGGCGCCATTCGAACCAGGTGTAGGGAAAG
>JAGNTK010000191.1:1313-3320 GCA_017987575.1 Novosphingobium sp. | reverse complement strand
TATCGCACCGTGGTCGGGAAGGTCGGCAAGACTGCCACGCCGCAGCTTGCCGAAGTGGTCGAAGGGGTGATTTTCAACCCGACCTGGACCGTCCCGCAGTCGATCGTCAAAGGCGAAGGGCTTGGCGCACGGCTGGTTGGCAATCCGGCTCAGGCCGCCCGCGAAGGTTATAAGGTGACCAAAGCCAAGAACGGCACGATCACAGTGGTTCAGCAGCCCGGTGCGCGCAACGCGCTGGGCTATATGAAGCTCGACATGCCCAATGAGCACGCGATTTTCGTTCATGACACGCCGTCACGTGGGCTGTTCGGCAATGCCTATCGCGCGCTCAGCCACGGCTGCATCCGCACCGAGAAGGCGGTCCAGCTGGGCATGACCATGGCGATTCTGGGATCGGGTAAATCGACTGACGAGCTGGTCGAAATCGTCAAATCGGGTGAATATACCCGGGTGCCGATGACCAAGACTTTCCCGATTTACATCACCTATTTCACCATGGCGACCGACATCAACGGCAAGATGGGCACTTTCGCCGACCTTTACGGCCGTGACGCGGCGGTGCTGGCGTCGTTTGCTGCGCCCCGGCAGGCTTGGTATGCCAAACGCAAGTCCAGCGAAAAGGTGATCAAGCTGGATAACCCGCTCTAGGCGGAAAGCGGCCTCAGGGTTTAGGCGTGGACGGGTTCAGGCAGCCTGTAAGCTGGGCCTGTTCGCCCGGGGTCAACGCAGTTCCAGGCACGGCCCAGGCGGTCAATTTGCGCTCTGATCCGCTCTGCTGGATTCGCACGGCCAGTTCACGCGCGGTATTGTAGAATTCGTTCTCACGCGAGATCGACAGATTAAGCCCGCCGGTGGGCCGCAGAACCAAACAGTGCAGCAAATCCTTGCTGGCGGCCTTGGTTGGGGCGTCAAACACAACCACCTTACCCGCCAGTTCGCGGCTGGAGTTCCAGCTCTGCAGCACAAACGGGCTGGCCAGCAGCGCCAGCGCCAGCACTCCCACGCCGATCAGCGCGCGCCGGGATTGCTGTTGGTTCAAGTCAGGCGTCGCCGATCCGGTCAGCGAAGAGCAGGCGCCCACCCGACAGGTTCCACAGCGCCTCGTTGAAATTCTCTGGCCCCATCGCAAAGCAGCCTTCGCTACGGCCCAGCTTGCCGAATTTCTCGATATGGCTGGCAGCGGCATATTTGGCCGGGTGCATCACGATCGCCCGTTCCAGCGCGGTGCGATTGTCCGCATCAAGCCCCAGCAAACGGATCGAGGTGCCATATTTGCCATTATACCATTCCGCCGTCAGATAGGCTCCGCGCGAAGTCGCTTCAGACCCCGGAATGCCAGAAAACTGCTGCAGAAAGCCCGAATGGCCCGGGTCAGAACCGCGCCCATGGCTGACCAGGAACGAGCGGATCGTGCCGTTCTCAAGATTGACGAAATGGAACCGCGGCAGCGTGGAGGCGCGCGCGAAATCGGCAATGCCGACAATATCACGGCGCCAGACCTGCGCCCCCGCCCGCCCCAGTTCGCGCTGCGCGATCTCGATCAGCTTGCGGTCATAAAGAGGATTGGGGGCGATCCTGGTGGGCAGGGCCGGTTCGACTGGCAGCACTGCGGGTGCTTGCGGGGCCGTATTCAGCCCGAACGCCGCGTCAAAATCCTGCGCCAGTGCGCCGTCCTGCGCGGCGCGGGCGAGGGCACGCCCCGGCAGTGCGAGCGCAGCTCCCGCAGCAAGGCCACCCAGAATCAGGTCGCGACGTTTCATGACCCCCGTCATAGCAGCTGTGGATAACCAAGGCCTGAACGCCAGGCTAGGCGGAATCGGCGGAAAAGCGCGTAGCTGCGCCGAGTTGAGACAATTCCGCGCCATCGAGCCGCATCACGGTCCATTCGTCCATCAGCCGCGCACCCAGTTTCTGATAGAAGCCGATCGCGGGTTCGTTCCAATCAAGCACTGACCATTCGAGCCTTGCGCAGTCGCGCTCCACTGCCAGCGCGGCGAGATGTGCCAG
>JAGNTK010000191.1:0-1213 GCA_017987575.1 Novosphingobium sp. | reverse complement strand
ACCGCTACCCAGGTGGCCCGATCGGCAGCAGCGATCCCGGCGGCCATGGCCGGCCAGCCTTCCAGCGTCAGCGCAAACAGCAACAACGGCGGCACTGCAAACAGGCTCGACCAGACCACGTAGCCCAGCATGTTTACGGCCCCCGCCCGGCGTGACACCATATTGCCTCCGGCCCAACTTGCCGCCGCCAGCAGGACCAGTGCCAGCCCGAGCAGGGTTGCGCTGCCATCGGTGTGCAGGGCGATCACGCCAATCCCCGCACAGGTCAGCAGCAGTGCGGCGATCTGATAGTGCGCCAGCCGTTCGTGGTTCAGGTACATCGCCATACCGATCGTGAAGAAAACCTGCGCCTGCACCACCAGCGAGGCGAGCCCGGGGGTGATATCGGCGCGCATGGCGGTAAACAGCAGACCAAACTGTCCGGCACCAATCAGCACGCCATAGGCCGCGAGGTTGCGCCAGGGCACGCGCGGCCGGGGAACGAACAGCGCAAGTGGGCAGAATGCCAAGGCAAAGCGCAGCAGTGCCAGCGTTAACGGCGGCAGATGGGCCAAGGCAAATTTGATGACGACGAAATTGGAACCCCAGACGGCGGTAACAGCCAGTGCCAGTAGCAGATGGAGTGGCGGCAGGCCGCGATGGGATCCAGTCATGGACCAGGCCCTAGCCTAGCCCGCCCGACACCTCAACGCGGCTTGATCACCATCTTGTCACCCTTGAGCTCAACCGAGCCAAGGCGCCGCAGGGCGGTCTGGCCAAGCAGGTTGGTGCCCAGATCCTTGACTACCACTGCTTCAACATCGTGCAGTTTCTGTCCGGCAATCTCGATTTCCTCGAGCGTGACCGGCGCGCCATAACCGACGCCCGACGCGGTCTGCATGCTTGGCTCGAATTCGCTCTCGTCAGGCATGACACCCAGCGCTTCGGCCTCGGCTTCGGTCAGGGCGACCAAATCAGCTCCGGTATCGACCAGAAAATCGACCTCGCTGCCATTGACTTCGGCCCGCAAGGTGAACTGGCCCGAACCATCGCGCGTCAGAGTCAGCGCCTTGCCGACCTCGCTCGGTTTGGCCGAGGCAGAGGCCGTCTGCTCAACCGGCGCGTTCGCCGTGCGCGGCGCAAACATCGCCGCGATCAGACTCATGATCCCAACAGCGGCGAGCGCAATGTAGGTAATGCGGTTCATAGCACCGCGCAGTCTAACGCGCAGGGG
>JAGNTK010000190.1 GCA_017987575.1 Novosphingobium sp. | reverse complement strand
TTGAGCAGGCGGTTGATGCTTTGCCGCGATGCGCCGAGCATCTGGCTCATTTCCTCTTGCGAGAAGCGGAGCGTGACCGGGTGATGTGGTCCCGCCGCTGCAAGCTCCCGCCCATGCGCCTGCAGCACTTCCCGCGCCAGGCGGGCGGGCAAGGGGCGCAGCACGGTATCGTCCATCCGGCTGAGTATCATGCGATACCGCCTCCCCATCATGGCCAGGAATTGCAGCAAGAAATCCGGCCGGTGGTCGACAAGCTGGTGGACTGCTGCAGCCGGGACGATCAGCACAGCGCTGGCAACAATCGCCATGGCGTCATTTCCGCGCGGCTCTCCCGAAAACAGGGAGGCTTCGCCGAACCACTGGTTTTGAGTCACCATGCTGAGAACGGATTCCCGGCCCTCGGGGCTGGTCACGCTGAGGCGCAGTACTCCCTCTTCAACGCAGAACAGCGCATCGGGCACGGACCCGAACGCATAAAGCTGCTCACCCCTGCCAAGCAGTCGGCGGCGGGCATGCTGGCGCAGCGCAGCATCGAGCTCCGGGCTCAATACTCCTGGTTCGTGCTGGGCCCTGTCTTCGTGCAACTGCCGATGTCCTTGATCCGTCTGTGAGGGCTCGCGTTCAACTGGCCAGTGCTTCCTTTAACCGGTCGCGCCGCTCCTTGAACATCGGAATATCCTCGTAGGGAATATCGGGATTGGATCCCGCCGCGATGTTATCCAGCCGATTCTTGACGATCGGGAGCAGTTCCGGGCTGGGATAGACGTAGAACTGTCCCACTTCGATTGCCTGGAAAGTGATGCTGGCCACTTCTTCTGCGGTCAACGACCCATTGGCGAGATCCTTCGCGGAAATGGCCTGGGTCGCCAGCTGGGACTTTGTCGGGCCGCTTTCATTGGCAAGATCGGCGGGCCGGGTGCGATAGCATTGGCTGATGTTGGTGGTCACGTATGAGGGACACAGCACAGCTGTCTTGACCTGATCTCCGGCCAGATCGAGATCGTGGTAAAGGCATTCCGAAATCGCGATCACGGCGTGTTTGGAAACGCTGTAAATGCCCATGCCGGGTGCCGTAACCAGTCCGGCCATCGAGGCGGTATTCACAATGCAGCCTTGATAGGCCGGGTCGGCAGCGGCGGCAGCAAGCATCCGCGGGGTGAAGCTCCGCACACCGTTGGCCACCCCATCGACGTTGACGGCGAACACCCACTTCCAATCCTTTTCGGTGCTTTCCCAGATCGGCCCACCGGATGCGACCCCGGCATTGTTGAACACCAGGTTGGCGGGGCCAAACTGGCGTTCGGCGGCCTCTGCGAGCGCCTCAACCGAAGCAGCGCTGGTCACGTCGGTCAACACACCAATCGCATCCGCACCGCTGGCCCGCAGCTCTTTAACCGCCGCATTCATCGCCTCGGCCTGCACGTCGGCAATCACCACCCGCATTCCCCGGCGTGCGGCCTCCTGTGCAATAGCCTTGCCCAGGCCAGAACCGCCGCCGGTTACTACGGCTACGCCGCCTTTCATGTTCTTCATCTGCACGCTCCTCGGTCTTTGCGGGTCCGGCCCGGTCAATAGCTGTAGGAAAAGATCGGATCGTCGAGATCGATGGCCGGGATGGCCTTGCTCTCGTAGAGATAATCCTGGCTGTGCTGCCACTCCGGCTTGTCACCGCTGCGTGGCAAGCGGTCCAGGCTGCGCAAGAGGTAGCCGGGATTGAGGTATTCGGTGTCGACCCACGGCCGCAGCGGCATGTCGTGATCATCCGGGCGCAAGGTCGGCGCTACGCTCTTCGCGCCGCGCGCCTCCAGATGGCGCAGCAGGCGGCAGACGAACTCGCCGATCAGGTCCGCGCGCAAGGTCCAGCTATAGTGCCCATAGCCATAAATCCAGGCCATGTTCGGCACGCCGGTGAACATCGTCCCGCGATAGGTCACAGTCTGCGCAAAATCGATATGGCGTCCGTCAACCCGGAAGGGGATCTCGCCCATCACGGACATCTCAAAGCCGGTCGCGGTGATCACCACGTCGCAGTCGATGCGGCTGCCTGAACCAAGCTGGATCCCGGTTTCGTCAAAGGCTGCGATCTGGTCCGTCACGACCGATGCCTTGCCCGAAGCGACGGCCTTGAACAGGTCGCCATCAGGCACAAAGGCCACGCGCTGCTGCATGGGCTTGTAGGGCGGGGTAAAGTGGCGATCGACATCAAAGCCTTCGGGCAGGCAGGCCTTGACCCCGTCGATCAGCAGTTTCTTCAGCTTGTCGGGCGCTGCCTGCGCGCGCTCCAGCAGATCGGCGCGGTCGCGCACCACCTTGCGGCGCATGATTTCATGGATCCAGGCGTCATCGACATACAGCTTGCGCAGTTCGTCCGCCAGGCTGTCGGCATTGCGACCAGCCGCGAAGTAGGTCGGCGTGCGCTGCAACATGGTGACATGCGCGCAGCTATCAGCCAGCGCCGGGATCAAGGTGGCGGCCGTGGCACCCGAGCCGATCACCGTCACCTGCTTGCCGCTGAGATCGAGATCGTCTGGCCAGTGCTGCGGGTGGACAACCTGCCCCTGGAACTGGGCGAGACCTGGCCAGTCCGGCGTGTAGCCGTGTGAATGGCGGTAGTAGCCCTGACACATCCACAGGAAGCGCCCCTGCAGATGGACCAAGCCTTCTATATCACTGCGCTCGACTGCCAGTGTCCAGCTTGCCGCTTCACTCGACCATTCGGCGGATTGGACCTTGTGGCCATAACGGATGTGCGGCCCAAGATTGGCATCCTCGATAGCCCCGCCCAGATAGTCCAGAATCTGCTGGCGCGAAGCGATGGGATCACCCTTCCACGGCTTGAAGCCATAGCCGAAAGTGAACAGATCGCTGTCCGAACGGGTGCCGGGATACTTGTGCATCAGCCAGGTGCCGCCGAACGATTCCATCGCGTCGAGGACAACAAAGCTCAAGTCCGGGCAGTGCTTGCGCAGCAAGGTTGCGCTGCCGATGCCCGAGATCCCCGCGCCGACGATTATAACGTCGAAACGCTCGATCTCTTCTGAGTCGCAACCGGCATCGCTTGAAACCGCAGACATTTCATTCCTCCAGCGCCGGGTGTTTGGTGCGGCGTCGGAGGCTCCCTAGAATCGATCACATGGCTAAACTGTCGCCTATTGGCAGTTTAGTCATGCGAGTTGTTTTTAATCCTCGCCCAAGCGAATGGTGGTGTCTGCAAAGGCCCGAACGCCCACCTAGGCGCTACCCGAGAGTTGGCATACATAGGTCGTCGGTGAACGAACGACGGCTTTCGACCAGACAGATTGAAGCCGATTATGGCCGCATTGTCAGCG
>JAGNTK010000055.1 GCA_017987575.1 Novosphingobium sp. | reverse complement strand
GAATGGGTTCCGGCCAATATGCCGGTGGTGGCGGTGCTGCCCGATGACCGGCGCAAGCTGCGTTTCTATGTGCCGCAAGACCGGATCGCAGCGTTGAAGCCCGGCATGACGATCCGTTACAGCTGCGATGGCTGCGGCGGAATGCGCACTGCCAAGATCAGTTTCATTGCCCCGCGTGCCGAATTTTCGCCGCCGGTGATCTATTCGGAAGGCGCGCGGGCCAAGTTGGTGTTTCTGGTCGAAGCCCTGCTGCCGCCATCCGGCCAGCCTCTGCCGCCGGGACTGCCGGTCGAAGTGGTGCCGCAGTGAGCGATGCCCCCGCCATTGCGGTGCGCGGGCTGACCAAGCGGTTTGGCCCTCGCACCGTGGTCGATACGGTCGATCTGATTGTGCAATCGGGGCGGATTTGCGGGTTTCTGGGGCCGAATGGCTCGGGCAAGACCACCACATTGCGGATGATCTGCGGCCTGCTGATACCCGATGCCGGGGAGGGCGAAGTGTTGGGGCTGGATCTCAGGACCCAGCGCCGCGCGATCAAGCAGCAGATCGGCTACATGACCCAGAAGTTCGGGCTGTTCGGCGATCTGACGATCCGCGAGAATCTGGAATTTATCGCCCGGGTCTATAGCCTTGACCGGCGCGGACAGCGGGTTGACGAAGCGCTGGACAAGCTCGGCCTGACCAGCCGCGCCGATCAGCTCGCTGAAAAGCTATCGGGCGGTTGGAAGCAGCGCCTCGCGCTGGCCGCAGCCGTGCTGCACGAACCGAAGATCCTGCTGCTCGATGAACCCACCGCCGGGGTCGATCCGCAAGCCCGGCGCGAGTTCTGGGACCAGATCCACGCCCTGGCGCGGGATGGGATGACCGTGCTGGTTTCCACCCACTACATGGACGAGGCCGAGCGCTGCCACGAGATCGCCTATATCGCCTATGGGGTAATGTTGGCGCGCGGCACCACGACCGAGGTCATCGCAGCATCCGGGCTCCACGCGCTGCAGGGCGAGGGCGGCGGGGCTGACCGGCTTGCTGCCGAGATCGAGGCCCGCCCCGGCGTCGCCATGGCCGCGCCGTTTGGCACTACACTGCATGTCTGCGGGCCCGATGCTGACGCGTTGCGTCAAGCCGTGCAGCCCTGGGCCGACAAGGTGCGATTCACCGAGAGCGAGCCGACGCTCGAGGATGTCTTCATCCACCTGATGCGCAGTGCGCCCGATCACTCTGTGCTGGAGAGCGCGTGATGTGGGACCGGATCGGTGCCATGGTGTTCAAGGAGTTGCGCCAGATGGCGCGCGATCCCGGCACAATCGCGATGATGTTCTTTTTCCCGATCATCCAGCTGCTGATCTTTGGCGTGGCGATCAACAACGATCCGCGCCACTTGCCGCTGGTGGTGGAAAGCAATGACAATTCGGCCTTTTCCCGCTCGATTGTCGGTTCGCTGCGCAGCACCGGATACTTCGATGTGATTGCCGTCGCCGACCGCTTTGGCGAAGGCGAGCGGATGATTGCTGAGGGCACGGCGCAGTTCGTGCTGACCGTCCCGACCGATTTCTCCCGGGCGCTGGTGCGCGGCGAACGGCCGCAATTGTTGCTGACCGTCGATGCCACCGATCCGGCCAGCACTGGTCCCGCCGTTGCCGCAGTCAACGAAGCGATCAATCAGGCAATGGCGCGCGAGCTGCGTGGGCCTTTAACCGCGCGCCAGCAGGGGCCGCCGCCGGTCAGTCTGGTGCTGCACCGCAGCTATAATCCCGAAGGGATCACCAGCCACAACACCGTGCCGGGGCTGCTCGCGATCATCCTGTCGATGACCATGGTCGCGCTGACCGCACAATCGGTCACGCGGGAGGCAGAGCTGGGGACGATGGAGAACCTGCTCGCCACGCCGCTGCGCCCGATCGAGGTAATGGTCGGCAAGATCGTGCCATACTTCGGCATGGGGCTGGTCCAGGTGCTGGTCGTACTGGCGGCGGCCAAGGTCATCTTTGCTGTGCCGTTCCTCGGCTCGTTCTGGCTGCTGCTGTTCGTGACGCTGCTGTTCACATTGGTCAGTCTGGCGCTGGGCTTCACCATGTCGACCATGGTCAAAAGCCAGGTCCAGGCGATGCAGATGAGCATGTTCTACCTGATGCCTTCGATCCTGCTGTCTGGCTTTGCCTTTCCCTATCGCGGCATGCCGCTGGCCGCGCAGTGGCTGGCTGAAGTCTTGCCGCCGACCCATTACATCCGGCTGGTCCGCGGGATCATGCTGAAAGGCTGGGACGCGCGGCTGGCAGCGCCGGAAACGGCGGTCCTGGTGCTGATGCTGGTGGTCCTGGGGACCGTTGCGGTGCGGCGTTACAGGGATACCATCGCTTAGCTTGGCGGGGCTGCGGCCATCGGATCATCGACACCTTCCGGCAGGACATTGATTTCCACCGCACCGCCATCTTTCAGATAGCGCTGCGCCACTGCCTGCAGCTGTGCCGGGGTGATTGCTTTGAGCAGTTCCTTGCCCTTCACATAGCGTTCGATCCGGTCCGGCTCGGTTTGCGCCCGGTCAACGAAGCCAAGCCAGCCGCCGTTGGTTTTGAGCAGGTTGTCATAGCTTTCGAGAACCGGCTCGCGCGCGCGGGTCAGCACGTCCTGACTGACCGGCGCATCGCGCAGAGCGCTGACGGTGCCAGTGATTGCAGTGCGCGTTGCTGGAACTTCCTTGATATCGACGGAGGCATTGACGCTGAAGGTGCCATAGCCGCGATAGGTGCGCGAGGTGTTGCTGCTGGCACCGGGGGAATAGGCCTTGCCCAGTTTCTCCCGCAAAGTATCGGTCAACTGGATTCGCATGATCTTTTCAAGCAGTTCCAGCTGCAAGGCTTGCTCCAGATCTTCCCCATCACGGGTCGGCCAGATCATCGTGATCAACGCCTGATCCTTGGCTCCGTTGTGGCGCAACACGTGGCGCTTGCGAGCTTTGGTGAAGGGCCGGTCGCGGCGGTCGGCATAATCCCGGAAATCCGGCTCGCGTGGGGGCAGCGCGCCGAACGTGCGGCCAACCATAGCAATCGCGGCTTCCTCATCGACATCACCGACGATCCCAATCTCGATCGCGCCGTTGGCAAACCGGTCACCCACCGTGCCTTTCAGCTTGTCAAAGCTGAGCACGCGGTAATTCTCGACCACGCCCAGACTGAAGCGGGGATCATTGTCCGAAATAATCTCGCCCAGACCTGCCGACAGGGCCGATCCCGGCGTGGCGCGCAGGCTGGCGAAGAGGTTGTTGATGGTCTGTTTGAACAGCACATCGCCTTCCTTGCGGTAACCCGGGTCGACGAACTGGGCAGTGGCCAACTGCAATTCCAGCTCCAGATCGCGTGGATTGGTCCCAGCCAGGATCACGAAGGTTTCATCCGTGGAACTGATGTTCGCCGAAACCGTGCGCCCGGCCAGGATCGTGTCGAGCTCGTCCTTGCTGTGTTTGCCAAGCCCGCCGATTGAGATCACCGGCACCATCCGTGTCGCCAGCGGAGCTTCGCGAGTGGCGAGCATCTCGCCACCATCAACCGACACCTGCACCAGCACCTGATCCTTCTTCAGGTCAGTCCGCTTGATGTTGAGCCGCACCCCGTTGGCGAACCGTACAGTGCGGATCCCCAGCAATGGCTCACGCACATCGCTGACCACTTTGCCGGGTTGGCCAAAATCGGTGTAGCCAAAGCTGGCAGCGGCCTTGCGCTCCAGCGGGCGGACCGGCGCGGCCATTGCTTCGGCCCATGCGCCTTGCAGTCCTTTGTCGCCATCGGCGGGCGGGGTGCGACCCTGGAACCGCAGCAGCGGCGCGTCGAGCGGCACCACCTCACGCCGCAAGGCCGCCATCACCGCATCGGGCGTGATCCGGGGGATGAAAGCCTCAAGCCGGGTAAGGCCATTGCTGGGAGTATCGGGCACGCGATCGTTGATCACCAGTGACTGCGCCGCGCCAAGCAGCTGGCTGTTGCTGCGGGTCGCCTCGCCCTCTGCCGCATTGGCCTGACCGCTGCGGATAATGGCGACCTGCTCGTCGATCTCTTCCTGCGTAAAGCCGAATTCCAGCGCGCGGCGGTATTCAAGGCCGGCCTCGATCATCCCGCGGCGCCATTTGCCATCGACCGTGTCTATGCTCAGATCGGTGCTGCGGCCTTCTTTGAAGATGTCGCTGGTGCCAAAGCTGGCGTTGCGGAACGGCGCGTTATTTTCACGCGTGCGGCGCAGCATCCGGCGATTGATGATGCCATAGCCGACCTGCCGCAGTAGGTTTTCTTCGCGCTGGGCCAGCGTGTCGGGCTCGTCCAGATAGGGACCCTTGCGGGAGACCGTGACCCGTTCTGACAGCGCCGGATCGATATAGACGTCGGCCTGATTGGTCGCCTCTATGCTGACTGGGCCGCCCTTGGGCCGGGGCTCGACCGGAGCGGCCTTCCAATCGCCGAATTCAGCCTTGATCTTGGCCTCGACCAGATCGGGATCGAAATCGCCGATCACGTAAAGCGTGGTGTGAGCTGGCACGTATTCGCGGGCCCAGAATGCCTTCAGACCCTGCGGTGTCGCTCCGGCCAGCGATTCGGCCGTGCCAATCGGCAGCCGCTTCGCCACTTGCGAACCGGGATACTGGAAGTCGAGCTGGTCTTGCACATTCTTCAGCGCGAAGGTGTTGCGATCGCGCATTTCGGCCTGAACCACGCCGCGTTCGCGCTCCACCGCACCGGGATTGAAGCTCAACTCGCTGGCCGTTTCACGCATCAGCATCAGCGCAATGTCGAGCAGCTCGGGATCGTTCTTGGGCAGATCGAGCATATAGGTCGTCCGCTCAAACCCGGTCGAGGCATTGGTATCGGCCCCGAAGGCGAGGCCATGCCGCTCAAGCAGCTTGACCATCTCCCCCTCGGGCACATTGGTCGATCCGTTGAAGGCCATATGTTCGACATAGTGGGCATAGCCGCGTTCGTTTTCGGCTTCGTCGAGCGATCCTGCATCAATCTGCATCCGCACCAACGCGGTGCCCTTGGGCGTTGCGTTCTGGCGGATGACATAACGCATTCCGTTGGGCAGCTTGCCAAACCGGTAACCCGGATCGACCGGAACATCGCTCTTCTCAAATGCCCAGCCCGGTTCCGGCGCAGCAGTGCTGGAAACACCCTTTACCTGCGGGGCGCAGGCGGCAAGGGCCAGAGTGGAAATGGAAAGGGCGAACAGCAGCTTGCGGTTTGTCATGGTGCCTTGGTGGCGCAATGTTGCGCGCTCGGCAAGCCTATCCGGCGAATCCGCCGTCAGCGAGAAACGCCGCCTCTTCTGCCGTACTTTCCCTGCCTAGCATCGCATTCCGGTGAGGGAAGCGACCAAAGCGGACGATGATGTCGCGGTGCATTGCGGCCCATTTGATCCAGTCGGTTCCGCTGGCCGCGTCCAGCGCTTGGCATAGCGTGACGCACAGGTCCTGATCGGCCAGCGCTTCGGAATGTTCGAACGGCAGGAAGAAGAACAGGCGAAGTTCGGCGGGAGTGGCGGCATCGTGCCCGGCGGTCAGCGCGGCACGGGCCAGGCTGCGGGCGAGGGGATCGGTCGCAAAGGCATGGGCCGATCCGCGCCAGATGTTGCGTGGGAACTGATCGAGCAACAGCAACAGCGCCAGCGCGCCTTCCCAGCTCTCCGCCCAATGCGCCAGTTCCCCGCGCGCGGCGGCGTGGTGCGCGGCTTCGAACCGCGCCGTGATCTCGGCGTCGAAAGCAAGGTCTTTGGCAAACCACTTCGCAGGGCCAGCATCGCGCCAGAAGGCTACGACATCGGACGGCGAGGGCAGGGGCATTACTTCCCCCGCAGCTTGCGGTGCGCGCTCAGGTCCAGCACTTCGCTCGGGCCCTGATCGGTGTCGAGCAGGCCAAGGCGGCGGGCGACCTCTTGATAGGCCTCTTCTTCACCGCCCAGATCGCGGCGGAACCGGTCCTTGTCGAGCTTTTCGCCGGTGACCATGTCCCACAAGCGGCAGCCATCGGGGCTGATTTCGTCGGCCAGAATGATCCGGCTGTAATCGCCATCCCATAGCCGCCCGAATTCGAGCTTGAAATCGACCAGCCGGATGTTGATCGCGGCGAACATTCCGCACATGAAATCGTTGATCCGGATCGCCATCGCCGAGATGTCCTGCATCTCTTCGTTGCTGGCCCAGCCGAAGCAGGCGATGTGTTCCTCTGCGATCAAGGGATCGCCCAGCGCATCGTCCTTGAAATAGTATTCGATCAGCGTGTGCGGCAGCGGCTCGCCCTCAGGAATGCCGAGCCGCTTGGAGATCGAGCCCGCCGCGACATTGCGCACCACCACTTCGATCGGCACGATTTCGACCTGCCGCACCAATTGCTCACGCATGTTGAGCCGCTTGATGAAATGGGTCGGGATGCCGATGTGGCTGAGCCGGGTGAAGACGTGCTCGCTGATCCGGTTGTTGATCACGCCCTTGCCGTTGATCGTACCCTTTTTCTGGGCGTTAAAGGCGGTCGCATCGTCCTTGAAATACTGGATGATCGTGCCGGGTTCAGGACCCTCATAGAGGATCTTGGCCTTGCCTTCGTAGATCTGGCGGCGACGGGACATGGGAGGGATTCCTTACGCTTGAAAAGCCAAGCCCCGGCAGATGCGAGCCGGTGGAGACTCGCGCAGCCGGGGCGGTTGCATGCGGCTTTACGCGATTTGGTGCGGGGGTGCAATGTGGCGGACATCGCAGCCACGCTGGGTTAAGCTGCGCGCGTGGACAAGGAGCGCACCATGACGCAGGACCCGGATCGCCGCACCGCCTTGGGCGCACTTGCTGCCAGCGCAGTCGCTCTCACGCTTGGGGCCTGCGGGCCGGGTGCGGCTCAGCCGGCGCCGCCGAGACCGGGATCAAGCAGCCGGACCCGAACCTGGCAGATGGGCTTTTCGCACATGCCGCCGCGCCCGACGGTCAAGGCGGTGATCGAAGGGATCAACCTGTGGAGCCAGCGCGCCGACCGTGCGATCATCCATGAAGAGCTGCCGTGGGGTGATCTGCTGAACGGGGTGAGCGCCGAGGCTATCCTCAAACGCGACAAGGTTGAACTTGTCAAATACCTGCGCTCCAAAGGGCTGGCGCTGACCGTGATGATCGATCTGACCAACGGGCTGGGGCGCGAAAGCGAATCTCCGGCGCTGGTCAAAGCCGGACGCAGCCTCAGCGAACCGTCGGTGCAGGCACTCGCGCGGAACTATGCGCTGGCCTTGGAAGCCACGCTACGGCCCGATTGGCTGGGGCTGGCGGCGGAGACCAATCTGGTTCGCCAGATCGCTCCGCCAAAGCTATACCGCGCGGTCAAGGATACCGCCAACCTGATCGAGCGCGCACTGGCCGCAAGAGGAGCCAAGGCCCAGCGGTTCATATCGGTTCAGGCCGAAGCAGCCTGGGGCCGGATGCTGGCCAAGGGCGCCTATGTGGGTATCGCGCAGGATCTCGTCGATTTTCCCTTTACCCGCGCGCTTGGGATTTCGTCCTATCCCTATTTCGGTCACAGCGATCCGGACGAAATTCCGGCGGACTATTACACCCGCCTGCGCGGCAAGACCGGCCTGCCGGTGATTGTGACGGAAGGCGGCTGGGTCAGCAAGAGTTTCGGGCCGATCAAGAGTAAACCCCAGCAGCAGGCCCGCTACATCACCCGCCACGCCGACCTGCTCGACAGCGTCGGCGCGATCGGTTGGTTCCAGCTGCAATTTGCCGAGCTCGACCTCAAATCGTTCCCCGGCCCGCTGCCCGATATCTTGCCATTGTTCACCTCGATCGCGCTGACCGACAGCAATTTTCGCCCGAAGCCGGCGCTGGCGCAATGGGATGAGCAGTTTGGGCGGCGATGGGTGCCAAGGCCGTCCTAATCGAGGGAATGCATCAAGGCCGCATAGTCGAACCGTTTGAGCCCAAGCCGGGCCAACGGACTTCCAGTCAAGCCGTTCATCAGACTGGCTTGCCCGGCCTTGTCCGGCCAATAGGACTACGGTGAGACTTCACCCAACCCCAACACCTCACCAATCCCCGCTTCCGCCGCCGTCGCCTCTTCAATTAACAGCCGCAGCGCTGCCGCTGTATCGGCCAGCAGTCCTTCGCTGATCGGGCGTTCGCCGTTGATGAAGCGGCGGATGGCACGTTCGTCGATGCCGAGCCGCCGTGTTGTGGCGGGGATGCCGCCGAAAACCTGGACGCAGTGGGCGAAGTGATCTTGCGCAGCCTGCGCTGAAAAGGATCCGGTCATTGTGCTTCCATTCGGTTGTGTGCCCAGCAAAAATTTGCGCTGCTGCTTCGGATTCAGGAGAACGACACCGACTAGAGTTGGCGCGCGGCGGCGGCAAGTCCCGGAAGCTGTGCGGTGCAGGCTTCCTACCGCCAGTCCGGAACCGCCGTGATTCGGGGGACAGCCTGCGCGGCGGGGGTAACCGGAGCGACAAATGTCTATTATGGAACTGATGCAGCAACCAAAACCCACTGTTTGTCGCGATTTTTGGTTGTTCTAAAAATGTTCTAGTTCCCCTCTTGTTCTTATGGAACAAACGCGGTACACCAGTCGCACGTTGACCTGACGGGTCGGCTGGTTACGCAAGGGGAACTTCGATGGCTGCTCAACTCAAGCTGATTCAGGAAGGCAAGGATTCTATGGACCGTCAAAAGGCGCTCGAAGCAGCGCTGGCGCAGATTGACCGCGCATTTGGCAAAGGCTCGGCGATGAAGCTGGGCTCGAAGCAGGCGATGGAGGTTGAGGCGATCTCTACCGGTTCGCTCGGGCTCGACATTGCTCTGGGCATCGGCGGACTGCCCAAGGGCCGGGTTATCGAAATCTATGGTCCCGAAAGCTCGGGCAAGACCACGCTGGCGCTGCATGTGATTGCCCAGGCGCAGAAGAACGGCGGGACCGCTGCTTTCGTCGACGCCGAACATGCGCTTGATCCGGGCTATGCCAAGAAACTGGGCGTCGACATCGACGAACTGATCGTATCGCAGCCCGATACCGGCGAACAGGCGCTCGAAATCGTCGATACGCTGGTGCGCTCGAATGCGATTGACGTGCTGGTGATCGATTCGGTTGCGGCGCTGGTGCCGCGGGCCGAAATCGAAGGTGAAATGGGCGATAGCCACGTTGGCCTGCAGGCGCGGCTGATGTCGCAGAGCTTGCGCAAGTTGACCGGCTCGATCAGCCGTTCGAACTGCATGGTGATCTTCATCAATCAGCTGCGGATGAAGATCGGGGTGATGTACGGCAACCCGGAAACCACCACAGGCGGCAATGCGCTGAAGTTCTATGCCTCGGTCCGGCTCGACATTCGCCGCACCGGCCAGATCAAGGACCGCGACGATATCGTCGGCAACACCACCCGGGTGAAAGTCGTCAAGAACAAGGTCGCCCCGCCGTTCAAGCAGGTCGAATTCGACATCATGTACGGTGAAGGCATTTCCAAGATTGGCGAAATCCTCGACCTCGGCGTGAAGGCCGGGATCGTTGAAAAGTCTGGCGCCTGGTTCTCCTATGATTCGATCCGGATCGGCCAGGGGCGTGAGAATTCGAAAACCTTCCTCAAGGAAAATCCCGAGCTTTGTGACCGGCTGGAGGCTGCGATCCGCGGCCAAACCGAAGGTCTTGCCGGGGAGATGATGACCGGTCCTGACGCGGAGGCCGAAGAAGTCTGATCCCCAGAGCTTCCGATAGCAACAGGCCGCCCGCCTCACGCTATCGGGACTGAACGGAGGGCGCTCCGGTTCCCCGTATCCCTCGGGGTGCCCTCCCAACAACAGGCCGGCGCGGCTTGCCACTTTTGGCAGCCGCGCCGGTTTTTGTTGAACCTCGATCGCTAAAACGCGCTCCATTCCAAATGCTTGCTTGACGCCAGATCGTTGCAGTTCCAGCATCGTTCCATCACAACAGGAGGGGGTCCTAATGAAATTTCGCAATCTCGCATGTCTGGCGTTGGCAGGTGTTGGCTTGTCAGGCTGCGCCACCGTCATGAACGGCGCCAATCAGGACATGGTGATAGAAACCGAACCCAAGGGCGCAATCGCCAAACTGACCAATGGCTTCACTTGCACCACGCCGTGCAAGGTTGAACTGCCGCGCAAGCATGACCTGCGGGTCGATCTCACCCTGGAAGGCTATCGGCCGTCCTACGTCTTGGTGCAGAGCAAGCTTGGTGGATCGACCTTTGGCAACGTTCTGGCTGGCGGCCTTGTCGGCGCGGTAGTTGATAGCTCGAGCGGGGCTTCGAACAAGCTCAATCCCAACCCGGTCAGCGTCCGGCTGGTTCCGCTTGGCGGATCAGGCGAGGAGATGCTGCTCGACAAAAAGGGCAAGGAAACCGGAACCGTCGCCGCCCACAATGACAAGGTCCGGGTGGACGTGTCCAAGTCAATTGGTGCCGAGGCCGCAGGCCTCGCGCCGCAAGGTACCACTGCCGCTGTCCCGGTGGCTGAACCGAGCCCGGCACCAACCGGCAACTAAGGCGATTTCCACCATGGCCCTGTCCCGTCGTGGGGCAGGGCCAAATCGCCGCGCGACGGGGGACCCCTGACGAGCCTAGAGCAGAACTTCGCATCCGGAGGTGCTCGATGAATCGCTCCCGCTCCCTATTCCTGTTCGCCGCTCTTGCGCTCACCGGCACCGCGGCTTCTGCCACCATGGCTGAACGCTGGCCGTTGCTGGCGTTTGATCGTACTGCGGATTGTGAGCTGCAACTGGCCGGTAACGGCAAGATCATCGAAATCCGCGCAAGCGGCTTGATCCCCGGTGAGGCGCTCGCTTTCACGCTGACCAATGGTGATATGCGTCCGATCCGCTGGCAGGTCTATGCCGATGGCGCGGGCCGTTGGCAGCAGACATATCTGCCGTTCCGGTTCAATCACGATGGCGGCACAGTGCGCGCCAGCATTACTGCCGCGCGCTGCACCCTTGGCGCTTCGCTGCCCTGGACTCGGGGTGTCCGGACGATTGACTGATCAACCCGATTGCAACGCAGCCTAGTGCGCTTCTGTCGCCCGGGTCTTGATGACTTCATCGGCGTGTTTGCCGCCCAGCTCAGCCAGATGGTCGAACCCAGCAATAAACCCGGCCAACCCCTGACTGAGCGAACGCAATTCTGCATCGAGGCCCGGCAACGCGCTTTCCGGTAGCAGTGCTTCGACCCGTTCCCACAGCGTCCAGTCGGGATGAGGGGCCAACCCCAGGATCTGTCCGCGCCGGGCCGATAAAACCGATCCGGCCTTCGATCCGGTCCCGGCCGGGGTATCGACTGCAACTTTGACGATCGGCTCCAACAGATAGGGTGCTGCCGCCGCCAATGCTTCGTTCATGGCCAGCCGCCCGGCGACCCGGAAGGCCAGCTCCGAACTATCGACCGCATGGAATGACCCGTCGGTCAATGTCACTGCCACATCGACCACCGGGAAGCCCAGCGGCCCGCGCTCCATCGCCTCGCGAATGCCCGCTTCAACCGCCGGAATATACTGTTTGGGGATCACGCCGCCGGTGATCTTGTCCTCAAACACAAACCCGTCCCCGCGCGCCAAGGGCCGGATCGCAATCACGCAGTCGCCATACTGACCGTGCCCGCCCGACTGCTTCTTGTGCCGCCCGCGCGCTGTGACCGGTTTGCGGATCGATTCACGGTAAGCGATGCTGGGGGCACGGGTCTCAACCGCTACGCCATAGCGCCGCTGAAGCCGGCCCAACACAACGGTTAGGTGATCATCGTTGATCCCGCGCAGGATCGTCTCGTGGCTGGCATCGTCCTGACTCCACTCGAGCGCCGGGTCCTCCTCACACAGCCGGTGCAGCGCTGTTGACAGCTTGACGTCATCTTTGCGGTCGCGGGTGGTGATCGCAATCGCGGCATTGCGCGGCGGATAGACCGGGGCAGGGGTAGCACCCAACGCCGCCTCCTTGCGGCCCAGCATCACCCCGCTGCGTGCACTATCCACCTTGGCTACAGCCACCACATCGCCGGGCCTTGCCGTAGCCTGTTTGGCGGTCTTTTCACCCTGCACAAAGAACACCGATCCGGTGCGTTCAGCCGCATCGCCGACCACCAATTCGTCACCTTCGCCCAGAGGAGCACCCAGCACCCGGCCGAGAGCCAGGCGGCCCATGGCTCCGCCATTGGCGATCTTGAACACATGCAATGCGCCGCCTTCACGCAGGCCGAGCCGCTGCGCTGCTGCATCGGGTGCAGGCGCTTCGTGGCGCAGCAGTTTGAGCAGGCGGTGGACCCCGCCATCGTTTAGGGCGGAGCCAAGCAGAACTGGTACAACCTTGTTACCAGACGTGTCAGCAGCCAGATCGGCCATCACCAGATCAGGGTCCGGGATTTGATCAAGCAGTAAAGCTTCCAGCAGGTTATCATCAAAATCTGCCAGTGTTTCGAGCAGGTGCGACCTGTCGGCCTGTTCCGCTGCGATCAGTTCGCCGGGGATCGAGACCAATTCGCTCTCCTTGCCAGGGCGATAGCGA
>JAGNTK010000189.1 GCA_017987575.1 Novosphingobium sp. | reverse complement strand
AAGCGATGGGGGAAGCTGTGCAATCGCTGCGGCATCGAGCCTGTCAATCGCCGGGACCACGATTGCCTGCGCGCCAGAAGGATCACCGTCCCCCAGCAAGACAAATTCGATTTGCTCGTCCCCCGACTTGAGCGGGGGGAGCGGCAACAGCCGGGTGGTCAGGACCTTGATGCTCATGTCGCTAGATCTCCCGAATTCCGCCCTTGTCGGCGCTGGCGGCAAAGTGGGCATAGGCCCGGAGCGCCTTGGAGATAACCCGTTTGCGCGGCTCAGTCGGCTGCCAGGGATTGGCGCGCGCAGCCATCGCGGCGCGTCGAGCCTCCAAGGTATCCTCATCCACTTCGATCCGAATCGCGCGGCCGGGAATGTCGATGGTGACGGTATCGCCCTCCTCGATCAATGCGATCCCGCCGCCCGCTGCCGCTTCGGGCGACATGTGGCCAACCGAAAGCCCGGACGTAGCACCCGAATAGCGCCCGTCGGTGATCAGCGCGCAGGTTTCGGCGAGCCCCATGCCCTTGAGCATGGTGGTTGGCAGCAGCATTTCCTGCATTCCGGGGCCGCCCTTGGGCCCTTCGTAGCGGATCACCACGACATCGCCGGGCTTGATCTGCCGGGTGCCGATCGCGTGGACGGCTGTTTCCTGGGCATCGAACACCCGCGCCCGGCCGGAAAAGACCAGCATGTGATCCTTGACCGATCCGGTCTTCACCACACAGCCGTCTTCGGCGATGTTGCCGGTCAGGATCGCCAGACCGCCTTCCTTGCTGTGGGCGTGATCCACATCGCGCAGGCAGCCGTTGGCCCGATCCGTATCCAGTTCGCCCAAGGTATTGTGGGACAGTGATTGGGCTCCGGTCCGGCCCGAGGCATCGGCGCGGTACCAGTCGAGCGTGGCGGCATCGCTGCTGCGCTTGATATCCCACTGCTCCAGAACGTCGGTCAGGGTTCCACCGGGGCTGGCCAAGTGCGGAGCTGAGGCATCGACGTGCCCAGCGCGCTCGAGTTCTCCCAGGATGCCGATCACCCCGCCGGCCTTGTGGACGTCTTCCATGAAGTAGTCGGGGGTTGCCGGGGCAACCTTGCACAGGAACGGCACCTGCCGCGACATGGCATCGATATCGGCCATCGTGAAATCGACCTCTGCTTCATGAGCCAAGGCCAGCAGGTGCAGGATCGTGTTGGTCGATCCGCCCATTGCAATGTCCATCGCCATCGCGTTCATGAAGGCAGGCCGGGTCGCCACGGCGCGGGGCAGCACGCTGGCATCGCCGTCGAAATAAAAGCGCTTGGCCAAGCTGACGATTTCGCTCGCCGCGCGCTGGTATAGCGTCTTGCGGTTGGCGTGGGTGGCAACCAGCGATCCGTTGCCGGGCAGCGCCAGCCCCAGCGCCTCGGCCAGGCAATTCATCGAATTGGCAGTAAACATGCCGCTGCACGAGCCACACGTCGGGCAAGCGTTCGCCTCAACCTCTTCCACCTGCCCGCCGAGATGGCTGGGATCGAGCGCAGAGATGACCGTATCGGTCGCGTCCATCCGCCGGACCTGGCCATTAACGGTAATCCGCCCAGCTTCCATCGGACCACCCGAAACATAGATCACTGGAATGTTGAGGCGCAGCCCGGCCATCAGCATGCCCGGCGTGATCTTGTCGCAGTTCGAGATGCAGATCAGCGCGTCGGCAACGTGGCCCTGGACCATGTATTCGATCGAATCCGCGATCAGATCGCGGCTAGGCAGCGAATAGAGCATCCCGTCATGGCCCATCGCGATCCCGTCGTCGATCGCAATGGTGTTGAATTCTCGCGGGATCCCGCCGGCTTCCCAGATTGCATCGCAGACGATCCGGCCGATCGTGTTGAGGTGGACGTGGCCGGGCACAAATTCAGTGAAGCTGTTGGCCACGGCGATGATCGGCTTGCCAAAGTCGGTGCCCTTGACCCCGCCAGCCCGAAACAGCGCCCGTGCGCCAGCCGAAAGTCCGCCAGTGGTAACGCGGTCAGAACGAAGTGCCATGTCAGTCCCCTCAAGGTTCAGTCTCAGCGATTTTGGTGCAACAAACAGCACGGTGCTTGGCGCAAGACCGCACTCTTGCGCTGAAAAGTCAATTACAGCACTTTTCGGTCAATTTTCGCCATACGTTTGTGCCATGGTATGCTCCAAGAAATCCAAGAATTGGGGAGGACTGGTTGTGATCGGAACTAGGTTCAAGGGATTGGCGCTACTGGCAGCCGGGCTGGTAACATTGGCTGGCTGCGGCGGCGGTTTATCGGATGAGGCCGCGACGCGCGCGATCGCCGATGCCGCCAAGACCGGTAAGGAATGGCTGACCTATGGCGGCAGCTATGACGAGCAACGCTATTCGCAGCTGGGCGCGATCACCAAGGACAATGTCTCTACGCTCGGGGTCGCCTGGTCCTATGACATGAAGGTCCCGCATGGGGTTGAAGCGACCCCGATCGTTTCGGACGGCGTGATGTATGTCACCAGCGCCTGGTCGATCGTCTATGCGCTCGATGCCAAGACCGGCAAGGAACTGTGGGTCCACGATCCCGAAGTGCCGCGCGAGACGCTCGCCAAGGGCTGCTGCGATGCGGTCAACCGCGGGGTCGCGATCTATGATGGCAAGGTTTTTGTCGGCACCTACGATGGCCGCCTCCAGGCGCTCGACGCCAAGACCGGCAAGCTGGTGTGGAGCAAAGTCACGGTCGATCAGGCCAAGCCCTATACGATCACCGGCGCGCCGCGCGTGGTCAAAGGCAAGGTGCTGATCGGTAATGGCGGCGCTGAACTGGGCGTGCGCGGCTACGTTTCGGCCTACGATGTCGCTGACGGCGATCTGGTCTGGCGGTTCTACACAACGCCTAACCCGGAGAAGAAGGCCGATGGCGCGGCTTCCGATGAAGCCTTTGCCGCGCAGGGCAACGCCACCTGGGGCGACAAGGGCGGCTGGCAGACCGCAGGCGGCGGCACCGTGTGGGACACGATCGTCTATGATGAGGTCAATGACAGCATCCTGATCGGCACTGGCAATTCATCGCCGTGGAACGACGAAGTGCGCGATCCCGGCGGCAAGGGTGACAACCTGTTCGTCTCCTCGATCGTCGCGCTTGATCCGGCTACCGGCAAGTACAAGTGGCACTTCCAGGAAACCCCTCGCGACAAGTGGGACTTTACCGCGACGCAGGGGATTGTGCTGGCCGACCTGCCGATCGGCAAGGACGGTGCCAAGCAGCGGGTGATCATGCACGCGCCCAAGAACGGCTTTTTCTATGTGCTCGATGCCAAAACCGGCAAGTTCCTGAGCGGCAATGCCTACGCCCCGATGACCTGGGCGACCGGGCTTGATGCCAATGGCCGACCCATTGAGAAC
>JAGNTK010000054.1 GCA_017987575.1 Novosphingobium sp. | reverse complement strand
CGAACTATACCGCCCTAGATTGAACCATCGCTTAATACCAAGCGGCAAGCACTGGCAAGGCGCCCCTGCCCTGTGCCATAGCCGTTTGCGATGAATTTTGGCGCTGATCCCTTTCTGGCCGAAGCCGCCGGTCTGCTTGGCCCCCGCGGGCTGACCTGCGACCCGCAGTTGATGGAACCCTGGCTGACCGATTGGCGCGGACGCTATACCGGCGCGGCGCGGGGGTTGGCTTCACCGGGAAGTACGCTGGAACTGGCCGCTTTGGTCAAAATATGCGCCCGATATCGGGTGCCGATCGTGCCCCAGGGCGGAAACAGCGGAATGTCTGGCGGAGCAACACCGGACAGCAGCGGCGCAGCCCTACTTGTGTCGCTGCGCCGGATGAACGCGATTCGTGCGCTTACTCCGCAGACCGGAACCGCGCTGTGCGAAGCAGGTGTTATCCTGCAGACTTTGCAGGAAGCGGCTGATGCGCAGGGCCTGCGCTTTCCGCTGACACTCGGCGGAAAGGGCTCGGCCACGATTGGCGGTCTGATTGCCACCAACGCCGGCGGCACGCAGGTTTTGCGACACGGTTCCATGCGCGCGCAGGTGCTGGGGATTGAAGCGGTGCTGGCCGATGGCTCGATCTATTCGGCGCTGACCCCGCTCAAGAAGGACAACCGCGGGTTCGATCTGAAGCAGCTGTTTATCGGCAGCGAAGGCACTTTGGGGATCATCACCGCGGCGACCTTGCGAGTAATTCCGGCGACACCCGTGCGGCAGGTGATCTGGGCGGGCCTTGAATCAGTCCAGCACGCCAGCGACCTCTTATGCCACTGCCAGGCAGTTTGCGGGGATCTGCTTGAAGGGTTTGAAGTGTTGCCGCAGTCTTGCCTTGACGCAGTGCTGGCTTACTTGCCGGATGCTCGCGCTCCGCTGGCCGAACCCCACGCCTGGCACGCGCTGATCGAACTGGTCGGCGATGATCCGGCACCTGTTGGCGAAAGAATGCTGGAACAGGCCTTGACCAAAGAGCTGCTCGAAGATGCGGCGATTGCGGTTTCGGAAATGCAGGCAGACGCATTCTGGAACTTGCGCGATGCAATTTCCCCGGCGGAGCGGGCCAAGGGACCAGCGATGCAGCACGATATCGCGGTGCCGGTCGATAGGATGGCCGCATTCATCAGTGCCGCAGTTCCCGAGATCGAACAGCGCTGGCCCGGTGTCCGCGCCTTTGGCTTTGGTCATTTGGGCGATGGCAATATCCATTTCCACGCTCAGGCGCCGCATGGCGTAGACCGTGATGCGTGGGAACAGGGTGACGGCAAGGCGATCAGCCATGCCGTGCATGATTTGGTTGATCAGTGGCACGGCACGATTTCGGCCGAGCACGGGATCGGCCAACTGAAAGTTGCCGAGTTGGAACGGCTAGCCGATCCGGTGGCGCTGACACTGCTGCGCCGGGTCAAAGCCGCGCTTGATCCGGAAGGATTGTTCAATCCGGGCAAGCTGCTTGCACCGAGGCCGCCAAACGCTTAAAGGCGCGCATTCGTGCCAGCCTTGGCGATCCCGGGGTCGGTTGCAACCAACACGATTCGGAGAGATACCCATGGCCAGTGCGCCGCAGTCCAACCCCCTGCCGCTGTTCTACAAAGACCTGATGCCGCTCAATAGCCGCGATCACGCCAATTGGAGCAGCCGCATTACCGAAAACGCCTCGTGGATGGTTGGCCAGCACGCCATCCCGCTGACGGCAGAAGAATTCGTCCATGCCTCGCGCCATTTCCCGATCGTTTTTTCAGTCGCAGACACCCCGGTCCCATTGGGCCTGATGGGGCTGAATGAAGGCGTGAACACCTTTTTTGACGATGACGGCAAGCTGAATTCGCCAGTCTATGTCCCGGCCTATGCCCGCCGTTATCCGTTCATGCTGGCCAAGCTGACCCAGGAAACCGAAGAACTGTCGCTGTGCTTTGATCCGACCAGCGATCTGGTTGGTGAATTCGAAGGCGGCACTGCCTTGTTCGATGGCGACCAGCCAAGCGAAAGCTGCAAGGCGACACTCGATTTCTGCCGCAATTTCGAAGAAGCCGGTTTCCGCACCCAGTCGTTTGTCGACGAACTGGTCAAGCACGATTTGCTGATGGATGGCGAAGTTTCGATCCAGCAGCAGGGCAACGATCAGCCGTTCGTCTATCGCGGTTTCAAGATGGTCGATCAGGAAAAGCTCCGTGATCTGCGCGGCGACGTGCTGCGGACGATGAATCAGAACGGCATGCTGGCCCTGATCTTCGCCCACCTGTTCAGCCTTGAGCACATGAGCGAAGTCTTCGCCCGGCAGGTGCAGCAGGGCAAGGGCCCGATCCCGGCGCTGCCAAACTAATCGCGGCCAAAACCACCTTATGCGTCCGCCTCTTGCAACAAGAGGCGGACGTGTTTATCTTGAGCGAGTCTTGTCAGGCTTCCCTCATGGTCTGGCGGGGCGCGGTGCACGCAAGTGCGCCACCTCCCTGAACCTTGGCCACCTCGTGCATCTGCACGAGGTGGTTTTTTATTCGGCAGCACTGGCCCAGTCTGCCACCTGACCCAGATCCGCGACTTCACTCGCCAGTTTTCGCACAAGTCCAACCAGCAGCGTGACCGTTGACGCGAAACCGGGGCCGGGCTCGGCCATCCGCGAATCGAGATAGCTGGTCCGGTCAATCTCCAATTGCAGACCGTGCAGGCCATTATCGGGCATCGCATGACGTTCCAGCACATAACCACCAGCATAGGGGCGATTATGTGCTGCACTGCGTTTGGCTTGCGCAAAATAGCTGAAGCAGTTCGCCACAAGCGTACCGTGACAGCTGGCGCCAAAGCGATCACCCAACACGAATTCCGGTCCGGCATTGCCGCTTCGAGCGTTCAGAGGCGGCATCGAATGCAAATCAATCAGCAATGCCGCACCCCAACGCGCTCGCAACCGGATCAGACATTCCGCCAGACTCTGATGATAGGGCGTGTGGATCAGACCGAGTCGCGCTGACAATTCAGCCTCATCCAGCGGCTTCTTCCACAGTTCCCCCAACCCAGGCAGACGCCGCGGAATCAAACCCAGCCCGCTACGCACCCGCAAGCCAGGGCTTTCGCTGTTGCGGTTCAAAGCCCGCTGCCGCGCAACCATTTCCCAATCGACATCGTCCGGGGAGCGATTGAGATCAATCATCGCCCGTGGCGCCTGAGCGACAAGCAGCGCCGCTCCGGTCTCCCGGGCCACGGCCTCACCCAGTCGGTCAACATAGCGGTCCTCCAACTTCAGCGTTGAAAAACCGGGATTACGCATCCCTTCCAGAAGACTAGCGGGATAGGCGCGGCCTGCATGGGGCACAGCGATCAGCACTGGCACCGCCGAAGGCTGGGGCATGATCAAGGTGAAAGCTGGCTGGCCAGCTTCGCCCGGGATTGCACCGCCGTACTGGCGCTGCGAATCACGGTGGCGGATCGGATCGTCTGGCATTAACCCAAGGCTGGCCTGCTGAAAGCGTCATGTCAAAGCCGCGCGTTGCCAAAATGCTGCGGATTGTTAACCCGATCGGGTGTAAAGCGCAGCCTTCCACTCCGGCCGCTTTGCCGGAAAACCGCACTGCGATACGAAAAGGCCCGCGATGATCCGCATCCTCCTTGCCGAAGACGAAGAAGCCATGCGCACCTATTTGGCGCGCGCGCTGCAGAACGCGGGCTATGATGTGGTCGCGGTCGATCGCGGCACGGCGGCTCTGCCGCTGCTGATCGATAGCCATTTTGACCTGCTGCTGTCGGACATCGTCATGCCCGAAATGGACGGAATTGAGCTGGCACAGCGCTGCGCCGATGTAAGCCCCAAGACCAAGGTCATGTTCATTACCGGATTTGCCGCCGTAACGCTGAAGGCCAGCCGCGAAGCACCGCAAGCCAAGGTGCTGTCCAAACCGTTCCATCTCAAGGATTTGGTAATGGAAGTGGAACGAATCTTTGGCCAACAGGCACAAGCTTCAATCTAACACCTTGCCATATCCGGGGAGCCTCGCTAATGGCGCTCCCCTGCCCGGGGCGACGGTCTCGGGCAGACTTGAATGGTGCGGGCGTATAGCTCAGTGGTAGAGCACTATGTTGACATCGTAGGGGTCGCAAGTTCAATCCTTGCTACGCCCACCATTCATGAAAAAGGCCCCGGATTTCCGGGGCCTTTTTGATTCTGGCTTCATCCCCGGCTTGACCGGGGATCGCTGGCGTCCGTGTCGCCAGATTGCAGTCAGGCGGCCAGCGGTCCCCGGTCAAGCCGGGGACGACGATGTTCTTACTTGCCCTGCCAGTTCGGTTTGCGCTTTTCGGCAAAGGCGGCTGCACCTTCGCGGGCGTCAGCGCTGACGAAGACCGGAGCGATGTAGCTGGCCTGCTTGGCCCACATCTCTTCATCGGTCCAGCTGTGCGAATCGCGGATGATCGCTTTGGAGGCGATCAGCGCCAGCGGGCCGTTGGCGGCAACCGCGCGGGCCAGTTCCTTGGCACCTTCAAGCGAAGGGCCTTCGGTAATGCGGTTGACGAAACCCAGTTCATAGGCGCGCTGGGCCGTGATGAAATCGCCGGTCAACGCCAGCTCCATCGCGATCCGCGGCGGGATCTGGCGCGGCAACTTGATCAAACCGCCGGCTGCAGCGGCAAGGCCGCGCTTGGCTTCGGGAATGCCGAATTTGGATGATGCATTGGCGACGATCAGATCGCAGCTAAGCGCCAGTTCCATGCCGCCCGCCAAGGCATAGCCATCAACCGCCGCAATCACCGGCTTGGTCGGGGTCCATTCAGTCAGGCCGCCAAAGCCGCGCCCTTCGATGCTGGGGCGTTCGCCGCGCAGGAAGCCCTTGAGGTCCATGCCTGAACAGAACGTACCGCCAGCCCCGGTCAGGATCGCACAGCGCAATTCGGGATCGGCTTCCAGCCGGTCCATCGCCGCCGAGATGCCTTCCGCCTGCGACTTGTTCATCGCATTTTTGGCCTCGGGCCGGTTCATGGTGACGATCAGGACACCATCTTCGACTTCGGTTGTGACTTCGGGGGCTTCGCTCATCTTTCGGTTCCTCTCAGCAAGCTGTTTAACCGTACGATTAAGGCGCTGAATGGTCCACGTCCAGCCCTTACTTGCACAGCGGCGCGGCTCTGCTAAGGGGACAGGCAAATCTTCCCCAGTCCGCATGAGGCGTCAGCAAACATGGCCAAGATCAAGGTGAAAAACCCCGTCGTCGAAATGGACGGCGATGAGATGACCCGCATCATCTGGCAGTGGATCCGCGAACAGCTGATCCTGCCCTATCTCGACATCGACCTGAAGTATTACGATCTGTCGGTCGAAAAGCGGGATGAAACCAACGACAAGATCACCGTCGATGCCGCCAACGCAACCAAGGAATTCGGCGTCGCGGTAAAGTGCGCCACGATCACGCCCGACGAAGCGCGGGTCGAAGAATTCAAGCTCAAGAAGATGTGGAAGAGCCCCAACGGCACGATCCGCAACATTCTGGGCGGCGTGGTGTTCCGCGAACCGATCGTGATGCAGAACGTGCCGCGGTTGATCCCGGGCTGGACCGACCCAATCGTGGTCGGCCGTCACGCTTTCGGCGATCAGTACAAGGCAACCGATTTCCTCGTTCCCGGCCCGGGCAAGCTGCGGTTGGTCTGGGAAGGCGACGATGGCAGCAAGATCGACGAGGAAGTGTTCCAGTTCCCCAGCCCCGGCGTGGCTCTGGCGATGTACAACCTGGACGATTCGATCCGCGATTTCGCCCGCGCTTCGCTCAACTACGGCCTCAACCTCGGCTGGCCGGTCTACCTTTCGACCAAGAACACCATCCTCAAGGCCTATGACGGGCGCTTCAAGGACCTGTTCGAGGAAGTCTATCAGAACGAAGGCTTCGCCGAAAAGTTCAAGGCCGCCGGGATCGTTTACGAACACCGCCTGATCGACGACATGGTCGCTTCGGCGCTGAAGTGGTCGGGCAAGTTCGTCTGGGCCTGCAAGAACTACGACGGCGACGTGCAGTCGGATCAGGTGGCGCAGGGCTTTGGTTCGCTCGGCCTGATGACGTCAGTCCTGATGACGCCGGATGGCAAGACCGTTGAGGCCGAAGCCGCCCACGGCACCGTCACGCGCCACTACCGCCAGCACCAGCAGGGCAAGGCAACCAGCACCAATCCGATCGCCAGCATCTTCGCCTGGACCCGCGGGCTGATCTATCGCGGCAAGTTCGACGGCACGCCCGATGTAGTGCGCTTTGCCGAAACGCTGGAAAAGGTCTGCATTGATACCGTCGAGGGCGGCGCGATGACCAAGGACCTGGCGATCCTGATCGGCCCGGAACAGCCTTGGCTGACCACCGAAGGGTTCTTCGCGGCGATTGTTGAGAACCTTGAAACCGAAATGCAGAGCTGGAAGTAAGCTCGCTTCCAGTCTTTGACGGGCAATGCGGCGGCAAGGGCAACCTTGCCGCCGCTTTTGCATCGGCGGGGGGTGTGAATTTGTCCCCCGTGCTGCCATAGCTGGACCATGGCCAGCCCTACCGAATTCGTCCCAACTTCATCGCTTGGCGATGCACTGGTCATTCTGGGCGCAGCGGGGATCGTAATTCCACTGTTTGCCCGGTTCCGGATCACGCCGGTGATCGGCTTTATTCTGGTCGGGTTGCTGGTCGGACCGTTTGGCCTGGGCGGGCTGGCCACAGAGCATCCTTGGCTGTCCTACGTCACGATCAGCGACCCTGAGCGGCTGGCACCCTATGCCGAATTTGGCATCGTGTTGCTGCTGTTCTCAGTCGGGCTGGAGCTGTCGTTTGGCCGACTCTGGGCAATGCGGCGGCAAGTGTTCGGGCTGGGCGCGATGGAACTGATCGGGTGCGCGCTGCTGATCGCGCTGGGCCTTGTATTGCTCGGCAATTCCCCCGCGGCAGGGCTGGCGCTTGGCCTTGCCCTCGCCCTCTCTTCGACCGCGCTGGTGCTGCGAATTGTCGATACCGGAACGCCGGTTGGCCGTGCGGCGCTATCAATGCTGCTGTTTGAGGATATCGCGCTGGTCCCGATCATTTTTCTGCTCGGCGCGATGGGCAAGAGCAGCGCGGCGCAGGATGGCGGCGCGCTGTTTTCGACTTTGGCCTATGGCGCCTTAGTCGTGCTGGTGCTGTTGGTGTTTGGGCGGTTCCTGTTGCCCCGGCTGTTTGCGCAAGCGGCCCGCACGAAAAGCCCTGAACTGTTCCTCGCCGCCAGTCTGCTGGTGGTAATTCTGGCTTCGACCGCGACTGGTGCGGTGGGGCTTTCTCCGATCGTCGGCGCACTTATCGCCGGACTGCTGATCGCTGAAACTGAATACCATGAAGAGGTCGAAGCGATCACCGCACCGTTCAAGGGGCTGGCGCTGGGGGTGTTCCTGATCACGGTCGGGATGGGCCTCGATCTGGGCGTGGTTATCGACCAGCCCGGAGCGATCCTGCTTGCAGTCAGCGCGATCCTGCTGGCCAAGGCGATGGTCACCGGCCTGCTGCTGCGACTGATGGGCGCGCGTCCGGGAACCTCGACCGAGGCTGGGATCCTGATGTCGAGCCCTTCGGAAACCACCTTGATCGTGCTGGGTGCGGCAATTTCGGCGGGGCTGATTACCCGCAACGCCGCGCAATTCTGGCAAATCGTTACTGCAATCGGGCTGACCGTGACGCCAATCCTGGCCTGGATCGGCCACCGGCTGGGCAATCGGGTCGATGAAGCCGGGCAGACCATGCCCGCCGTCGAGCCGGGCGAAGCGCGCGCGATCATCGTCGGGTTTGACCGTGTCGGGCGATTGGTCGCCGACATGCTGACCCGGCACGACAAGCCCTTCATCGCGATTGATCTTGATACCGACCGGGTCATGGCAGGCCAGCGCGATGGGTTTCCGGTAATCTTCGGCGATGCCACCCGCGAGGGCGCGCTCGACCGGCTGGGGCTCGATACGGCCAGCGCAGTCGTGCTGACAATGGACGAGCCGGTACTCGCCCAACGGCTGGTCAAGAAGCTACGCGCCGCGCACCCCGATCTGCCGATACTGGCCCGCGCGCGCGATGCCCGCCACGCCGCCGCGCTCTATCGCGCCGGGGCGACAACCGCAGTGCCGCAAACGCTGGAAAGCTCGTTGCAATTATCCGAGGCAGTGCTGGTCGATGTCGGCGTACCGATGGGCTTCGTCATCGCCAGCATCCACGAAAAGCGCGACGAATACCGCGCGATGATCAAGGATCAGGGCGGGCTGGACGAAAAGCCGGTGTTGAAAAGTGGTGGACTGCGCGGGCGGCAGATTTAGCCGCCCAGCACAGCCTTCACAGCCGCAATCGCAGCGTCAGCCTTCGCCCCATCCGGCCCGCCGCCTTGCGCCATATCAGCCCGTCCGCCGCCGCCCTTGCCGCCAAGCGCTTCCACGCCTGCACGGACCAGATCGACCGCGCTGACCTTGCCGGTCAGATCATCGGTTACTGCCGCCGCAATGCTGGCCTTGCCGTCATTGACCGCCACAACAACCGCCACACCCGAACCCATCCGGGCCTTTGCCTGATCGAGCAGCCCACGCAGCTCCTTGGGATCGAGCCCATCGAGCACCTGGCCGGAGAACTTCACCCCGCCAATTTCCTCATCTGCCGCCTCGGTCTTACCGCCGCCGCCGAGTGCCAACGCTTTCTTGGCCTCAGCCAGTTCGCGCTCCAGCTTGCGGCGTTCATCGAGCAGCGCAGCGACGCGGGTTTCAACATCGTCAGGCGTGGTCTTGAGCAGGCTGGCGGCGCCTTTCAACATATCTTCGCGGCCTACCAGCCAGGCGCGCGCGCCTTCGCCGGTCAAGGCTTCGATCCGGCGGACTCCGGAGCTGACGGCGCTTTCGCTGACGATCCGCAGCACCCCGATGTCACCCAGCGCACGCACATGGGTGCCGCCGCACAGTTCGACCGAATAGCTCTTTGCTCCCGCCGCACCCATGCTGAGCACGCGCACTTCGTCGCCGTATTTCTCGCCAAACAGCGCCATCGCACCAGCTTCGATTGCGTCTTCAGGGCTCATCAGCCGGGTAACGACCGGCTGGTTTCCACGGACCTGCGCGTTCACTTCGGCCTCGACCGCCGTGATATCGTCGGCACTGAGCGCGGTCGGATGCGAATAGTCGAACCGCAGCCGATCAGCCGCAACCAGCGAACCCTTCTGGGTCACGTGCCCACCCAGCCGGTTCCGCAGCGCAGCGTGGAGCAAGTGGGTGGCGGAGTGATTGGCGCGGATCGCATCGCGGCGCGCGACGTCGATATCGAGCCGGACGGTATCGCCGACCTTGATGGTTCCTGCAGTCACCGCCGCCTGATGGGCGTGAAGCCGACCCAACGGCTTTGCGGTATCGCTGACTGTCAGTGCCAAACCATCGGCGCCCGCAATCACCCCGGCATCGCCGCTTTGACCGCCGCTTTCGCCATAGAACGGCGTCTGATTGACCACCAGGCTAATGCTGTCGCCAGCCGTCGCGCTATCGACTTCCTTGCCATCCTTGACCAGCGCGACAACCTGCGCCTCGCCAGTGGTGGCGGTGTAGCCGGTGAACTCGGTCGCGCCAGCGCGTTCGGCAATATCGAACCAGACGTCTTCGTCGGCGGCCTGTCCGCTGCCCTTCCAGGCGGCGCGGGCGGCGGCTTTTTGCTGGGCCATGGCTGCGTCGAACCCGGCGCGATCCACCGCGATCCCGCGGGCGCGCAGCGCGTCCTCGGTCAGGTCATAGGGAAAGCCGAAGGTGTCATAGAGCTTGAATGCGGTTTCGCCGGGCAGCTGACCGCCCTCACCCATGTCGCCGGTTGCCTCGTCGAGCAGCTTGAGCCCGTTGGCGAGCGTGCGGCGGAACTGGATCTCTTCGCGCTGCAAGGTCTCTTCGATCAGCGGCTGCGCCCGGCCGAGCTCGGGATAGGCCGCGCCCATTTCCTGCACCAAAGCTGGAACCAACCGGTGCATCAAGGGGTCCTTCGCGCCCAGCAGATGCGCATGGCGCATCGCACGCCGCATGATCCGCCGCAGCACATAACCGCGCCCTTCGTTGCTGGGCAGCACGCCATCGGCCAGCAGGAAGCTGGTCGAACGCAAGTGATCGGCGATCACCCGGTGGCTGGCCTGCTGGTCGCCCGCCGCCTTGACCCCGGTCAGGCCTTCAGAGGCAGCAATCAGCGCGCGAAAGGTGTCAGTATCGTAGTTGTCATGGACGCCCTGCATGACAGCCGCGATCCGCTCCAGCCCCATACCGGTGTCGATGCTCGGCTTAGGCAGGCTGGTGCGGCTGCCGTCGGCGGCCTGCTCGAACTGCATGAACACCAGATTCCAGATTTCGATGAACCGGTCACCATCCTCATCGGGTGATCCCGGAGGCCCGCCAAGGATGTGATCGCCGTGGTCATAGAAGATTTCGGAGCACGGCCCGCACGGCCCGGTATCGCCCATCGACCAGAAGTTATCATTGGTCGGGATGCGGATGATCCGGCTTTCGGGCAGCCCGGCGATCTTCTGCCACAGCGCAAAGGCCTCATCATCGGTGTGATAGACGGTGACGGTCAGCTTGTCCTTTGCCAGCCCCCAATCCTGGGTCAGCAAGGTCCATGCGTGCACGATCGCTTGTTCCTTGAAATAGTCCCCGAACGAGAAGTTTCCGAGCATTTCGAAGAAGGTATGGTGCCGCGCGGTATAGCCGACATTGTCCAGATCGTTGTGCTTGCCGCCTGCCCGCACGCATTTCTGGCTGCTCACCGCACGGGGCGTTTCGCGGGTCTCAAGGCCGGTGAAGACGTTCTTGAACGGCACCATCCCGGCGTTGACGAACATCAGCGTCGGATCGTTGTAGGGCACCAGCGGAGCAGACGGCTCCACATCGTGCCCGTTACGGCCGAAGTAATCGAGGAAGGAGCGGCGGATTTCGTTCGTCGAGGTCATGCGCCCGCCGATAAGGCAGGCAGCGCCCAGCGGCAAGCGTCAAGGCGTGTCAAGCGCGCGCTGTAACGATCCAGGCTGCAGCCGGTAGCGCCACCAGATTGCCGCTGCGATGTTCGGCCAGCCAATCGCGCATCCAGCCCTTGGCCTGATCGCGCGCCGCATCGTCCAGCATCCGCAGCGCCGGTGCGGCAGGGCCAATCCGGCTGAACAGCTGCAGCGCATCCTCGACCGGGTCTTCACCGACCCCGGCGATATAGGCGAAATCGGTCTCGGCCATATGGACATCCTGCCATCCGGCATCATCCAGGATCGAACGGACATGCCCCTCATCGGCGAAGGCGAACGGCCCTGGCGCGGTTGGATCGGGTGAGGCAGGCAATTTCAGCAGCCCCGCCAGCTCACTCGCCCAGGGGTTGAGCCGCGGACTACGGAAGCACGAAAAGATCAGCTCTGCGCCCGGCCGCGACAGGCCGCGCAAATGCGCGAAGGCCCCGCGCGGCGCATCGAAAAACATCACGCCGTGGCGCGAAATCAGCACGTCGGGCCGAAAATTGCCGGAATCCCACGATCCGGCATCGGCTTCTTCAAACCGGACATTGGGATGGCTCTGGCCGCGCTCACTCGCGGCCGCAATCAAGGCCGGCGATACATCGACGCCGATAACTTCGGCGCTGTCATTGCCGCGGGCGATGGCCAGCGAAAGCTCCCCCGCGCCGCAGCCGATATCAAGCACCGCCTTGCCCTCACACCCGCCAATTCGCGCCAGCAAGCGCTCGGTCAGCCCGGCGAACGAGCGGTCAGTCAGCCGGTAATTATCGGCCCAGGTGCGGCCAACGGCCTCTCGCCAATCGTTTCCTGTCGTCATGGGACAAAGGCTATGCCCTGTCTCGCAGCGACACAAGCAACAATTCCTGCACAAAATTCACTTGCGACTCGTTGCCAGGAGGCAGAGCATCCACTCCAGTCCTTGCGCCCCGGGTGCAAGCGTACACAGCGCCCGGCGCGCCTCATATGTAGAGGAGGCGATGATGGGCAGCACCCAAATTGGAGCGGCAATCGGCAATAGAGCAACCCGTGCGGTGGCTTTGGTGGGGCCAGCCGGCACGGGCAAGACCAGTCTGGCAGAAGCCCTGCTGTTTACCAGTGGCACCATCACCCGTCAGGGCAGCGTCGAGGCCGGATCGAGCGTCGGTGACGCAAGCCCCGAAGCCCGCGCCCGTGGCGGCTCAACCGAAATCAATCTGGCCCATTTTGAATATCTGGACGATCGCTTTGCCCTGATCGACGTTCCCGGCGGCGCAGGCTTTTCTGCGGACGGCGCCGCCGCGCTGCAATCGGTGGATATGGCACTGGTCGTGATCGACCCCGCGCCGGAACGCGCCGCTCTGGCCGGACCGATCCTGCGCCAGCTAGACGAACTGGGCCTGCCCCACGCCATCTTCATCAACAAGATCGAGCATGCCCGAGCGGGTACCGTCCATGCGCTGATCGAGGCGCTGCAACCGATGAGCCGTGAACCGCTGGCGCTGCGCCAGATCCCGATCCGTGAACGCGACGCGAGCGGCGGAGAGGTGGTGACCGGCTATGTCGATCTCGCTTTGGAACGGGCCTATCGCTATCGCCCTGGCAAGGAGAGCGAATTGGTCTCGATCCCCGGCGAACTGATCGCAGCGGAACAGGCCGACAGGTCGCACCTGCTCGAAACACTGGCAGATTTTGATGATAACCTGCTGGAAGCT
>JAGNTK010000053.1 GCA_017987575.1 Novosphingobium sp. | reverse complement strand
CCAGCGGCGGGGCGACCCCGGTGCTGAGCGCGACGCAGGTCAGCAACACCGCACAGATCTATGGTGCTCAAGCTCCGGCTTACTGGCTCGTCCATCTCGACGCGCGGGTGAATCTGGAATTCACCGGTATGCCCGAAGGTACGTACCTGCAGCTCAACGTCTACAACCTGTTTGACCAGTTGTACGTTGGCGGCTTCGGCGGCGGTCTGACACAGTCGAACACCTATTGCCGCGTGGCTTCCACCTCGGGCACCTGCACCGGGATCTCCGGCATTGCGGCTTACGGCAACCCCGGCTTCGTCCAGATCGGCGCTCCGCGCACGGTCAGCGGCACACTGGTGGTGAAGTTCTAATCGGAACGCTACCGACTAACCCAAAACGGAAAGGGGCGCTTCGGCGCCCCTTTTTGTTGCCAGGTCAGGTTAGAGTGGCGACGACAATCGCGCCCCGGGCCAGATCACGGCCGGCTACAAATGTCCGGTATATTAGGCCTTTGAAGGCAGGGTCGTCTGGTAGGTCATTGCGGATTGATGGTATTCCTGCCGCATTAAGGGTCGATTCTGCCCGCTCGGCTAGATCGTTTGTTGGCCAACGGCGCAGCAGAAGCATCATTCTGCCACCCCCTCATACCAAAAAGCACAGGCGTCGGCTTCGTTTGTGGTTTCGAGATGGGTGCGAGTGATGGCACCGCGCTCATAGTCGCAGACTCGCCACTTCGGAAACAGACCCGGTGCCTTCTCGATACGGAAATCATTAAGCTCCAGATTTGGCCCGCCCGTGAACAGTAAGTGCCCATAGCCCTCCCGGACGACCCGATCCTTCAAGTGTTGCAGGTTCATCTTATCGATAGACACAAGCATCCAGCGCTTCATTGCGCACAACCCCGCTGCGCGCCGCGATGGCATTGCCGTGGCGGCGGGTGAAGCCGCCGGGGCTTGCGACTTCGCGGCGTTTGGGGGCGGGCAGAGCGGCGGCGATCCGCGCAGCTTCGACCCGGCTGAGCTGCGCCGCGCCATGCTTGAAATAGCGCTGCGCCCCTGCTTCTACCCCGTATGTGCCAATCCCTGTTTCGGCGACATTGAGATAGACCTCCATGATCCGCCGCTTGCCCCAGATGTTCTCGATCAGGAAGGTGAACCACACTTCCAGACCCTTGCGGGCATAGCGGGTCCAGCCGGTGCCCTGCCACAGGAACACGTTCTTGGCGGTTTGCTGGCTGATCGTCGAACCACCGCGCAGCCGCCGACCACTGGCGTTTTTCTCAATCGCCTTTTCGATCGCCTCGGCATCAAAGCCGCCATGCGAACAGAATTTGGCATCCTCGCCCGCGATCACCGCCGAAACCATATTGCGGTCAATCCGGCTGAGCGGGGTCCAGCTTTTGTCGAAGCCATTGGGATCGACAATCATCGTGAAAGTAACGGGAACCGGCACCCATTTGTACAGTACGGTCAGCCCGAGAGAGAGTACGAAGAACCAGACCACAGCTTTCCCCAGCCACCAGCCTAGCCGAGCAGGAAGAGTGCGGTCTGTAGACTTGCGGGGTCGGCGAAACGATCTGAACATCACATTCGATTCTAGCGCGGCGCGCGGATGCCGCAACAAAAAGGGGGCCGGATTGCTCCGGCCCCCTGAATGTTTGCCTGTTGCGGCAGCTTACATGCCCGAACCCGGACCGTAGCTGACTTCCACGCGGCGGTTCTGCAATTCGCGGACACCGTCAGCGGTGGGAACGCGGTTGTTGCTTTCACCAAAGCCCTGGCTGGTGATTGCGCTGGCAGGTACGCCGCGACCGGTGAGGTACGAGGTGACCGCAGCGTTGCGGCGTTCCGACAGAGCCTGGTTGTAGGTGGGCTTGCCCGAACGGTCAGCGTAACCAGCCAGCATGACCGGGACATTGGCGCAGTTGCCATAGGCAGCAGCGGCCGAATCCAGGATCGAAGCGGCTTCCGGCGTGATGTCCGACTTATCCCAGTCGAAGAACACGATGTACGGACCCTTCTCACACACCGGCGCAGGCGGCGGAGGAGCTTCGACCGGTGCTGGTGGCGGCGGAGGCGGAGCGGGATAGCTTTCCACCACAACCGGTGCAGCTGGACGCCCGCCAAAATTGTAGCCCAAGGTTACCAGCGCGGAATGGCTCTGCCAGCGGGTGCGGACAGTGCTGGACGTTGTCACTGCTGCGGTGCCGCCCGAATATGTCAGGTGCAGCGGCACATCGACGTTTGCTTGATTGAAGAAACGGTACTTCAGCCCCAGGTCAATGTGATCGGTTACCGGAATCCGTGCACCGGCCAGCAATTGCCAGGCAAATCCATCGTCTTTGTCGTCGATGGTGATCAGGTAGTTGGGGGCAGGGCGTCCGCTGGCCTGAACCTTGACCCGGCCATAACCAACGCCACCGCCCAAGAACAGTTGCAGGCCATCATCATCACCGGTTTCAACATAACCATTGAGCATGCCGCTGAACGAAGTGACCTTGCCGAACGGCAAAGTGACAGGCTGAACGCCTACCCGGCCAAGATTGGAATTGATCTGCTGGATTTCAGCCCGGCGATAGCTGACTTCGCCTTCGAGCCGGAATCCGCCAAAGTCGTAGCCGACCATGGTCCCGACATCGTACCCGGTCTTGGTGCGGATGTCGGCGACTTCGGATCCAGCCACGCGCTGAAATGCATTGCTGTCAGTTGGAACGACGAAGTGCATGTCATCGACAAATACGACCCCACCATCGATTTCAACATACCAGGAATCGTCGCGGGCCAAGGCCGGGCTGGCCAGAGCGGTTGAAGCCAGAATGGCCCCCAAAATGAGCTTGCGCATAAAAATGCCTTTCCTTGCCGTCACGTGCAGCGTTGATCGAACAGCGACTCCGCGCCATCGAGTCGCGCCTAGCGCATAAAGTGCGGCATTTCTTTGACGGATTCGAGAAAAATCGGGGAAAATGGCCAATAGATTCAGTCATTGTGCCATCCGGGTGGCCTGAAAAGCACAGTCAGCCCTTCAGATCACCCGGTTAGCGAGCTTGAGCGGCGAATCAGGCTGCGGCCAGCAGCCGCTTTTCTCCGGCAATCCGCAGCATCGCCTTCTGCAGCTTCTCGAAAGCGCGCACTTCGATCTGGCGGACGCGTTCACGGCTGACGCCGTATTCCTGACTCAGTTCCTCAAGCGTCTGCGGATCTTCGATCAGGCGGCGCTGGGTCAGGATATGACGCTCACGCTCACCCAGACTGTCCAACGCTTCGATCAGCAAGGAATGGCGGTTGCCCGCTTCCTGGGCATCCTCGACGATCTGGTCCTGCAGCGGGCCGTTATCCTCGAGCAGGTCCTGCCACTGGCCTTCGCCCTCATCGTTGAACGAGACGTTGAGGCTGGCATCACCGCCCATCATCATCCGGCGGTTCATGTTGACCACTTCGGCCTCTGACACGCCAAGGTCAGTCGCGATCTTGGTCACCTGATCGGGGTGAAGATCGGAATCCTCGTAAGCATCGAGGTTCTTCTTCATCCGCCGCAGGTTGAAGAACAGCTTCTTCTGGGCCGCGGTGGTGCCCATCTTGACCAACGACCAGCTGCGCAGGATGAATTCCTGCATGCTCGCCTTGATCCACCACATGGCATAAGTGGCGAGACGGAAGCCGCGATCGGGCTCGAATTTCTTGACGCCCTGCATCAGGCCGATGTTGCCTTCGGAAATCAGCTCGGAAACCGGCAGGCCATAGCCGCGGTAGCCCATCGCAATCTTGGCGACGAGCCGCAGATGGCTGGTGACCAATTGCTTGGCCGCTTCGGGATCCTGGTGTTCGGCATAGCGCTTGGCGAGCATGTATTCCTGCTCAGCCGTCAGCACCGGGAACTTCTTGATTTCGGCCAGATAGCGGTTGAGGCTCTGCTCAGGCCCAAGGGCCGGCATGCCAGTGCCGCCGGTTGCGGGCAGTTTGCGTTTGACTTCGGACATCTTCTTCACTCGTCCTTTCATTGTCGGCCCACCCTTGTCAGACCCTTAATAGGCATCCTTGGCGGTCGGGCCACACAGAGAAGTGTTATACCACAATAGATCAGCTTTTGTTCCCCAATTCGACCAACAGCCCCGCCATGTCGGCAGGCAGCGTGCTTTCAAAGCGAACCGCTGCCCCCGTGATGGGGTGGATAAAGCCCAGCACTGCAGCGTGCAGCGCCTGCCGGTTGAAGTGAAGCTGGGTGAGAAGCGCATGGTGGCGCTGATGGGTTCGTCCATAAACAGGATCGCCCAATAGCGCATGACCACTTGCTGCAAGGTGAACGCGGACCTGGTGGGTTCGCCCGGTTTCCAACCGGCATTCAACCAGGCTGGCACCGTCAAAAATCTCGAGCGTCTTGTAGTGCGTTACCGCATGCTTGCCGCGCTCATCCTCGACCAGCGCCATTTTCTTGCGGTTGGTCGGTGAACGGCCAATGTTGCCGCGCACCGTGCCCGAAAGCGGCTTGGGCAGGCCGATCACGATCGCGAGGTAAGCCCGCTCGATCGAGTGATCGGCGAACTGCGCGGCGAGGCCTTCGTGAGCCTTGTCGGTCTTGGCGACGACCAGAAGGCCCGAGGTATCCTTGTCGATCCGGTGGACGATCCCCGGGCGCGCGACCCCGCCAATCCCGGACAATTGCCCGCGGCAGTGGTGCAGCAGCGCGTTGACCAGAGTGCCGTCATAGTTTCCGGCAGCGGGATGGACCACCAGCCCGGCGGGCTTGTCGATCACGATCAGATAGTCGTCTTCATAGACGACGTTGAGCGGGATATCCTGCGCCTGCGCTTCGGCCGGAATGGCTGCGGGCACCCGGATTTCAAACGGGGTTTCGGCCGGCGGCTTGAGGCTGGCCTGCGTCACGGATTTACCAGCCAGACTGACCCGGCCTTCGCCCATCAGCGCCTTGATCCGTTCGCGTGATAGCCCGCTGGCAGTGCTGAGTGCCTTGTCGAGCCGCTCGCCTTCTGCCCCGGTCACGCCGGTAATGATGGATTCCCCCGTATTCATTGCTAGCTAGTTGGGGATGGACCTTGAACTGACAAGTGGCGCTTTGGCCACACTCTTGGAAGAAGCGACAAAGGCGCACCCGCGCGAGTGCTGCGGGCTGCTGCTGGGGCAGGGCGCGCGGATCGACGGCGCGTTGCCTGCCACCAACGTCCATCCCGATCCTGAATGGCACTTTGAGATCGACCCCGCCGCGCTGATCGCCGCGCACCGCGCCGCGCGGGCAGGCGGGCCGCAAGTGCTGGGCTATTATCACTCCCACCCCAATGGCCGGATTGAGCCTTCGGAAGAAGATATTGCCATGGCCGAACGGGCAGGTCGCTTTTGGGCAATTATCGCCAATCGATCTGTGCTCTTCTGGCGCGATGGTGCTGATGGATTCACGGCGCTTTCCAGCCGAGTCGTGGACGGCTAAGGAAGCGGTCACGCCATTACAGGGAACCCGATGACCGACACCGCAATCGATCTTGCCAGCCTGCTCTGCTCGCGCCTGTGCCATGACCTGCTCAGCCCGGTTGGCGCGCTCAACAATGGGTTGGAGTTGTTGGCCGAGGAAAAAGACCCGGAAATGCGCAAGCGTTGCATGGAGCTGCTCGAACAGAGCGCCCGGACCAGTGCGGACAAGCTCAAATTCTTCCGGCTCGCTTTTGGTGCGGCGGGCGGCTTTGGCGATACCGTGCCGGTGGAAGAGCCCAAGGCGTTGATCGATGCCCTGGTGGCGGGCAATGGCCGGATTGCGGTCAGTTGGACGCTGGGCGTCGCGGTGCTGCCCAAGCCGGCGGTCAAAGTGCTGCTTAACCTCTCACACATCGCGATCGACGCACTGGTGCGCGGTGGGACGCTCGATATTGGGGCGGAGCTGCGCGACGGGGCGAGCGAGATCGTGGTCCGCGCAGCCGGGCCCAAGATCGCGTTCGATCCGGTGATCGGAAAAGCGCTCGACGGCGTGCTCGATCCGGGTGAGCTGACCAGCCGCACCGCACCTGCCCACATGATCCAGCAACTGGCCTCTGCCCAAGGCGGCGGGCTGCAATATGCGCTAAGCGATGACGCCCTGGTGATGGGCGCGGTACTGCCGGGATGATGCACCGCCGATGACCGAACTGATCCACTTCGAGAATCCCTCGCCCAATTGGAACGAGCGGCAATTGCCGATCTCGATGGTGGTGATCCACTACACCGGCATGCAAAGCGGTGTCGAAGCGCTGGAGCGGCTGTGCGATCCGATGGCCGGGGTCTCGGCGCATTACCTGATCGAAGAGGACGGCACCGTCCACCGGCTGGTCCGCGAAGATCGCCGGGCCTGGCATGCCGGAAAAAGCTTTTGGCGCGGCGTGACCGACGTAAATTCGGCCTCTGTCGGGATCGAACTGGTCAATCCCGGCCACGAATTTGGCTATCGTCCATTCCCCGACGCCCAGATGGAAGCGCTTCTGCCGCTGCTGGCCGACATGGTCCAGCGCCACGACGTGCCCCGCGCCAATGTGGTCGGCCATTCGGACATCGCCCCAGTGCGCAAGGAGGACCCCGGCGAACTGTTCGACTGGGACCTGCTGGCCGCGCACCGCCTCGCCCTCAAAACCCCGCGCGTAACTGCGCCCTCGCCGTTTGAAAACGACGGGGCGTTTTTCCTGGGGCTGGAGCGCTGGGGCTATGACATCTCCGACCAGCAAGCCGCAATGCGCGCGTTCCAGCGGCGCTGGCGGCCCCACGTGATCGACGGGCGGGTTGACGGGGAATGTTCGGCGATCCTGTTTTCTTTGTTGTTGGATCGGGATAGCGGGAAATCGCGTTAGTTTTGGTTGAACTAAGTCGATTTTGAGCGACAAACGAGCCTAGGGTTTCCGACCACGCCAGCGTCGAAGCACTGGTAAGTAACCGACAAAACCCCACGCACCAATACAAATTGCCCATGCAATGCTGAGCCAGGACCAAACATGCCATAACGTGCCGCGAGTCCAACCAAGTTCGTCGGAGAAGGCAATGGGGAGAGATGGTAGCATCGCCAACAACAAAAACTTGGCATCAGCGCGCTCAGACTTTGCATATCCGTCAAGGCGCTGACCCACAGACTTCTGATTGACCATTTGCCCGACAGCCGATTCCTGCTGCCGCGACCATCGGTGGAGTAGCTTCTTCAGCAAGAAAGGGGGATCGAATCCAAGCATCGTGCCCGCGATACTGCGTGAAGTGCTTAGCTCTGTCGATATCTGATCTTCCTCCAACCTTGCACCCAATCCCCCCATCCCCTAAACTCGCCGCTCGCCAGGGGGCCGGGCAGCCGCGGGGTTCGCAAGAACCGCGAGGAAAGTCCGGGCTCCACGAAGCAAGGGTGGCGGGTAACGCCCGCCGGACGCAAGTCTAGGGAAAGTGCCACAGAGAGCAGACCGCCCCATTTATGGGGTAAGGGTGAAAGGGTGCGGTAAGAGCGCACCGGGGCCTTGGTAACAAGGCTCGCACGGCAAACCCCACCCGGAGCAAGACCGAATAGGGGCGGCGCGCTGGTCGGAAACGATCAGCTGGTGTGTTTCGCATCGATCGCCCGGGTTGGTCGCTTGAGCCGCGCAGCAATGCACGGCCTAGAGGAATGGCTGCCAGTGCGGATACGGTCTCTCTTGGGATACCGTCCGCGCTACAGAACCCGGCTTACAGGCCCCCTGGCGAAATTTGGGGCTGAAGGATTACAATGCGGACGCGGCTGAGCATTTGCGCCAAAAAGGCGCGCTATCGGACCCGCGACGACGCCGATGCAGCCGCCGCAAAGGCCGACTTTCCCTTGCGGGCGTACCGCTGTGATCGCTGCTGGCAGTTTCACCTGACCAGCCGGATCAAGGCGCGGTGAGGAGGCGGTCTTCGGCGCGCAGCGCTCGCAATAACGAACCTTCCTTCAAGATCCTCCCTGTCGCGAAGCGATGGGGAGGTGGCAGCGCGTAGCGCTGACGGAGGGGCCTTTGCGCAAGGTTTCAGGGCCCCACCACCATCCGCTGCGCGGACGGTCCCCTCCCCATCGCTTCGCGACAGGGAGGTTCAAGAAACTAGGGTCGTCCCACGCTTGAATATTGAAAGCCCTTGGCGCGCACTTCTGCCGGGTCATAGACGTTGCGCAGGTCGACCAGCACCGGGGCCTTTGCGATCCGTTTGATCCGATCGAAATCGAGCGCACGGAAGGCGTCCCATTCGGTGACGATCACGGTCGCATCAGCGCCTTCGATGGCATCGTAGACGCCCTTTTGCATCGCCACTTCGGGCATCAGCGGCCCCGCCAGCTCCATCCCTTCGGGATCGTAACCCGTCACCTCAACCCCGGCATCGGCCAGCGCGAGGGCGATTGCGATGCTGGGCGCGTCGCGCATATCGTCGGTGTTGGGCTTGAAGGTCAGCCCCAGCAGCGCGACCTTCTTGCCGCGGGCTGCGTCCATCCCGCCCAGCGCCTCGATCACCTTGCGGCCCATCGCGCGCTTGCGGGCGTCGTTGACCTTGACCACAGCCTCAACGATCCGGGTCGGGGCTTCATAGTCTTCGGCGGTCTTGAGCAGGGCCAGCGTATCCTTGGGGAAGCACGAACCGCCATAGCCCGGCCCGGCGTGGAGGAATTTGGAACCGATCCGGCCGTCCATCCCGATCCCGCGGCTGACGTCCTGCACGTCCGCGCCAACCTTTTCGCACAGATCGGCCATTTCGTTGATGAAAGTGATCTTGACCGCAAGGAAGGCGTTGGCGGCATATTTGATCAGTTCCGACGAGCGCCGGCTGGTGAACAGGATCGGCGACTTGTTGAGGAACAGCGGCCGGTAGACTTCCTTCATCACGCCGCGGGCCCATTCGTCCTCGGTGCCGACGACGATCCGGTCGGGGTGCTTGAAATCGCCAATTGCGGCGCCTTCGCGCAGGAATTCCGGGTTGGAGGCGACGGCGAACTTCACGCCCGGATTGGCCTCAGCGATGATCCGTTCCACTTCGTCGCCGGTGCCAACGGGCACGGTCGATTTGGTGACGATCACCGCGTCGTTTTTGATGTTTGCGCCGATTTCCTCAGCGACGGCATAGACGTACGAAAGGTCCGCATGGCCATCGCCGCGGCGGCTGGGGGTGCCGACCGCGATAAAGATCGCACTCGCCCCGGCGATGCCTTCGGCAAGGTCCGTGGTAAAGGTCAGCCGACCGGCCTTGACGTTAGAGCCGACCAGTTCAGCAAGGCCCGGCTCGAAAATCGGCATCACGCCCTTGTGCAGGCTGTCAATCTTGGCCGGGTCCTTGTCGATGCAGACCACGTCGTGGCCGAAATCGGCAAAGCAAGCCCCCGAAACCAGCCCGACATAGCCCGAGCCGACCATTGCGATCTTCATGCATCACTCCTTTGCGACACGTGAATCGTGCCGCCTGTTTCTCTGGCCTCAATCAGCCAGCGGTTGGTGCCTTCTAGTCCAATCGCCGTCAGGCGGCCGGACTGATAGGCGCCGGTATCAATTCCGATCCGGTTGAAGCCGATTTCGGGCTTTTCGTAAATCGTATGGCCATAGATCACCACCGGGCCAAGGCTGTCCTTGCACGAGGTGAACGGCTCGCGAATCCAGCGCAGGTCGCCACTGCGTTGCTGATCCAGCGGCACGCCCGGACGAATTCCGGCATGGACGAACAGGTAGTCGCCAATCGTCACCATGTCTTCCATCGCGCGCAGATAGGCGATGTCTTCAACGGGAATGGTCTGGCGCATCAGTGCCTGGGTTTCGGCCAGACTGGCGGCGGTATAGGTCGCAGGATCAATCGGATAGGACAGCACTGTCTCGCGCCCGCCAAAGCGCAGGAAATGCCGGAGGACCTCCTCATTTTCCAGCGCGTCGAGGAGCATCTCTTCGTGATTGCCCATCAAGGCGCGAACTGTCCGGCGACTTTGCCACGCGCGGGCGAGCGCAATCACTCCGGCGCTGTCTGGCCCGCGGTCGATCAGATCGCCCAGCAGTACCATCGTGGTTTCGGCAGGATCCCGTTCGGCATCGTCGGCGTCAACGGCGTCGACCAGCGCCGCAAAAAGATCGGCGCGGCCATGGACGTCGCCCACGGCATAGGCGCGGCGGCCCGCTGGCACTGCGGCCGACGAGGCGCTTTCAGCAGCGCCGAACAGATTGCGAAACTTGGATAACATGGCCGGGCGGATCCTTGGCGCGGCTATAGCGGCGCAGGCCTTAACGAACAATGGCTCTGCCGCCGCGTTGCACGAATGTCACAGTTCGGCCATTCTGCGCAAGGAAATGACAATAGCGCCTTGTGCAGTGCAGCAAAAGTGTGTTGAAGTCGGGTTGTCCACCGCGATGTCCTCCGCCCACGAGAGGTCAGGCTACGGATGCAGGTGGGACGAAGCGACCAACAATCGAAGGAAGATTGCAATGCTCACGTCCATCCGCGGCCTCGTCGCCGCTTCAATTCTGGCCAGCAGCGGATTGGCAGCGGCCCCCGCTTTTGCTGAAGAAACCGATCCACCGGCCGATATCACCATCACCGGCAATGTCGCTGGCGTGACCGACTATCGCTGGCGCGGCCTGTCCTATTCGGGCGGCGATTTCGCAGTGCAGGGCCAGATCAACGTCGGCCACTCCAGCGGGCTCTATGTTGGCGCCTGGGGTTCCAGCCTTGAGCAGGATCTTTTCGACGTTTACGGTTCGGCCGAAGTCGATCTGTACGCCGGCTGGTCGGGCCAAGTAGCCAGCGGCCTTACTGCAGACGTTGGCGTAACCTATTATGCCTATCCCAACGGCACCACCGGCAATGCCAACTTCTTTGAACCTTATGCCTCCCTCTCGACCACGGTTGGTCCGGCCACGGCCAAGGTTGGCATCAACTATGCCTGGGAACAGGATGCCTTGGGCGGTGATGACAACGTCTATGTCTTCACCGATCTGGGCGTCGGCATCCCCAACACGCCGGTCAGCCTCAGCGCACATCTCGGCTACACCGATGGCGCGCTCTCGCCCAAGCTGTTGACCGGCGTCAGCACAGATGGCGGGTTCGACTATTCGATTGGCGCGACGGCCAATGTGACCAAGAACCTGTCGGTTGGCGTGCAATACGTCGGCGTTGACGGTAACTCGATCGACGGTTTCTCGAACGATGCAGTGGTTGGAACAGTCAAGCTGTCCTTCTGATCCTGCCGATCGGCAATTTTGAAAGGCCCGTTCCGGCTTGTCCGGGGCGGGCCTTTCGCGTTAGGGTCTGCGTATGAGCAAATTTCTTCATTCGATGCTGCGGGTGACCGATCCCGAAGCGACCATCGCCTTCTTCAAATTGATCGGTGTGAATGAAGTACGCCGCTTTTCCAGCGAGCAAGGCCGTTTCACGCTGATCTTCCTCGCAGCGCCGGGGGATGAGGGCGTCGCTGAAGTGGAACTGACCCACAATTGGGATCCGCAGGACTATGATGGCGGCCGCAATTTCGGCCATCTCGCCTATCGGGTCGACAATATCTACGAAACCTGCGCGGCGCTGCAAGCGGCTGGGCATATCATCCACCGGCCGCCACGTGATGGGCATATGGCGTTTGTCAAAACGCCAGACGGAATTTCGGTTGAGCTGTTGCAGGACGGTCACCTGCCGCCACAAGAACCGTGGGCGAGCATGGAGAATGTGGGCAGCTGGTAGGGGGCTCCCGTTAGTCGAGAAACAGGCCGCGCCTGCGGGCGAGCCGGACTAGCCACCATATCGCCGGGCCGATTGTTGCCATGGCAACAATCAACGGCAGCCAAAACGGCAATCCAGGCTCAATGATCAACAAGAGCCAGCCGAGGTGTGGCGCAAGGATCGCGCCGAACATCGCGAGCCAGCCGAGCGGGTGCACCGGCCGCCCTCGATAGCGGCCCCGATAGAGGTGAAACTCGAACAGGGGTGGCTGCTCCATCAGGCCCTTCTTTCTGCCGCAAACCGCAAAACGCCGTATCCCAGCAGCGCCGAAAGCAGCGAACCCAGCAAGACGCCCAGCTTGGCCTCGTCCACCAGCGCCGGACTGGCTGGAAAGCCGAGCTGGGCGATAAACAGGCTCATCGTAAAGCCGATTCCGCAGAGTAGCGCCATGCCCCACAGTTGGACCCAGCTGGCCCCGGCAGGCGGCTGGGCCAAGCGAAAGCGCCGCGCGGTCCAGATCGCACCGAGAATACCGATCTGTTTGCCGAGCAGCAGGCCAAGCGCAATCCCGAGCGGCAACGGTGCCAGCAGGGCAGCTGGCGCAAGCCCCGCCAATGAGACCCCGGCATTGGCAAAACCGAACAGCGGGACAATCAGGTAAGCGCTAAGCGGTGCCAACACGTGTTCCATCCGCAGCAGCAGACTGTCGCCACGCCGGTCAAGTCTGAGCGGCACAGTCAAGGCTGCCAGCACGCCGGCAACAGTGGCATGAACGCCCGAATTGAGCACAGCAAACCACAGTGCCGCTCCCAGCAGGGCATAGGGCCAGCCGCGTGTCTCGCCACGGCGGTTCAGCCAGAACATCGCGCCAAGCAACAGGCCGGCCGGTGCCAACCACCCCAATTTGAGTGTTGCGGTATAAAACAGCGCAATGATCGCCACTGCGCCCAGATCGTCGACAATCGCTACGGTTAGCAGAAACAGCCGCAGACTGGGCGGCGCGCGTCGTCCGATCAGGCCAAGTACGCCCAGGGCAAAGGCAATGTCGGTTGCCGCCGGAATCGCCCAGCCGGGCTGCAGGCCTGGTTCTGACCCGGCGACGGTCAAATAGATCAGTGCGGGGGCGATCATCCCTGCCGCAGCCGCCATCACCGGCAACCGCCGCCGCGCCGGCGTGGCCAGTTCGCCGTCCAGCACCTCGCGCTTGATTTCAAGGCCGACCACAAAAA
>JAGNTK010000188.1 GCA_017987575.1 Novosphingobium sp. | reverse complement strand
GGATGGTTGCGGTCAACAATTGGGGCCCGTCACCGGGCGCTCCGTTCGGCGGCTACAAGCAGTCGGGCAACGGCCGTGAAGGCGGCCTAGCAGGGCTGAAGGACTTCATGGAAATGAAGGCGATCTCGGGCCTTCCGGCCTAATTTTCGCAGCCTGACGTAATTATTGGAGCCCCCTTCCCGCCCGCGCGGGGAGGGGGTTTTGATTTGCCTGATCAAAAAATGCCGATTGACGCAGCCACCTCTTTTCCATATTTCGATTTTTATCGAATCATGGAAGGAATGCGATGCAGCCCGATGCCGTCATCCGCTCGCTCGGCGCGCTCGCCCAGGAGCACCGGCTAGCCGCCTACCGACTGCTGGTTCAGGCCGGCCCCGATGGCATGGCGGCGGGGGCCTTGGCCGAAGCGCTCGGGATTCCCGCATCATCGCTCAGCTTTCACCTCTCGCAGTTGAGCCATTCCGGACTGGTCAGCCAGCGCCGGGCCAGCCGTTCGATCATCTACGCCGCAGACTATGCCGCGATGAACGGCTTGCTCTCTTACCTCACCGATAACTGCTGCGCCGGTGGCAGCTGTGCACCCACGCAAACAGCCGAAAGGATCGCCTCATGAAGCGTTTTCACGTCCACGTCGGGGTTGAAAACCTCGATGCCTCGATCGCTTTCTATTCCGGCTTGTTCGGTGCGGCCCCCAGCGTGACCAAGCCAGACTATGCCAAATGGATGCTGGAAGACCCGCGGGTCAACTTCGCGATCTCGCAGAAATGCGGCGCGGTCAAAGGCGTCGAGCATCTCGGCCTGCAAGTCGAAGATCAGGGCGAACTGGCCGAAGTCTATGGCCGCCTGCAAGCCGCGGGTGCCCCGGTGCTGGAAGAAGGCGCAACCACCTGCTGCTATGCCCAGTCTGAAAAGAGCTGGATCGCCGATCCCGATGGCGTGGTCTGGGAAGCGTTCCTGACCAATGGCCAATCAACGGTCTACGGCACGTCGCCCGAGCTGGAGCAGCTGGCATCGGCCAACGCCGCTGCAGGCGCGTGTTGCGCCCCGCAAGCCGCCCCCCAGCCAACTGCGAAGACCGGGGGCTGCTGCTGAGCCATGGTTCAGGTCCGTTTGGTGCTGGTGCTGTGCACCGGCAATTCCGCCCGCTCGATCCTGGGGGAGGCGTTGTTCGCCCAGCTCGGCGCGGGCAGGCTGACCGCCTACAGCGCTGGGAGCAAGCCCAAAGGCGTGCCGCACCCCGGCGCGCTGCGGCGGCTGGCCGCGCAGGGAATAGATACCGCCCCGTTCCGATCAAAGAGCTGGCTGGAATTCACCGGCCCTGATGCCCCGGAGATTGATCTCGCGATCACCGTCTGCGGCAATGCCGCTGGCGAGGCCTGCCCGGTGTTCCCCGGCACGCCCTTGCGGGCGCACTGGGGGCTGCCCGACCCGGCCGATGTATCCGGCGACGAAGCGACCGAGGACGCCGCTTTTGCCGAAACCTGGCGACTGCTGGAAATGCGGGTCAAGGCGATGCTGGCGCTCAATCTGGACGCGCTGGACCGCGCAGAAGCCGAATTTGAACTCGCCCGGATCGGGCAGATGGAAGGAGCCGCCTGATGGCCACGCTTGCCCCCACCGCCCCAACTGGCCGCCTATCGTTCCTGGATCGCTATCTAACGGTCTGGATATTTGCCGCAATGGCGCTCGGCATTGCGCTGGGATCGCTCTTTCCCAGCGTGCCACAAGCGCTGGGCGCACTGTCGGTGGGATCGACCAGCATTCCGATTGCGATTGGCCTGATCCTGATGATGTTCCCGCCGCTGGCCAAGGTCCGGTACGAGAATTTGGACGAAGTGTTCCGCGATCGGCGGATTTTGGCGCTGTCATTTGTACTGTGCTGGATCGTGGCCCCCGCTTTCATGTTTGCGCTCGCCGCACTGCTGCTGCCGGGAAATCCTGAATACATGACCGGTTTGATCCTGATCGGGATTGCACCATGCATCGCGATGGTGCTGGTCTGGAACCAACTGGCCCAGGGCAGCCCCGAATATGTCACCGGTCTGGTCGCGTTCAATTCGCTGTTCCAGATCCTGTTCTACGTGCCCTACGCCTGGTTCTATCTGACCGTGTTGCCGCCACTGGTCGGGCTGGAGGCGCAGGTGGTGGACATCCAGTTCGGCACCATCGCGCAAGCCGTGCTGACCTATCTTGGCGTTCCGTTTCTGGCTGGCTTTCTGGTCCGCCGTAGTCTGATCAAGGCGCGCGGCAATGACTGGTACGAAGGCCGATTCTTGCCAGCGATCAGCCCGATCACGCTGATTGCACTGCTGTTCACGATTGTTGCGATGTTCAGCTTAAAGGGCGGCGAAATTCTGGCCCTGCCGTTCGATGCGCTGCGCGTTGCACTGCCGTTGGTGATTTTCTTTGTCGTGATGTTCGTGGTGGCCTTTGCGGCTGGAAGAGCCATCGGCGCTGGCTACGGGCGCACCACGGCCTTGTCCTTCACCGCAGCTTCGAACAACTTCGAGCTGGCCATCGCCGTCGCGATCGCCGCCTTCGGGCTGGCATCACCAGCAGCTTTCGCTGCCGTGATCGGGCCGCTGGTGGAAGTGCCGGTGCTGATCACGCTGGTCAATCTGGCCCAGTGGTTCCGGCGAAACTGGTTTTCAGAGGAGGCCTGAACGTCGAGCGGTTTGAAGGCAGCTGAGGCTACCTCGAAACCTTGAAGCTGTAGGGGATGTAGAGGAACACTTCGGTATTGCTGACCTGTTCCCAGGCGATTTCCCGATCGAGCCCGGTGATCTCCACGCCATATTCGGGGCCGTAAAAGCTGGAAGCGTGCTTCGATCCCGCGGCAATCCGGCGATAGATTTCGTCGCGGTACTGCTCGGGGTTGATGATCGTCAGCGACAGATCGCCCCGCTGGTGGATTTCCGAGCGGCCCGATGCGGGCACCGCCTTGACGAAAGTGCCGATCTTGCGTTCGGCATCGGCGATCGATCCGGTCAGCTTGGTCTTGACCATCAGCCGCAGGGTGGCGGTGCGTCCGTCATCCTCGAACCGCGATCGGGCCCGGCCGCCGTCCTCGTCGTCGTCATCATCGTCCTCGTCATCGTCGAGCGTGCCCGATTTGCCTGCCAGCGCCGGGAACAGATCTTTCCAGTTCTCGCGCGTCACCTCAACCACCACGAATTCGCCGATCACCAGGCTGAGCCCGGCACCCTTGGCCCGGTCGAGCGCCGACAGCAGCATCGTCTCAACCTCTTTGCGGCGGACATTCTCATCGAGCGAGTCTGAGGTAATTTCGATCCGCCGCAGCGCCGAATCCGCCTGCCGCCGCAATCCGATTACCGGGCGGCGGTCAATCATGGCAACACCACCTGAGATTGGCGACGCCCGCCGACTGCCAGTTACAACGATGTTCTCAGCCGCCCCGTCACTTCCACCTTCATCCTGTGCCAGCATCGGGCTGGCGA
>JAGNTK010000187.1 GCA_017987575.1 Novosphingobium sp. | reverse complement strand
TAACAAGCAAATAGAAGGACAAATCCATGCCCACTTCTGCCCTCCATGTCGCCCGCACGGGCCTCGAAGCGCAAGACGCCCGGATGCGGGTGATTGCCAACAATCTCGCCAATATCGGCACCACCGGATACAAGCGCGACCGCGCCAATTTTGCGACGCTGGCCTATCAGGACAGCCGGATCGCTGGGCAGCAGAGCTCGAACGAAACGCAATATGCCACCGGGCTCAATCTGGGCACCGGGGTGTCAGTCCAGTCGACCACTTCGATCACCACCCAGGGCACGCTGAGCACTACCGGCAACGCGCTCGATTTCGCGCTTGATGGCGATGGTTACTTTCAGGTCCAGCTGCCCGGCGGCAAGCTGGGCTATACCCGCGCGGGCAATTTCAGCCGCTCGGCCGAGGGCCAGCTGGTGACCGCACAGGGCTATCCGGTCCAGCCCGCGATCGCGATTCCCGAGGATGCCGCCTCAATCACCGTGGGCCCGGATGGCACCGTTTCGGTCACCACCTCGGCCAGTTCTACGCCGACCGAGATTGGCCAGATCACCGTTGCCAGCTTTGCCAATTCGGCGGGTCTGCAAGCGTTGGGCGACAACTTCCTTTCCGAAACCGCTGCCAGCGGCCCAGCCCAAGTCGGCGCGCCCGGCGATGGCACCCGCGGCGCCATCCGGCAGGGCATGCTCGAAGCCTCCAACGTCAACGTAGTCGAAGAGCTGGTCGACATGATCGAATGCCAGCGGGCCTACGAGATCAATTCCAAAATGATCTCCTCGGTCGACGAAATGCTGCGCAACGCCAACCAGACATTGTGAGGATGGATATGAGCATCACCAATTCATCCGTCATTGCGAGGGGCCGCAGGTCCCGCGGCAATCCACTGCGGCGCAACACTGCCCTGGATTGCTTCGCTGCGCTCGCAATGACGAACCTTGTGGTGGTTTCTGCGGCCTGCGCCGGGCCCAAGCCCAAGCCCGGCTTCGAAGCCACCTTGCCCGCGCCGCCGCCGCCGCCACGCGCCGCCGATGGGTCGATCTTCAATTCGGGCGATGGCTATGCCGCGCTCTATCAGGGCCACCGCGCCAGCAAAGTTGGCGATCCGGTGACGATCGTGCTGACCGAACGGATCACGACATCGAAAGCTGCCGGATCGAAAAGCAGCAAGTCCGGCGGATTTGGAGTCACTCCGCCGGCCACCGGCCCGCTCAGCTTCATCAAGCCCGACAGCCTTAAGATGTCCGGCGAAACGTCGTTCAAGGGTGATGGAAACGCAAACCAATCGAGCACGCTCGGCGGCGAGGTTTCGGTCACCATTGTCGAAGTGCGGCCCAACGGGACCGCGCTGGTCCGCGGGGAAAAACGTCTGATGCTCAGCCAGGGACAGGAATGGGTCCAGTTTGCCGGGATCGTGCGGCTGGCCGATATCGATTCCGACAACCGGATTGCCTCGACCCGGGTTGCCGACGCCAAGATCGAATATGCCGGGAACGGCCCGGTCAGCCGCGCCAGCCGCGAAGGCTGGCTGTCCAAGTTCTTCAACTTTATCAGTCCGTTTTGAGGGGAATGTGATGTTCCGCCTCACGATCATCGCCGCGCTGCTGCTCAGCTCGCTTGCCCCCTTCCCCGCGCAAGCCGAACGGCTGCGCGATCTCGGCACGTTCCAAGGCGTGCGCAGCAACCAGTTGACCGGCTACGGCATCGTTGTCGGCCTGTCGGGCACCGGCGATGACAGCCTCGAATACCTCACCCAGGCGATGCACGGGGTTTCCGGCCGCGTCGGAGTGCAGCTCCCACCTGGCGTGAACCCGGCGCTGAAGAATGCTGCCGCCGTGATCATCACGGCCGATCTGCCCGCCTTTGCCAAACCCGGGCAGCGGATCGACGTGACGGTTTCAGCAATCGGCAAGGCCAAAAGCCTGCGCGGCGGGGCCTTAATCATGACCCCGCTCTATGGCGCCGACGGGCAGATCTATGCCATGGCACAGGGCAACCTGGCGGTCGGGGGCCTTGGCGTCTCAGGTGCCGATGGGTCCAAGCTGACCGTGAACGTGCCCACAGTCGGCCGGATCGCCGATGGCGCCAGTGTCGAACGCACGGTCGCAACCGGGTTCGATGCCGGGACCAGCCTGCGCTGGAACCTCTACCAGTCAGACTTCCTGACTGCGACGCGGGTCCGCGATGCAGTCAACCGGCGCTGGCCGGGCACCGCCACGATCGTCGATGGCGTCACCGTTTCGCTGCAATTGCCCGCCGATCCTGACAGCCGCGCCAGCCGAATGGCCGAACTGGAGATGATCGACGTCACTCCCGCCGAAGCTCCGGCCCGGGTGGTGATCAATTCGCGCACCGGCACAGTGGTGATCAACTCGGCCGTGCGGCTCTACCCGGCGGCGATCAGCCACGGCAAGCTGACCGTGCGGATCGATGAAAGTCCGACCGTGGTCCAGCCCGCACCGTTCAGCCGGGGCGAGACGACCGTTCAGCAGGACAGCAAACTGGATGCCCAGCAGGACGGAAACCGGGTCGTCTATTTCAAACCCGGCGCAAGCCTCGCCAAGCTGGTCGATGCGCTCAACCTGCTCGGCGTCAGTCCGCCCGATCTGGTCGCGATCCTTGAGGCGCTGAAGCAGGCCGGGGCGCTCAAAGCCGAAGTGGTGGTGATATGAGCCCGATTTCCTCCCCGATGCTCGCCAGTGGCAGCCTGACCGCCAGCCACGGCACCGACCGGACGCAATTGGCCGGAGCTGCAAAGCAGTTCGAAGCAATCTTTCTGCGCCAGATGCTGGCCGCAGCGCGCAAAACCGATTTCGGCAGCGAGCTGCTCGGCGGACAGGCGCTCGACACCTTCCGCACCATGCAGGACGAGCACTTCGCCGATCTTGCCGCGCAAAGCGGTGCCTTCGGGTTCGGCAGGCTGATCGAAGCGCAGCTTTCGGCGCAACTGGGGAAGAAATAGGCCATGGCTTCTGACCTCTTGACCATCGCGACATCGGGTGTCCGTGCCGCGCGCATCGCGCTTGACGTGACCGCGCACAATATCGCCAATGCCAGTACCACGGGCTATGTCCGCCGCTCGGTCCGGCTGAGTGAACTGGCGTCTGCCAGCGGCTTTGGTCAGACTGGCGATTTGTCATTCTCAGGCGTGCGAACCGACGGCATGATCCGCAACGTCGATGCCTTTCGCCAGAGCGAAGTGCGCCGCACCGGCGCCGATGCAACCCGCGCCGAAACCGAGCTTAGCGCTTACCAGAACGTCGAAGCCGCGATTGAACAATCGGGTATGTTTCCTGCGATCACCGGGTTTGAAGAAGCGCTGCAGCAGCTTTCAACCGATCCGGTAGATCCCTCATTGCGAACCGCAGCGCTGGAGCAGGCCCGCACCCTTGCGCGCACTTTCAACCTTGCCGAGCAGGGTCTGACTACGGTCGCCGATGGACTGAAATTTGCCGCAACCGACGGCACCGATC
>JAGNTK010000052.1 GCA_017987575.1 Novosphingobium sp. | reverse complement strand
CGGACGACCAACTGGACCCGGCTGATCCAGCAAGCTGCTGACGTCAACAATCGCGAACTGGTGGTTTTGCTCGCCGGGATCGGGATGCAGGGCGATAGCTGGGCGCGGATGACCCCGCTCCACCTCTACCACATCGTATCAGCACTGAACCGGGTTGGGCTAAGTGCTGAAGCGCGAATGATCGCGGCTGAAGCGATCGCGCGGGGTTAGGCGATCTCAGCGGCAATCGAGTCTTTTCTGGCGATGCTGGCCGCCGAGCGCGGAGCAGCTGCGAACACGCTGGCGGCCTATCGCCGCGATCTCGAAGGGGCTGAGGAATCGATCGGCGATCTGGTGACGGCCGACAATGCCGCAGTGGCCTCGCTTGGAGCCGCCTGGGCCAGCTTGGCTCCTTCAAGTCTGGCGCGCAAATGCTCGGCACTGCGGCAGTTTTTTGGGTTTCTGATCGACGAGGGCCTGCGCAAGGATGATCCTTCACCAGCGCTGCCACGTCCGCGCGCTCGCCGTCCGCTGCCACGGCTGCTGAGCCATGCTGAGGTTGAGGCGCTGTTCGCCCGCGCTGAGTTGGAAGCTGCCGGTGACAAGGCCGAGGGCGTTCGGATGCTGGCACTGCTCGAACTGCTCTATGGCTCGGGCTTGCGCGCGACTGAGCTGGTGTCCTTGCCGCTGAACGCCGTGCCGCGTGATGCGCCATTCCTGACGATCACCGGCAAGGGTGGGGCGCAGCGGATGGTTCCGGTCAGTACCCGTGCGAAGCAGGCCTTGTCGCGCTGGCTGGCGTTGCGGCCAGAGGGTAGCAAGGCGCTGTTTCCCTCATCCTCGCGCCAAGGCCATTTGACCCGGATCCGGTTGTTCCAGCTTCTCCGCGCCTTGGCCGCCCGCAGCGAAATCGATCCCGAAAAAGTCAGCCCGCACGTGCTGCGCCATGCCTTTGCCACGCATCTGCTGGAGGGCGGGGCAGACCTGCGCGTGCTGCAGACCTTGCTCGGCCACGCCGATATCGCCACCACCCAGATCTACACCCATGTCGATGCGGCGCGGCTGGTGGCGCTGGTCAACGCGCGGCACCCTCTTGCAGTGCGCGTGCATGAGGGCTAGCGCGAAACGATGATTTCTTACCTAGAGTTCGAAAAGCCGATTGCCGCGCTTGAAGCCCGGATTGCTGAGCTTCGCCAGACTGCCGAGCAGGGCGATGTCGATATCAGCAGCGAGATCCGGCGGCTGGAATTGAAAAGCGCGGACCTGCTGGCTTCGACCTACAAGGCGCTAACCCCATGGCAGAAGACACAGGTTGCGCGCCATCCGATGCGCCCGCATTTCTGCGATTTCGTTGCGCAGATGTTCACCGATTTCATGCCCTTGGGCGGTGACCGCTATTACGGCGACGATCAGGCGATTATTGGAGGTTTTGCGACCCTGAACGGGCGCCGGGTAATGCTGATCGGCCACGAAAAGGGCAACGACACCCAAAGCCGGATCAAGCACAATTTCGGCATGGGTAAGCCCGAAGGATACCGCAAGGCGATCCGGTTGATGGAGCTGGCCGGCCGGTTTGGCCTGCCGGTAGTGACCTTGGTCGATACCTCTGGCGCGTTCCCGGGGATCGAAGCCGAAGAACGCGGTCAGGCCGAGGCGATCGCCCGTTCGACCGAGGCTTGCCTTGCGCTCCCCGTGCCAATGGTCGCGGTGATCGTGGGTGAGGGAGGATCCGGCGGCGCGGTCGCATTGGCCAGCGCCGAACGCGTGCTGATGCTTGAACACGCGGTCTATTCGGTGATCAGTCCCGAAGGCTGCGCTTCGATCCTGTGGCGGACCAATGAAAAAGCCTCCGAAGCCGCGGAAGCGATGAAAGTGACTGCGCAGGACCTGCTGGGGCTCGCCGTGATTGACCGGATCGTCAAGGAACCGGTTGGCGGCGCACACCGCGATCCGGCACTGGCGATGGAAGCTTTGGCCAAGGCAATTGGCGAAGAACTCGATGCACTGGGCAAGCTGTCGGTGGATAAGCTGCGAAGCCAGCGCGAAGAACGGTTCCTGCGGATCGGCGAGGGATGAGTTTAGCCCGTCAGGGCTTTTCAATCCGCAATTAAGGGCTTAGCCCTGTGATGGTTAACTCCATCGCAGGGAGCCCGTGATGAACTACCGCAAATCCACCCAAACCGCTCTGGCCATCGGCACCGCGCTGGCATTGGCTGCCGCCCCGCAAGGCGGCGTGACCGCGCAACAGACCACCGGCACACCTCTGGCGATCACCGCCAAGGAAAAGCAGCAAGGCGCTGAGTATCATCCGCAACTTGTCGCCGAATTTGGCGGGGCGATGACCGGGCCGCATGCGCTCTATGTAGAAAGCATCGGCAAAAAGGTTGCACTGCAATCGGGGGTGTCAAAGAACAGCAGCGATTTCACGGTTACCTTGCTCAATTCCTCGGTCGACAATGCATTCGCGACAACTGGCGGCTATATGTACACCACCCGCCAGCTCGTCACTTTGATGAATAACGAAGCTGAGCTGGCCGGCGTACTGGGCCATGAAAACGGCCACGGGGTCGCGCGCCATTCGGCCAAGCGGCAAAGCACGGCGACCCGCAATCAGGTGATCGGGGTGTTGGGGGCTGTCCTTTCGGGCGCCCTGCTGGGCAATAGCCAGATCGGTCAGGTGCTTCAACAAGGCTTTCTGCAGGGATCGCAACTGTTGACGCTGAAATATTCACGCGGTCAGGAAAATGAGGCGGACAAACTGGGGGTCGAGTATCTGCGCCGCGCTGGCTATGATCCGCGGGCGATGTCTACCGTGCTGCAAAGCCTGGCGAATCAGAACGCACTCTCCGCGCGCCTGCTTGGGGTTGGTACCGATCGCGTTCCGGAATGGGCCTCTACCCACCCCGATCCGGCCCAGCGTGTTTCGACGACTTTGGCGCTGGCCGGCACGACTGCGAAAGGATTGACCAATCGCGACACCTTTCTGACCAAGATCAATGGGCTGACCTATGGCGATGATCCCAAGCAGGGAATCGTTGAAGGCCGCAAATTCATCCATCCGGTTGAGAAATTTTCGTTCGAAGCCCCCAACGGGTTCTATATGCTGAATGGCACCCGTGCCGTCGCGATCAGCGGGCAGGCCGGAAAAGGTCAATTGACGGCGGCGGCCTATAATGGCGATCTTGATGCCTATGTCCGCGCCGTGTTCACCGCGCTTGGCACACAGAACAAGATTACGATAACACCCAGCAGCGTCTCGCGCACCACGGTCAACGGGCTGCCTGCCGCCTATGCAACGGCGCGAGTCGCGCAGGGCAACAACGCGGCTGTGGATGTAACGGTTTACGCCTATCAGTTCGATGCGACCCACGCATTTCACTTCATGACGATGACCCAGGCGGGCGGGGCCAATGTGTTTGAACCGATGTTTGCATCGATGCGGCGCATATCAGTGGCCGAAGCTGCTGCGGTGAAACCGCGCAAGCTGTTGGTCGTGACTGCCAAAAAAGGCGACACTGTCCAGACGCTGGCCAAGCGGATGGCCTATACCGACGCACCGCTTGACCGGTTCCTGGTGTTGAACGGGCTAAAGGCTGATTCACGGATCGTGGCTGGGCAGCGGATCAAGCTGGTAACGTACTGACTCTTCGCATGATCAGCACAGCAAAAGGGCGGCAGGTTTCCCTGCCGCCCTTTCATTTTCGTGCCTGTTGGCCAGCTGCTTAGTTAGCAGCTTCCATGGCCGACGAGGTGGTGTTGAACGTGGTCTGCAGTTCGTTGCCCAGACCCTGCATTGCAGTGATGGCAGCAACGGCGATCAGAGCAGCGATCAGGCCATATTCAATAGCGGTCGCACCAGCGTCGTCACGGAAAAGGTTCTTGAAAAACTTCATGTCTAGTCTCCTGTTAGCAGTCAATTTACCCGGCTCTTTCCCTGTCACCCGGATTGAGCAATTGCCGGACTAAGGGGAAATTCTTGAGAAATGTTTAATTCTACGGTCCACCAATCGCTTCTGCGGTTTTGGTCGAAACGGTTTCCCACATGGTGATGGTTCCATCGGCGAAAGCTTGAATCCCGCTGAGCATCGCCAGCACGATCAACGCGAGAATCAGGCCGTATTCGATTGCGGTCGCACCAGTTTGATCGCTGATCAGCCGCTTGATGAAATTCGTCATTGGTCTGCATCCCCAAAATGGGCAGGTTGCAGGCCAGTTAGTGACTTCATCCCTAAGAATTCATTTAAGGCGGACCCTAACGTGAAAAAAAATCCGACAGTGATCCCGGTTGTGGCTTTGGCCTTGATCGATGAAGCCGGACGCGTGCTGCTGCAGCGTCGGAGCTTCGCGGGCGAGCATGGCGGGCTATGGGAATTCCCTGGTGGCAAGGTTGAAGCGGGAGAAACCCTGACATCGGCGTTGCAACGCGAGATTGCCGAAGAACTGGACCTGCACATCGAACCCGATGCTGCCGAACCGCTTAGTTTTGCGGCAAACCCGGATCAGCCGCATGTCATTCTACTTTACACTTGCAGATCGTGGGCGGGCACGCCGGTGTGCCTAGTCGGAGAGGAGATCGGCTGGTTTGCGCCGTCAATGCTGACCGATCTGGCCATGCCGCCGCTGGATGTGCCGTTGGCGCGGGCACTGCAAGAATACATTGAAAGGGCGAAATAGCGGGTTGCCAAGCCCAGATGAGGTGCCTAAGGACGCCTCTCCAACGCGCCCGTAGCTCAGCTGGATAGAGCATCAGACTACGAATCTGAGGGTCGGACGTTCGAATCGTTCCGGGCGCACCAAAACTCCAAAGGGTCTTCCGCAAGGGAGGCCTTTTTTGGTTTTAGGGGCTTTGCTTTGCGAAGGCGAACTGCATGGCCGCTGCGCGGGGGAGCTGGTCTTCCAAACTTGGACATACACGCAGGCCGAAGAACGAGTTCCGCCTTCTGTTGCAACCTGACGTGAGTCTTGATCAACGCTTACGCCAATTCCGTAATGGTCAGATTGAACGCGAGCTCAAATCTGCGGCGCAAAGTTTACCCGCCTTAATACTCTCATAACTAACGTTCGTTATATCCAGACACGGCGGTTGCTCGGCCCTCCCGATCTGCTGCCCTCAAACCGGAATCCAAGTACCGGATTGAATCCAAGTAGTGCCCCCGTCGATGGACGGGGGCACGTTTGATCTCGAAACATCCCGAAACCATATCAGTTTTGGTCCGCTTGACGGAATGATGTTGGCCCGCGAATTGCTCAAACAGGCCACCAAGAGATAAGCACCCTGACGTGCTCCCCTAAAATCTGAATTGGCCGATAGTATCTATCGTAAGATATTATTTACGCTCTGCGCGTAGGCCGCAGCTTCGGCTTAATTTTGAACGGGTGAATGGGCATGACCAGCAAGGAGCCATTCCTGAGACGATTGCTGGCAGACACCAGCGGCAATGTCCTGCCGATGGCGGCGTCGACCGTGATCGTCATGGCCGCAATCGTTGGTGGCGGTGTTGACATGAGTCGCGCCTACAAGGTCCAGAACCGACTTCAAAACGCTTGCGATTCTGGCGTTCTGGCTGGCCGCCGTGCGGTTACAACTGGCGGCTTTGATCAGAATGCCAAGAATCAGGCCAATCGCTATTTCAACATAAACTTTGACCAAAACCAGCAAGGCACCAAGAGCACCACATTTCTGCTTGCCTCGGATACGGCTGGCAACTCAATCGGCGGCAAAGCCAGCACCCAGATGCCCATGTTGATGATGCAGATGTTCGGCAAAGGCGACATGACGCTGACTGCCAACTGTGCGTCAACCATGGGCGTAGGCAACAGCGACATCACAATGGTCCTCGACGTGACCGGTTCAATGAGCACCTCTTTGGGCTCGGGCACCAGATTAACTGCGCTGAAATCATCGATGAAAAACTTCTATACGACGGTCTCAACTGCGACGCAGGGTACCAATGCACGTGTTCGCTATTCCTTCGTACCCTTCAGCACCACGGTCAATGTCGGCAAGTTACTCATCGATTTGAACCCGGATTACATTACCAGCACCTGGACGATCCAATCACGTGCACCGGTTATGCGGACAATTACTGAGGAGGTATTTACTGGATGGGATGATCCGGTGGTCAGCAGCGATACGGGTTATGGCAGCATAACGAACGGTTCCAGCACCCGGATCGATAACCCCCGTTACAACTCATCTTCTGCCTGCAACGCGGCCCGGCCCGCCGACACCGCTTGGTCAAATAGCGGCGCAACAACAAGCGGAACCAGCACGACTACAAATGGGTCTGGGCAGCAGATAGTGTCCAACTGGACGGGTCAGCCGCAAACGATGCGAACTTACACTTGTCAAAAATCTGGTAGCAGATGGTATGTCTACTATTACACATCCAGCAGAACGTTTTACACTTACACATACAATACCAGCGATCCGCTGTACGAAACGATTACTCGTGAGGAATTCGATCATTTTGATTATCGCCCGGTTGAATACGATGTCAGCGCATTGAAAACTTTTGTTCCGGTTTCGACGAACACCGGAACCAATGGCGCGGCTGTTAGCTCGACCTGGGACGGATGCATTGAAGAACGCGAAACCGTTTCGGCGGATGATATCAGTTATACGACCTTAAGCGGGATGACGCCCTCGGATGCTCTCGATCTTGATATCGATACCGCACCGGACGGAAGCAATGCCATGAAGTGGGCTCCGCTCTGGCGGCAGGTTGCCTATCGGCGCAACACGATTGCTCCTGCCATGAGTGGCTCGGCAGCGACATCATATTGTGTACCCAAAGCGCAATCATTCAAAGAGATGACCCAGAGCAGCTTCAATTCGTTTGCGGATTCATTGACGGCGCAAGGCAATACTTACCTCGATATTGGGATGCTTTGGGGCGCGCGTTTGAGCAACCCGGACGGAATTCTATCTGATCTGGTGACGGATGAGCCTGCCAATGGCGGCAACGTCAGCCGCCATCTTATTTTCATGACCGACGGCTTTCAGGAAGCGAATTCCTCCATTTACAATGCCTATGGCATCGAGGCCATTGACCGCCGGATCACCGACGATGGGACAAGCACGCAGGCCAACACCCGCCATAGCTTGCGGTTCCGTGCAATCTGCGATGCGATCAAGGCCAAAGGCGTCCGGGTTTGGGTGATCGGCTTTACCAGCGGGCTGACCGACGATCTGGCCTATTGTGCATCGCCGAGCAGCTCGTACACAGCGAACGACGCGGCGTCATTGAACACAGCCTTCCAGGAAATTGCCAAACAGGTTGGCGAATTGCGGGTGCTGTCATGATGCGCGTGCAGAAGGACGGGACGGGTCTGCAATCCAACCTTGGTAAATCTTTGCGCGTACTTTCGTCGAATGACGATGGTGTCAGTGCGATCGAATTCACCCTTGTCGCGCCGGTGATGCTGATGTTGGTGATCGGGATCTTTGATCTTGGGCAGATGGCTTACGGCACGTCAGTCTTAAACGGTGCCGTGGAAAAGGCCGCTCGCGATTCCGCCCTAGAAACAACCAATACTGAGACGGCTGACAATCTGGTAAAAGCGCAGGTCAAACCGATCTTTCCCGGCGCAACATTCAGTTCGACCCGAACCAGTTACTACGATTTCGTCGATATCGGCCGTCCAGAAAAATGGAACGACGGAAACGATGATGGCGAATGCAATGACGGTGAAGCTTATGTCGATGAAAACAACAACAGCCAATGGGACAAGGACGTCGGTCAACAAGGTAACGGCGGCGCAAGTGACGTTGTGGTTTACCGATTCACTGTTTCCTACAAACCAATCTTTGCGGTCCCGTTCATGCCACAGAACTGGCAGCAGCGTTCATTGACGGCTACTGCAGTCCGCAAAAATCAGCCTTTTGCATTGCAGGATGAGTATGGTTCAAATGCGGGTACCTGCTCATGATCCCAATTGGCGTAATGCAAGCACTCCGGCGGCTGGTTTCTGACAAGTCAGGGGCTTCACTTGTTGAATTTGCGATGGTCTTCCCGATCATCTCGGTGATGGGGATGTTCGGGATTGAGATCGCCTACATGGCTTCGGTCAACATGCAGATCAGCCAGATCGCCCTCCAGGTTGCCGACAACGCTTCGCGGCTTGAACAGACCAACAACAATACCGTAGCCCCCACCGTGACTGAAGGCGGAATTGATTCGGTCATGACCGGGGCGATCAAAGTTGGGGAACGGTTCAACTTCACCGGGAATGGCCGGGTGATCCTCTCTAGTCTTGAGCGCGACCCGGCATCTGGTAAGCAATTCATTCATTGGCAGAGGTGTTCTGGAAGCCTCCTCACTCCTTCTGCCTATGGCAATGATTCCAACAACAATGGACTAAACGGGACGCAGCTGAATGGCATGGGTTCCGGCGCGACAAAGGTTCAGGCGAACAACGGTGTCGCTGTCATGTTTGTCGAAGTGATCTACGAATATCAGGGGATCTTCGGCACCCTGTTCGTCAGCAACATGCGATTTCGGCAGGAAGCTGCCTATCTAGTTCGAGACACTCGTGATCTTCGCGCGGTCGATCAGTCAGGCGTGACTGGCGGCGGCGGGGATTCGCATTGCTAGGGCCGCAAGTCAGATGATTGAAACGAAACACTCGTGGACCCGCCATACCGCCGTCAGATGGGGTTTCGTCGGCTTGGTGCTGCTGGCTGGAGCCGCGACTGCACACGCTTGGCGGCCAGGCCCGCTTCAAGCATGTGTCGCCGAGCAGACCAAACTGTTGCTCAGCAGTACGCATGAATATGTACCCGAGCGCGCCGGTTTTGCGGCGGAGCTCTGGTGTGTGCGCAACAATAACCGGCCAGGGCACAAGAGATTCAACTAGAAACCCAATTCGCTGTGCTCATTAAGCCTCCACAGAAGTGATCTTCAGTGCCAGACTTGTCCGGTTTGCCACACCCAATTTGCGATAGATGTTGTGCAGGTACAGTTTAACTGTGCCTTCAGACATCCCTAGCTGGTCTCCGATTTCTCGGTTTTTCAGCCCTTGACAGACAAGCATCGTGATCTGTTGCTCGCGCTTGGAAAGTGAATCCAGCGCTGGCTCTTCGGTCTGACCCGAGCTAAGTGAAAGCGACTTGTCAATCAGATCGCCATCGATGAATCGACGTCCGGCCAGAACAGCTTCGAGCGCTTCAAACAGGCGCTCTTCAGGGCAATGTTTGAACACGATCGCATCGACCCGCGCCTGCATCACTTTCAACAAAGCTGCATCCGACAGTTCGTTCGTCAGCAGGATAACCGGCAATGTCACGCCGTTGGCGCGCAGCGATTTGAGCACTGTTGCTCCATCGACCGGGGACATCCGCTGATCGAGCAGGATAACATCGGGACCAGCGCGCTTGACCGCCGCGCAGGCATCAACACCGTCGCCGATCGACAAGACAATTTCATGCCCCTCATCGCACAGCGCGGCTTCTACGCCCATCCTGAAAAATGCGTGATCATCAATGACTGCAATGCGGGCCAATCAATCTTCTCCCAAAGGTATAGTCATCGACAGCGAGGTTGACCCTGCTTTGCTGGAAAGGTCAAGGTGCCCACCCATTTCGCGTAGCCGCCCAGCCAAGGATACGGGCTTTCTATCATTAAATTGAAAACCCTTGCCATTGTCTTCGACCGTTAGTTCCAACTGCTGATCTTGACGGACGCACGAAATCCTCAACTCGCTCGCCTGACCGTGCCGCACGGCGTTGGCGACAGCCTCGCGGACTAGCTGGGCAAGGTTGTAAACAGTGCTGCGAGGCAAAGCTGCGCCATCGCCGTCTGCCGTCAAATGAATCACAACATTCCAATTGTTGGAAAGGCGATCGACGATGAACGCCAGTTCGCTTTGCCAGTCGGCTTTGCCAGAGCCGGGGCTGCTCGCGCGCAGAGCCGTTATCAGGTCCTGAACCTGCTCCTGCTCAGCGCCGAGCATTTTTCCCAGCCGGTCAAGATCTCCGACGCCGCCGATGTCTTCAGGTACCCTGCTTCGTATTGATTTGATCCAGTACCGCGCTCCGGCGAAGGCCTGTGAAACGCTGTCATGCAGATCGCGGGCCAGCGCAAGCCGCTGCCGGTCGGCGGCCATGGCTTCAGCGGTGCGAACCAGATTGTGATTGTCAAAGCCGGCACTGATCTTAGCTCCAATTTCTTCAGACAGCCGAAGGTGCTCCACGCCTGAAAACAGGGCTCGCCGATAAACCAATCGGCCAGATCCAGAAGCGCCAGTGAGTGGAACGAAGACACCGTGTTTGAAACCATGTCTTAGGGCGAATTCACGCTCGTCTTCGTTCATGTCTGCCCGTTCGAACTCACCATGTGGGCTTAGCACCACCACACGACCATGGCGCAGATCGAACAGCGCGGGCCCGACCAAGCTGCGTTCAAATGTTCCAGAGCAACGGGAGCAGGAACTTTCCGGCGGGTTAGAGGGCCGTATCCATGCGGCATTGCAAGCGGCTTGGTCATCTTCGATCCAGCATAATGCACCGGTTTTTCCGCCGCTAGCTGACAGAGCAAACTCGAGTTGGTGATTGATCATGGCGTTGCTCGCAATCAGCGGCTGCCAGTCAGGGCCTCGAAGCCAGCGGATTTGCGCAAATGACGCTATCCACACCAAAAAGATGCTAACCAGAAATTGGAAGACTTGTCGGCGAAGCAAGGCGGAATGCGACATCTCCATTTCGGATGTCCACATCTGCACCATCATCCCAATGCAGATCAGATTGAGTAGAATCGCAATCTGCAGTGCCCGACGCCAGCCCCATTGCACTGCCGCCGCGACAACAAGGAAAGCCAACATTGCGATCGAGGAGGCAAAATAGCCCGAGTTCAAGGGCTCGACCACGTACGTTAGGCTGACGTATAGGACCACATCCAGCGCATATGCCGCGCGCCGCAAGCGATAGTTCAGCCACCAGCTGGTCATCAGAATCAGCAACTGAGCTGCCGCTAGATAGGTATAATATGCCAACAGAACGTCATCGGGCTCAAGGACGAAACCAATTCCTTCGTCGTCGGATATAGCCATGATGAACATGGTGAATGACAACAGCAGCCGGCTACTGGCGATCAGCCAGTCCGGGTTCCTGCCTGCATGGGCTTGAAGCAAAACGACAACTCTCCTGAGAACGACCAATTCCCAAGTGGCTGATAGGACCGTCAGTCGTGACCGGCAAGCGGATCGCGGATGGGTAGAGAGCTTCACTTTTGTTGCAGCCATCATATTACAGATGGACATAGCCAATAGTTATAGCAGAAGAGGCAATCAGGAAACGGCCCAATTCGGACGATCATGACGCCAAAGCTACTCCTTGCCATGCTGATGGCTTTGCTTGCTGTGCTCATCTGGCAGCTTGGCAGCCTGTGGCGCAGGCGACCTGGGAGCCGTCCGGTTTCACAGGATACTCAGCCGCGCGCGGTAAAAGAATCGCCGAGACTTGCGCAACGAGCTGCCTTGGATGACGTATCGCAGCCACCATTGAAGCGGGAACGCAAACGGAGCTTGTTGGCGATCCATGCCAATCTGGATAGGTCGAGCGCTGCAGACACCCTGCTAAAATCAGGTTTGTACAATGAGGTAGAGAGCAAACTTACTCAGGCATTCGAACATTTTGCCGAAGGCGTGGTTTCGATTGACGGTTATGAAGCGATGGTTCGAATTGAAGGCAAGGTGGTTCACCGCAAGCGCGCCGAACTCAGAGCTCGGGAAATGGCGAACGATTCATCGCCCGCACTGCTGGATGAACTGCGCCAGGATGTCGAAGCCGCTGAGGTTGCGATCCAGTGGTGTCTAGACTGGGCGGCAGATCTCCGAGAGTCGGCAATGCAATCGCACTCGGACCCGAAACAGGATTAAGCGGTTATTGACTATCTAAAGGTATATAGCTGCCAGATTCACATTTGGCTGACCAGCGCAAGATGGGCGGTTGGGTGAACTCGGCTGGGATGGAAACTGCGAGGCGCTGCGTGACGAGAAACTGGTTCCTAACCGGGCTTTGCGCGCTATGTGCCAGCCTGTCTGTGCCGAGCCAAGCCGAAGCGCAGCAAAGCGTGAGTGACCGGGGAGAGGCATTTGCGATCATCGTCGCGCGCCTCAGCTTCATCAAGACGCAAGACCTTGATTTTGGTCAGATTGCTGCGGGCAACTCCGCAGGTACCGTCACAATCGCGCCGAGTGGCGCCCGTTCTAAGACCGGCGGTGTGACGCTTTTCGGAAATGCAGGCTCACCCGCGCTCTTTGCGGGATATGGTTTCCCCAATCAATCTGTCCTGATTTCGATAACGGCGCCAACTGGTGTGCTTACCCGTGCTGGCGGCGTTGAAACGATGCAGTTTGATACCTTTATTGTAGGCAGTACCCCTCAGGTCCAACTTACGACCGCGCCGCGCTCCTTTCGGATTTCGTCCAGCACCGGGATGTTCGCCTTCCCGGTCGGCGCAACACTGCGGGTCAAGCGCAATCAGAAGCCAGGCGTGTATCATGGCATGTTTGCTATTACCTTGCAATATCAATGAAATAAATATATTAATTCAAGTAATTTATAGCGCCTAAGCGATCTAGGAAATGTCGGGTCGATTGCGCAGATCCTTGCAATGGATCGCAAACGTACACAGCTGTTTGACTGGGGCGCTGCATCGCGCTCGCCCAATCTTTGCGAACCGGATAGGGGGCGGCGGAACCCGATAAATCACTGATCATAGGCATAAAAACTCTTCACAAACTGTGGATTCTGAGAATTTTGGTCGCCGAGTTTAGCGGGTCATTAACTATAGATAGTTAGTGACCTTCCCTATGACGAGGGTTGAAACCATTCACCATGCAAGGCTTGTCGCCGGTTTCCGCAAGGGAATCTGCGTGGTTTTGCTGCTCGCGTCCTTTGTCTGGTTGGCACCGGCAGTTCAGGCGCAGACTATAAATCGTTACAACAACA